>CAJTJP010000001.1 GCA_910576855.1 Erysipelotrichales bacterium
TACTGACTATGAAATAAGCACTAAGCAAAACATACGAAATATTATTAAAAACACTAAATAATATACGCATATTCATTACAAAGAACAAAACAGCATTTGAGCCCTTTATTAAAGAGTTTAGCGCTGTTTCGTTTTTTATTAAGTGTTAAAGATGGGAGTATACCATGTTTTCGGTAAAAGTGACAGCCTTACTATGCGGTATCATCAAGTAAGGCTTTTGTTTTTGGTATAAATAAATCATTTCATTTATAACAAAATTTTGCATTATTTTAGGCATAAAAACAGCGCACGTTTTAATATTCTTATGTGTCTAATTAATGATATAAATGTCAAAAAATGTATATTTCGTAATAAATAAAAATATTACAATGATTTATTGATAAAATATGATAAATATGTAATAATTTAGTATGCATGAATAAAAAAAGGAGAAGAAATCATGAAACGTAAGGATTTACCAAAAATCGTTCAACAAATCCAAGCGGGCAATGAGGAAGCATTTGCCCAATTATATCATGATTTTTATACTGCTTTTTATTATATGGCCTTAAGGCTGACACAAAATGAAGCGGATGCGCAGGATGCTGTACAGGATACTTTTATTAATATCAGAAACAATATCAACGGTTTAAAGAATCCTGATGTGGTAATCGTTTGGATGAAGCATATATTAATGAATCGCTGTAAAAATATGTTCCGTAAGAATCGCGAGATATGTATGGATGAAAGCGCACTTGCGGCATTGGAAATCGCAGATCAGCGTGAGGATTCCCTGCCGTCTGTTGTCGTATGCAAGAAAAGCACTCATGAAATCGTGTTGAAGCTATTATCAAATGTACCTTATATTTATCGAGAACCGCTGATTCTAAAGTACTATGATGATGCGAAAATGAGTGAGATTGCCAAGGTGTTGGGAATACCGGAAGGAACGGTCAAAAGCCGACTTCGTACCGGCAAGAAGTTATTACGCAAACAAATTCAATTATATGAAGCCCAAGCGAATGAAAAGCTTCCTTTTTATTCACTTTCGACAGGATTATTATTACTGTTTAGTTTTCATCGTTCGGCACCGAAGGCCTGTGAATGGAGCTTGGGCAGATTTTCCTATTTTAAGCGCAGTGCATCGGCTAAGCTTTTCAGTACGGCTTCCTTGTGTTTGTTGACAGTCATCGGTATCAGTACCTTTTCTGTCAATGAATGGAATAAACCGGTCGTTTTAGATGAGGAGCTTCCCTCTGAAATAAAAAATCAGAATGCTTATTTTATTCTCAGAAAAAAGGCGCATTGCCAAGCGGAAATCAAATCCTTGGATCAGAATGCTTTGGCTGAGCTTTCTCCTTATGTTGAACAGCTGCGGCAAAGCGGTTCTCCTTTTTATGATTTATTGGATAAGGATGGCTGGATACAGGCATATGAGGAAGCTTTGCATTAATATTTTTATAGGCATATGACTTGTTGGTTATCTTTTGTAAAAAAAAATCGATAAAAGTTAAATATTCAGCGCACGTTTTCATATACCGGCGTGTCTAATGAATGAATACAAGGCGCAGCAGGCTATGAATGCCCCTTTAACGCAAAATATGTTATTCACTGATCAAGCGATTCTATAATAGCTTTTATACAAAAGAAACCTATGTTTACAGGTTGAATTGAGAAAGGAAGCGATACTATGAGAAAGCAACTGATTATATTGTCATTATCTCTTTTATGTACAGCTCTGGTTGTGGTAATTTTTCCATATACACAATCTTATCTTAATGCAATGTCCTCAACATATAATTTGGGAGAAAAAGTAACTACCAGAATCAACAAAGCACCTTCAAACCTAAGTGGTTCTAAAACAGACATTGGCTTTAAATCAGGTGATAAGATTGCGATTGAAGCGGGCGGCGGAAACAATGCTTGGCAATTAGGTACGTTGCGAAATTATACAACTTATAACTGTCCGATTACATTGCATCAAACCTCAAAACCGACAAAGTGTACAAAACCGGCAATCAGTGCTTGGTTGAGTCTTGCCACAAAGACATTGGCCTCTGATATAGCGGTTACGACAGATACCGCAATAAAAGCAGCGCCGTGGATAGTGATTGACGGTACGAATTATTCTTGGTACGGATGGACGCTTAATTCTATGCATAATCAACTTTCGATGTTAGCTTATAAGGATCAAGCAGCAGTTAGGTATGTAGAGGCATTTAATTCCCAATTAAACGCAACACATGATATTGATTTGATTACTTATAATAATGAATCTGAATTTTTCTCAATTCTTGCGGCAGCGGGTGGAGAGCCGGGAATAGATGTGGTAACTAATTTAGTCACTTCGTCTGGACCGGACAGCTTTGGAAGAAAAAGCTTTATCGCTAACAACTATATTGTGACATCACTGTCAGCGTCACAGATGAAATATCCGTCTGATTATTGGTTAGCTTTAGCGGCCTCCAATAAACCTGGTCACACCGCAGGTGATTTTATACAGAAAATGATAGGTTCTTCCGGTATTCCTGTTTATTATTCACAAAATCGTGTAACGGGCGGAACAGTGAATGTACCTAATATGTTTAATATACGTGCAGATGTACGCCCCACTGCTTATATTGATTTAAACAGTGCAGTGTTTGCGACTTCAGCTTCTACAGGGACAAGTTCAATCAGTGCCATTAATGCAACACCGGCAAATTTATTATCTACTTCGAGCCATGTAGTAAATGATACGGCTGCTTATGGTGATATGATTGTTCGCTTGTTAGACACATCAATGACAGCGAGTTTGAATTCAACTGAGCCTTTCTATCATGTAAGTGAGAGTCAACCGTTGAATAAGCAAAATAATCTGTTTGCGACTGTTAAGGGATCAAAAATAAGACTGAAAGCATCAGGCTCAATCGGCGGAACACTTTCGGCAGTGATATTCGATAATCAAGGAAAGCCGTTGTATTATGCACCACTAGGAGCGGCTTCAGGCGGTGAAGCGTTATATGAGGTTGATACAAGCAGTTTGGCAGAGGGACAATATCAAATCGCAGTAGTAAATGAGGTTTTGCCGACTAATCGTGAACCAAGTAAATCATCGGCGTTTTCACAAGCCTATAATCTGTTAATTACCAAAGAGGTTACGGTAAATGTTACTCCTAAGACAGGCTTAGAGGTCAGTAAGAATGTCAATCAAAATGATGTGGTGGCAACCTTTACAACAAGCAACGGTGTAGCACCGATCACGACAACATTAGTCAGTGATACAAGTGTCAGCGGGCATGAAAATGATTATCAATTATTCTCATTGTCGAATGGAAATGTAGTTGTAAAGGGGCCTGACGGTTTAGCTGCCGGTGATTATTATTTCAAAATTAATGCGATAGACAGTAACGGTGATCCGGAGGGTGGCGTTGATTCTGCGACGGTTCATATCGTAGTAGGAAAGACAAACTTAACAGTTGCCTTCAACGATCCGAATACAACAAAGAAATCAATCAGTGATGCAGCTACTCCTTGGAGTGAAACAGCGACAGCGAATCCAAGTACAGGGACAAAGATAACGTATTCGAAATCAGGCGGCTATTCGGCATTGATTGAAATAGACCCGGATACGGGTGAAATTACGTATAACGGAAATGATGCGTTTAATAAGGTGACAATATGCGCTACGGCAGATGATGACCCAAGTACAGGGCTGGATAATTATGAGCCTGCTTATGCAGAAAAGGAAATCATTATCTATCGCGGAGTGAATGCGGCAGTTACACCTGACAGTGCTTCAAGTGATACTACAATTCCGACCTTTACCGCAAGTCAATCAAATGTAATGGGGAACGGAGTCATCGGTACGATTACAGGGAATGAAGGAACACCGGATACGATCGGCGGTTCAACTACGACCTACAGCTATCAATTAGTAAACGGACAGGATTCGGGAATGTTTCAGCTTACGACAAGCGGAAATGTCGGAACGATTAAGGTAAAGGCAGGCTCACAATTAGGAGTGGGAAGCTATCATTTTACGATAAAGGTGTCCGACAAATGGAGCAGTAAGGATGTCGCTGTAACAGTAAATGTCGGAGTAGCGGGAGCTGAAAATCTGCAGTTTTATGAAACAAGTGCGGCTATCAATATGATAACCTCAAAGAGTGTAACAGTGACAGATACTAATATTACGGTGTTTGCGACAGTCAAGGGCAGCACAAATACAAATCCTGTGAAATATAAAATCGAGGATGGCTCAACGAATGTAATTGAAGTCAATGAAAACAGCGGGGCGATAACGATACACGGAGTCGGAACAGTAACGATTGTCGCGGAGAAAAAGGGTGGTACAGGACAAGCGGATGCACAAGCGAAGCTGACCTTTACGGTAACAGCCGGAACACAGAACTTCATCTATACGGATAACGCAGGAAATGAGCTTCCGAAAAGCGGCAGTAATTATTCAGCGAAAACAGATACGTATGCGCCCAATAAAACCTTCCAATTATATACGGCAGGAAATCCAACAGGAAGTAGTGTAACGTATCAGTTAAAGGCAGGAAGTCCTACCGATGTGATATCAGTAGATGCGAGTGGATTAGTAACGATATTGAATGCTTCGTTGAATAATCAAATGGGCAGGGTCATTATACAGGCAACCAGTCATGATCCTAGCGGAAACTATGCAGATAAAACGATTGAATTACCAATCAATATTGATAAGGGAACAAGAACGATAGCGTTTGTAGAGAATCCGATCTATGTAGTAAGCGGAAGCGGAAGTGTTACACCTGTCACAGAGGTAGACGGAGTGACAGATACCGATGGTGATGTGTTGATCGAGGTAGATCATAATGAGGATAACGCTATCGCATGGACAAGCGATAACAAGACAATCGAATATGACTACAGTGAACCAAATCCAAAGGATATCAAGATACATGCGACAAAGCCGATGAATCGAAACTATAAAGCGGCAGAGGCAGACGGTGTCCTTCATATCATGGGACCTGATGAGAATGTACTGGCAATCACGAGTCCGGGAAAGATTACGTACGGTGATCATTTCACGATCAGAAGCAGTCAATATGATGCGGACAGTACGAACGTACAATACACGTTTGAGGTAGATGATACCACATATATATCAAATCCAACCGTAAGCGGAAACAGTGCCGAGTTTGATGCGAAACAATTCAGCGGAAGCAATAAAACAACGATCACGGTGACAAGAACGGCGGACGGAGAAACACCGTTAAGTAAACAGGTACAAGTATCGGTACTACCGAAGCCGATTGAAATCATCATCGATGATAAAGAAAAGCTAAAGGGAGAACAAAACCCAAGCTTGACCTATCAAGATTTCAAAAACAAGTTAGTTTCATGGAACGGTGTACAGGATGTAATACAGGCAAATGATATCAAGCTGAGCACAACCGCAAAAACAGACAGTAATGCAGGAAGCTATCCGATTAAGGGAGATGCGAACACATTAAATAAAACTTATCCAAACTATAGCTTTAGCTTTAAGCAAGGCACTTTAACTATCAAAGAGGAAACTATTGAGGATGATTGGTATCATTTAGAATTAGATGACGGAAACAACACTGCCTATACAGGTGATTGGACAAATCAAAACGTCAATATTATCAGCGATCATAATGAGTACATTAACCTATCCTTAGATCAAAGCACATGGAATCCAAGTCAAGTCACAATCATAAGCGAAGGTGAGATTAATCAAAGCTTTTGGATGAAAAAGGATAGTGGAGCTATCACAAAAGAAAAACAAGAAATCATAAAGATCGATAAGATAGCACCGAACGTAAAAAACATTAAAGCGAAAGATACCAACAACAAGCTACAGGATATTATCAATAAAATCAGCGGCGGAATCTTCTTTAAACCGGGAACGTCATTTGAGGTAACGACAACTGATGCGGAGGATGATTTGAAGGTCAGCGGCACAAAGGAAATCGCTTATAAGGTATACAAAACAGAGAAACAATCAAGAGCCGGAGATGAGCTGATCAAGGATGGAACCTTGACAGTAACCAATGAAAAGGCAAGCATCACAATCAGCGAGCTGACCGGAAGCTACAAGGTATGCGTAACAGCGACTGACAATGCAGGTAACACGAATACCGAAAGCTGTCATGAGGTAGAGCTAAAGAAAATCGATGTTGACGTAGACGATGATGGTAAGCCTGACTTCAATGATCCGGATGGAGATGGCTGTCCTGATCTAAACATTAAATGGAAAGATCCTGAAAATCCTGATAAATGGATTGTGGTAAACGGAGATCGAAATTATGACGGACTGCCTGATTTAAACATTGACAGTGACGGAGACGGTAAACCTGACTTGAATATCGATACCGATAATGACGGTAAGCCCGACCTTAACCTTGTGATTCTAAAAAAAGGTGAATGGAAGCCAACCAAATGTGTAAAGGCAGACCCAGACAACGGAATTCTTGAGGAATATTGTACAGGCACAAGCGTAAAGCCGGTAATCAATGTCGATACCGATAATGATGGAATCCCTAATATCAACATTGACAGTGACGGTGATATGAAGGCAGATATCAATATACAAAAGAATGGCTATATGATTAATGTAGCTGAGCACGATACATGGAAGCCGAATCAAGACTATACATTTAATAAATTCTTGTATGATACCGAGAAAATCAAGCCGGTATGGAATATCGACAGTGACGGCAACGGCTATCCTGATGTGAACGTAGACATCGACGGCGACGGCATTCCCGATATCAATATTGATACAGACGGAGATGGTATTCCAAACACGAATATCGACAGTAACGGTGATGGAATTGCGGATGTAAACGTTGATGAGGACGGCGATGGCGTCCCGGATAAAAATATAAAGGAAATCACAACATGGAAGCCGAATATCACCAAGGACGATACCGATTATCCGTTTGATACAATGGATTTTACTGATGATTCGAAGGATCCTGATGTAAAAGGAAGCTACTATCCCGGTGATGAATTCAAGGATAATATCGGCGGAGCGATTACCGGTGATACAACCGATTTAATACGTTATATGAGTCTGTGCTTTATCACTTCGGGAATCAGTCTGTATGCAGTCTACAAAAGGAAAACCGATAATTAATACAATGAATTGAGCGGAATGATTACTCCGCTCTTTTCTGCTTGAAGTGTTTTCTTTAACATAATATTTGATTGATACTTATGCAGAAAAATGATAAACTAATATAGAAATGAGGAAAAACGTATGGAATATAAAAGAAAGCTTTCTACTCAACAAGAGGGAGTCAACGGTACAGACAGTGAATTCGGTGCATTGAAAATCATCGGAAAAAGTAAAAGACTGATGCCGATCATTTTTACAATTGTAATGATTATCTTTATAATCGGTTTGTTTGTTTCGCAAATTAAAATTCCTGAAAATATCATCGCAACGATTTTATTGGTTTTATTTTTATTGCTTGGAGCATTTCAACTGGCGACACTGCTTGATAAGATTGAATTTTATGAATACGGCTTGATTGACTACACCTTTTTCAATCTGCGTAAAAAACGCATCGCATATGATGAAATAGAAGCAATCGTAGAGGTCAAAAAGCATTTTCTTTTTAAAGCAGAAAATCGGCAAGTCATTGCGCTTTGGAAAATATTCTTGAAAAATAATAAAAATTCACTTGTTATAGATGCCACTTCATATATCGGAATTACCCAAATCATGACAAGCCTTCGCCATGATACAAAAATTAAAAATATTGCCGATTAAGCAAACAGGCAGAAATTTCCGCCTGTTTTTTTGTTATGTGAAAAAGCGGGAAAAGCACTGTTAAATAAGGCTTTCACAGAATTCAAGGTGTTAAAAAAACAATTTCTTTTTATAACTTTACAGAATTTACATATTTACAAAAAAAGATAAAAATGGTATTTTAAAATAAAGGGAATCGTTATGAGAGGAAATTATATGAAAAAGCTGACACTAACAAAACTTGTTCACCTGCTGCAGCAAAATGATGAAGCTGCTTTTGAGGAGCTTTATAGCCGTTATCATCGTCTTGTTTATTATATTGCATATCAGTTGTCAAAGAATCATGCGGATGCGGAGGAAATCGTACAGGAGACTTTTTTTCAGGTACAACGCTCGATTCATTCACTGAAGGAGCCTTCACAGCTTAAGGCATGGATAGGTAAGATTGCTCACTCTAAAACGATAACGATGCTCAGAAGAAAAAAGGATCAGCAGATGAGTGATTCTCAGCTTGAAATTTTAAGTAATGAAGCTGAGGGAAGAATGGAATACTGCCCGGAAACTATGAATCGTCATGATACGGATATGCAGATACTGCAGGCATGTTTATCAAGACTGAAACCGCAGTATCGTGAAGTTTTGATTTTATATTTTTTTGTACAGCTGAATAATAAAGAAATATCAGAGCTTTTAAACTGTCCTTTGGGAACCGTAAAAAGTCGTTTGCTGTACGGAAAGAAGTATTTGAAGGAAGCGATTGAGCAGTATGAACAAGAGAATGATATCAAGCTGTCCTTTAAGGCTTCCTCTTTAGAGGCTTTATTAATGACAGCGTGCTTATCATTGGCACCGGTATCGTATTCCTCGCTGTTTTCTTTTCCACAGTTTATTTTTTCTTATACATTGCCGTATTTAAAAATAGCGACAGCAGTCTTATTATGTGTATCGAGTGTTCTCGGTACTTATCATTTGGTTGACAGTTATTATTCGAACAGTGATGCGATTGACGAAAAAGCTTTATTTACAGAGCTTTATTATGAAAATACACAGGTTTCTACACCGCGTGAGGCTTATGAAATTCTATTTAACAATGCACATTGTATCGAGGATATTCAAAAATTAAATCAACAGCAGCGTACAGAGCTGTTTAATGTTTATAGCGCTTTAAAGCAGTACGGCGGTTCTTATTATGATTTATTGTATACCTATTATTGGAATATTGAATTTGAGGAGCTTGTGAACAGTGCTGATGCTTCTTATTGATGTACAAAAATTTAAAGTTTATTATAGCTGAATTTGATTGAGATGAAGCGGTAATAAAAAAATTGAATATTTTTAAATATTTTTTAATCCTTTTTGATTTTGATATCGTCGTTTGGTTGGAGGCATGTATATCGTTGTGCTTCAGCGATGATTTTTTGTGATTGTTTTTATTGTATTTTCATGCTTCTGTGTAATGTGGAAAGAGCTTTATTTTCATATAAGGTTATTTATATTAAGGATGTAGGAAGGAGTTGGCATGATGTTGAAAAAAGTGTTATTGGCTACAGTGTGCTTATTGAGTAGTCTTTTTGTATTATTCATGTATATTAAGAGTGATATTATAGGTGTTTTAAATGCACAATCCGCGCCTGTTTTTCAATTACCTAAAGGGGCAAAGGTTGTATTGGGTAAATATAATAATAGAGAAATAGTGTGGGATATAGGGAATAATACAAGTGATTATGTTTTGATGAGTTCAAAGCCAATCACGTCTATATCGTTGTATGATTCAAGAATTCCAATTACTGATACTATACAAACCGGGACAAACAGAGAAAACTACTGTCTCAGACTTTTTGACACGGTGAATGACTCTCTGCTTACTTATTGTCCTATTGCACCTGCAGTGAATGAAATCAATACTATTTCTCTAGATTCACAAGAAACAGCTATGCTTTCCAGAATTCCGTTTCTTCCGTCAATAACAGAGTTATACCCCGGTGGGAGTCTTGGTCTGTCTCTAAACGATCGAGCTTACAGGCATAGCAGTAATTATCTTTTAAAAGGTTATATGAAGATACCTACGTATAGTGGGGGATTTTATGGTCATAATTATTTTAATTCATGTCAAAATCCTTTAGATGCTCCTGTAAATTCATTAACAATTACATCGATTGACTTGAGTATGATAGTTGATAATAATGAGAGAATTGTTCACTGGAGTGCTAGTGCGTGGGATTACAGTGGTCTTAGAGTATATACTGGATTAATTTTTAATATTCGTCCTTTTGCGACTTTAGATAAAACAAAAGTAAATTTTGTAGCTAACACTTCTTATACTGACGGAAGCTGGCATAGCTATACGATTGATACTGCAAATCTAAATGAAAACAATGAATTGAATCCTAATAAACTAAGAGTTCAATCGTCATTAACTGCTTCTTTACTAGATATTAAACGAAATAATCACAGTACACAAAAGGTTGTGAAAAACCAAAGCGTTGACTTATCAGTAAATGCGAATACCGGTACTAATACAAAAATGTCTGTAATTCTATATGATGATGCAGGGACACAGATTCAGTATTATAAGTTAGGAAGTAATACGCAAAGTGGTACAAATGATTACACGATTGATTTAACGGGAATACCGACAGGTAAATATCAAGTGGCTGTTATTAATGAGGAATATGATGCTTCCTCACAATTAGCGGTGGAAAGCTCTCCGATTTCTGATTTATTACCGCTGGAAATCGTAGAACCACATAAAATCACTTATACACAGACACCGCAGAGTGGAGCGAGTGCCGGTAATGATTATGAATTCAGTAAGAATGTGAATGCAGGTCAAGCAGTAGGTAAAGTTACTGTGAATCCAACAGGTGTAACTCCGCTGACATATAGTGTAGAAACTAACGGTGATAATTCTTATTTAAACTTTGAAATTGATGGTTTAGATTCTAATAATGCTTCAAGCACTACACCGCTGAATGTGAAAATCAAAAGCGGAGCACCTGATTTAGTGAACGGTGGGTTAAAGGCAGGAAATTATAAATTCTGTATCACTGCGGTAGATGCGAACGGTGATCCTGTGGATACAAGCGGTAATCCGACCGAAAAGGTTTGTACCTCATTTACGGTAGAAAAGACAAATCCGACTATCGCCTTTGATGATCCGAGTACTACTAAGAAATCAATCACAGATGCAGCTACGGCTTGGAATGAAACTGCGATTGCGACACCAAATACAGGTACTAAGATAACCTACAGTATTACAGGCGGTGATGTATCACTGATTTCAATTAATCCTGATACAGGAGCGATTACCTATACAGGAAGCAATGCGTTCGGTAAGGTAAAGATAAGGGCAACGGTTGATGATGATCCGACAACGGGAAATGATAATTATAATTCAGCATTTGTTGAAAAAGAAATCGTAATCTATCGCGAGGTAGATGGAAGTGTAACACCGCATGCCAATTCATCAGATACAACAATTCCTACCTTCACTGCTTCTGATTCGAATATAAAGACAGGCGGTATTATCGGAACTATTCACGGAACACTGGGTACTCCCGATACGATTGGCGGAAGCACAACAACATATCATTATGGTTTAAAGCCGGGAGTAGGAAATGCGAGCTTCTTTAGTGTTGATCCAAATACGGGAGTCATCAAGACAATAGCGAATCTTGGAGTGAACAGCTATCATATCACAGTAACGGTAAGTGATAACTGGAGCACAAAGGAAATCCCTGTGACAATCAATGTCGGAATGGCAGCGGCAGAGAATCTGAAGTTTTATGAGAACAGTACATCAAATACAGTGATAACCTCAAAGAGCGCGTGTTTGACTGATACAGGAGTGACGGTCTACGCGACAGTCAAAGGAAGCAGTAATACCAATCCTGTGAAATACAGTATTCAAGACGGCTCAACGAATGTGATTGAGGTGAATCCAACAAGCGGTGCAGTTACGATTCACGGAGTAGGAACAGTCACGATCGTCGCAGAGAAACAAGGAACTGCAGGACAGGCAGATGCGATATCATATCTAACATTTACGGTAACGGCAGGAGCGCAAGAATTCATTTATACAGACAGCGCAGGAAATGAACTGCCTAAAACAAGCAACAAGTATAATGCGATCAGTGAAGTATATGCGCCAAGTAAAACGATTCAATTATATACGGCAGGGAATCCGACAGGCAGTACAGTAACATACCGTTTAAAGGCAGGAAGTCCGACTGATGTGATATCGGTAGACAGTACAACAGGAGAAGTAACGGTATTAAATGCGAGTATCTCGCCGAGTCAAATAGATAAGGTAATCGTAGAGGCAACAAGTCATGATCCTACAGGAAACTACAGTGATAAAACGATAGAGATAGCGATCAATATCACAAAAGCCAATCAAACGATATCATTTGCGGGAATCACCTATGCGACAAGCGGAAACGGAACGGTAACACCGGTCATCAATGAACAGGATATCTCAAGTAATGAAGGCGGAGTCACAGTAAACGATACAGATTACTTCATAACGATAGATAACAGTATCAGCACATCGATCGCATGGACGAATGACGGAGTGAATATTGATTACAGCTACAGTGGAGATAATGGGTTAGATATACCGCTGCATGTAGAGAAGCCGGGGAATCGAAACTACAATAAGGCAGAAGCAGACGGCATGATGCACATCATGGGACCGAATGAGAATACATTGGCGATTAATCGACCGGGAAAAATCATCTACGGAGATCATTTCACAATCAGAAGTCTACAGGACGATTCAAGCAGTACGAATGTCCAATATACGTTCGAGGTAGACAAAACCACATATATTTCTAATCCGACAGTAACCGGCAACAAGGCGGAGTTTGATGCATTAAAGTACAGCGGAAGTACAAATATCCAAATCAAGGTGACAAGAACGGCAGACGGAGAAATACCGTTAAGTAAAACGATAAGTGTACAGGTGTTGCCGAAACCAATCGAAATCATCATTGATGACAAAGAGAAGTATAAAGGAGAAGTGAATCCGACATTAACTTATCAAGACTTCAGAAGTCAGTTAGTATCATGGAACGGGGTACAGGATATCATCGAGGAGAACGATATCAAGCTGAGTACTACGGCGAAAACAAACAGTAATGCAGGAACTTATCCAATCAAGGGAGACAGTAACCTATTAAATACAGCTTATCCAAACTACACCTTTACATTCAAAGAGGGAACACTGAAAGTCAAAGAGGAGAACATACAGGACAACTGGTATCATTTAGAGCTTGATGACGGAAGCAATACCTTATACACAGGCGGATGGACAAATAAGGATGTGAACATCATCAGCGATCATAATGAGTATATCAATATGTCGTTAGACCAAAGCATATGGAAGCCAAACCAAGTCACGGTGACAAAAGAAGGAGAAACAAACCAAAGCTTTTGGATGAAAAAGAACAGCGGAGCAATCACAAAGGAGAAACAGGAAATCATCAAGATAGACAAGACAGCACCAAAGGTAAAAGGCATCAAGGCAAAGGATACGAACAACAAGCTACAAGATATCATCAATGTGTTGACAGGCGGAATCTTCTTTAAGCCGGGGACAGCGTTTGAAATCACGACAAGTGACAAAAAAGATGACTTGAAGGTAAGCGGCACAAAGGAAATAGCCTATAAGGTATATAAAATCGTAGACGGAGCTGAGGAACCAATCAAGGACGGAACTTTATCAGTAACGAATGAAAAGGCAAAGATAACGATCAGTGAAACAGTAGGCAAATACAAAGTATGCGTAATACCGACTGACAACGCAGGCAACACAAATACCGAAAGCTGTCATGAGGTAGAGCTTAAGAAAATCGATGTCGATGTGGATGGAGACGGCAAGCCTGACTTTAATGATCCTGACGGTGACGGATGCCCTGATTTAAACATCAAATGGAAAGATCCAAATAATGAAAGTAAATGGATCGTCATCAACGGGGACAGAAATAATGATGGTATTCCTGACTTGAATATTGACAGTGATGGTGATGGAAAACCTGATTTAAATATCGATACAGATAAAGACGGTAAGCCTGATCTCAACCTTGTAATTCTAAAGAAAGCTGATTGGAAGCCGACGAAATGTGTAAAGGCTGACCTTGATAATGGCATCTTAGAGGAATACTGTACAGGGACAAGCGTTAAGGCAGTAATCAATGTCGATACAGATAACGATGGAATACCGAATATCAACATTGATAATAAAGGAGATTTCAAACCTCATATTAACATCTCAAAGGATGGGAAAACACCAAGCACGAATATCGCAATCATCCATACTTGGAAGCCGATAAAGGATTATAAAAAATCAAGCTTCAACTATGATTCGATAGGAAATGAAATAAAACCATCAATAAATATCGACAGTGACGGTGATGGATTACCGGACATCAATATTGATTTAGACGGAGATAATATTCCGGATATCAACATTGACAGCGATGGTGACGGCATTCCCGATATTGATATCGACAGCGACGGAGACGGTGCCCCTGATGTAAATGTAGATACAGACGGTGACGGAAAGCCTGATGAAAATATCAAAGAGATTCCTGAATGGAAACCAAATAAAAATGTTGACGGTGAGCCACCGTATGATACTATGGATTTCACAGATAATGATGATACGGAAAAGCCATCAAACGATGATACTGATGTGAAAGGAAGTTATTATCCGGGAGATAATGTAGGCGGAGCAATTACCGGAGACAATACAAGCTTAATGATTTATATCAGCTTATCAATAGTAAGCATAGCGGTTATAAGCTATGAGTTATACAAATATCAGAAAGATACATTTCAATAAATAAAAGTCTAATTAGGTAGACGATTCTGAACAGGTGTTTTTAAGTTAAAAATGCCTGTTTTTTTATTCAGAAACATATATTTCAATAACATTATCCTGTCTCTATTTAATTCTACATTTGTAGACATAAGAGAAAGGATGTATCCATATGTTAAAGAAAGTAATCTCAGCATTGATAATGATAATAGCACTCTCGGTTATAGTTAATATTTATATGAACGGCAATATGCATTCGTTTTTAAATGCGCAATCAGCTCCTACTTTTTCATTACCGAAGGGTTCAAAAGTTATACTGGGTAAGTATAATAATAAAGAAATTGTATGGGATATCGGAAATAATGATAATAACGGAAGCTATGTGTTAATGAGCAGTAAACCGATTGTAGATAGTATACAAACATATGATTCCGGTATGTCGCTTGCGACAACTGCTCCGGCTATCAGTGTCAGAGACAATTATTGTTTTAAATTTGTTCATACTCAATCTGTAGTTAGTTACTGCCCTACTACACCTTTGAAAAATGAAATTAATAGAATATCTCTAACCGGTATAGAAAATTCTATCGTTCTGAAAGCTCCTTTTCTTCCGGATTTAGCTGATATAAAAGACGGAGGGACATTTAATCTTACCCTAAGTGATCGAGCATTCAAAAACGGTATTTCCTTTTGGGTAGACGGCTATATTACAAGTCATACTTACGACGGGGGGCGCTATAGAAACGGTTACAATAATATTGTACAATCACCACAAAATGCTGCAGTAGTCAGTAATGATTTTAATGAGTTTGATTCCGGCGATTTTATTTCTCGAAATGAAAGGCTTGTATGGGTCAATAGTCAGGGGTGGAACGGCGGTGCATCTGAAAAGAGACCAATCAGACCTTTCTCAACACTGGATAAATCAAAAATCAGATTTGCCGCAAATACCTCTTATACCGATGGCGCATGGCATAGCTATACGATTGATACAAGCAATCTCAATGAAAACAATGAATTGAATCCGAATAAGTTAAGGATTCAGTCATCACTAACAACTTCTTTACAAGATATCAAAAATGAAAGTAAAACAAAAAGTATCAGTAAGGTTATAAAAAACGGAAGTGTTAACTTATATGTAAATGCTAATACAGGTACAAATACTAAAATATCAGTTATTCTGTATAATGAGGCAGGAACTGAAATATTACATTACCGAATGTTAGAAAATACAAGGGGAGGTACTAATCACTATATTGTTGATTTAAATAATATAGCTGTAGGTAAATATCAGGTTGCGGTAATCAATGAGGAATATGATGCAAGTTCACAGCTACCGGTAGAAAGCTCTCCGATATCTAATTTAATGCCGTTAGAAATTGTAAAGCCGCATAAGCTGACTTACACAAAAACACCGCAGAGCGGAGCTTCTGCAGGAAATGATTATGAATTCGGTAAGAATGTGAATGCCGGTCAGGCAGTAGGTAAGGTTACGGCGAGTCCAACCGGTGTAACTCCGCTGACATATAATTTAGAAACTAACGGTGATAATTCTTATTTAAACTTTGAAATCGATGGTTTAGATTCTAATAATGCTTCAAGCACTACACCGCTGAATGTGAAAATCAAAAGCGGAGCACCTGATTTGGTGAACGGCGGGTTAAAGGCAGGAAATTATAAATTCTGTATTACTGCAGTAGATGCGAACGGTGATCCTGTGGATACAAACGGAAATCCGACCGAAAAGGTTTGTACCTCATTTACGGTAGAAAAGACAAATCCGACTATCGCCTTTGATGATCCGAGTACTACTAAGAAATCAATCGCAGATGTTGCTACTGCTTGGAATGAAACAGCGACCGCGACTCCAAGTACAGGGACTAAGATAACCTATAGTATTACGGGTGGTGATGTATCACTGATTTCAATTAATCCTGATACAGGAGCGACTACCTATACAGGAAGCAATGCGTTCGGTAAGGTAAAGATAAGGGCAACGGTTGATGATGATCCGATAACGGGAAATGATAATTATAATTCTGCCTTTGTGGAAAAAGAAATCGTGATCTATCGAGAGGTAGACGGAAGTGTGAGACCGCATGACAATTCATCAGATACAACGATTCCTACCTTTACAGCTTCTGATTCCAATGTCAGAACAGGGGGTATTATCGGTACGATACACGGAACACTCGGTACACCCGATACGATAGGCGGAAGCACAACGACTTATCATTATGGATTAAAGCCGGGAGTAGGAAATGCGAGCTTCTTTAGTGTTGATCCAAATACCGGTGTCATCAAGACAACAGCGAATTTAGGAGTGAACAGCTATCATATCACAGTAACAGTAAGTGATAACTGGAGCACAAAGGAAATACCGGTGACAATCAATGTCGGAATGGCAGCGGCAGAGAATCTGAAGTTTTATGAGAACAGTACCTCGAATACAGTGATAACCTCAAAGAGTGCGTGTTTGACAGACACAGGAGTGACGGTCTACGCGACAGTCAAAGGAAGCAGTAATACCAATCCTGTGAAATACAGTATTCAAGACGGCTCAACGAATGTGATTGAGGTGAATCCGACAAGCGGAGCAGTTACGATCCACGGAGTAGGAACAGTCACGATCGTCGCAGAGAAACAAGGAGCTTCAGGACAGGGGGACGCGATAACATATCTAACATTTACGGTAACGGCAGGAGCACAAGAATTCATTTATACAGACAGCGCAGGAAATGAGCTTCCTAAAACAAGCAACAAGTATAATGCGATCAGTGAAGTATACGCACCAAATAAAACGATTCAATTATATACGGCAGGGAATCCGACAGGCAGTACAGTAACATACCGTTTAAAGACAGGAAGTCCGACTGATGTGATATCGGTAGACAGTACAACAGGAGAAGTAACGGTATTAAATGCGAGTATCTCACCGAGTCAAATAGATAAGGTAATCGTAGAGGCAACGAGTCATGATCCTACAGGAAACTACAGTGATAAAACGATAGAGATAGCGATCAATATCACAAAAGCCAATCAAACGATATCGTTTGCGGGAATCACCTATGCGACAAGCGGAAACGGAACGGTAACGCCTTTCATCAATGAACAGGATATCTCAAGTAGTGAAGGCGGAGTCACAGTAAACGATACAGATTACTTTATAACGATAGACAGCGGAATCAGCACATCGATCGCATGGACGAATGACGGAGTGAATATTGACTACAGCTACAGTGGAGATAATGGGTTAGATATACCGATGCATGTAGAGAAGCCGGGGAATCGCAACTACAATAAGGCAGAAGCAGACGGTATGATGCACATCATGGGACCGAATGAGAATACATTGGCGTTAAATCGACCGGGCAAAATCATTTACGGCGATCATTTCACAATCCGAAGCCTACAGGATGACAGTAGCAGTATCAATGTGAACTATACGTTTGAGGTGGATAACACAACGTATATCTCCAATGCGACAGTAACCGGCAACAAAGCGGAATTTGATGCATTAAAGTACAGCGGAAGTACAAATATCCAAATCAAGGTGACAAGAACGGCAGACGGAGAGGTACCGTTAAGTAAAACGATCACAGTACAGGTACTGCCGAAGCCAATCGAAATCATTATTGACGACAAAGAAAAGTATAAGGGAGAAGTAAATCCACCTTTAACGTATCAAGACTTCAGAAGTCAGTTAGTATCATGGAATGGGGTACAGGATGTCATCGAGGAGAACGATATCAAGCTGAGTACTACGGCGAAAACAAACAGCAATGCAGGAAGCTATCCCATCAAGGGAGACAGTAACCTATTAAATACAGCTTATCCAAACTACACTTTCACATTCAAAGAGGGAACACTGAAAGTCAAAGAGGAGAACATACAGGATAATTGGTATCATTTAGAGCTTGATGACGGGAGCCATACCTTATACACAGGCGGATGGACAAATAAGGATGTGAACATCATCAGCGATCATAATGAGTATATCAACATGTCGTTAGACCAAAGCACATGGAAGCCAAACCAAGTCACGGTGACAAAAGAAGGAGAAACAAACCAAAGCTTTTGGATGAAAAAGAACAGCGGAGCGATCACGAAAGAGAAACAAGAAATCATCAAGATAGACAAGACAGCACCAAAGGTAAAAGGCATCAAGGCCAAGGATACGAACAACACCTTACAAAATATCATCAACAAGCTGACAGGCGGAATCTTCTTTAAGCCGGGCACAGCATTTGAGATCACGACAAGTGACAAAAAGGATGACTTAAAGGTAAGCGGCACAAAGGAAATAGCCTATAAGGTATATAAAATCGTAGACGGAGCTGAGGAACCAATCAAGGACGGAATCTTATCAGTTACCAACGAAAAGGCAAGCATCACGATCAGTGAAACAGTAGGCAAATACAAAGTATGCGTAATACCGACTGACAACGCCGGCAACACAAATACCGAAAGCTGTCATGAGTTAGAGCTTAAGAAAATCGATGTAGATGTAGACGATGATGGTAAGCCTGATTTCAATGATCCGGATGGAGATGGCTGTCCTGACTTAAACATCAAATGGAAAGATCCAAATGATGAAACAAAGTGGATCGTCATCAACGGGGACAGAAATAATGACGGTATTCCTGACATCAATATCGACAGTGACGGAGACGGTAAGCTTGATTTGAACATCGACACAGACAATGACGGAAAACCCGATCTAAACCTAGTGATTCTAAAGAAAAGTGATTGGAAGCCAACCAAATGTGTGAAAGCAGATATCGATAACAGAGTTTTAGAAGAATACTGTACAGGCACGAGTGTAAAGCCTGTAATCAATGTTGATACCGATAACGACAGAATTCCGAATATCAATATTGATAATAAAGGAGATTTCAAACCTCATATCAACATCTCAAAGGATGGGAAAACACCAAGCACGAATATCGCAATCATCCATACTTGGAAGCCGATAAAGGATTATAAAAAATCAAGCTTCAGCTATGATTCAATAGGAAGTGAAATAAAGCCGTCAATAAATATTGACAGTGACGGTGATGGATTACCGGACATCAATATTGATTTAGACGGAGATAATATTCCGGATATTAACATCGATGGCGATGGAGACGGCATTCCCGATATTGATATTGATAGCGACGGAGACGGTATCCCTGATGTAAATGTAGATACAGATGGTGATGGCAAGCCGGATGAAAACATTAAGGAAATAACGGAATGGAAGCCCGAGAAAAATGTTGATGGTGAACCGCCGTATGATACTATGGATTTTAGTGATAATGAGGATACTGAAATGCCATCAAATGACGATACTGATGTAAAAGGCAGCTATTATCCGGGAGACAATGTAGGCGGAGCAATTACCGGGGATAACACAAACTTAAGTGCATATGTTGTTATCTGTTTCTGTACTTTATTTATTTTATTGCCGGTGTGCTTCAAATTAAAAAACAAATAAATAACATATAATTAAGCGATTCTATAAGCAGGAAAAAGATTTTGTTTTTCCTGCTTTACCTATAAATTACGGATGAATATTACTTAAAAAGATTGCAATTTTAATATTATGTGCTATAATTATATAGCAATTGCGGATGTGGCGGAACTGGCAGACGCACTAGACTTAGGATCTAGCGCCTTCGGCGTGCAGGTTCGATTCCTGTCATCCGCACCAGTTGCTTATTAGGGCCTTTATACAAAGGCTTTTTTATTGCGTGAGAATATTTTATTAGACTATATACCAATTCATCCTCTTTTTAAAGTAAGATACTTTTGCCTTTCTTACAAGGCCAATAATTCCTTCACCGCTACATACGGTAAAATATCAATGAGTATACGGAAAAAGAAAAGGATGTCCTCTTCGACTAAGAAGCAACATCCAAATAAACAGTTCATATCGATTATAAACGATGTGAGCGAGTTAATCAAGGTTTCTTTGAAAACTGAATGAAGCTGTGCAAAAAAAGATATTCGAAAGAGTACCGTAACGCAAATATTAAAGGGAGCGAAGTTTAGCAACTAATGCTTCTTGCAATACTTGCTTCAGTGTACAAAGGATTACAATAAAAATGGACTGCCAACCTACAACTTCTACCGCTCTTCCAAAGAGCGGTATTTCGTTTTTCTGAAATGTAATGATTACATGCTCCAGCTTCGAGCCAAGTTGGCCCGAAGGTTGATAAGCTGAATATGACACTGACATATTTGAATTCCAACCAAATATTCTTTTCCAGCTGGTAAAAATGATTAAAAAGGGAGTATGGCTGTTACGATTTGGCCATATAGAAGCCGTTTAGTTTCAAGCATTATCTGCGTGGTTTCCAAAGGCTGAGTATTTTTATACCTTTGCCTCTTGTTTTATGAAGTATTTCGTAACACTAAGGTATTAAAATTTAAACTAAGCTGGTATAACATATTTTCTAAATGGAAAAATATATCTTCATCCTGAGCATATTCCATGATATAATTATCCCAACAGACTATCGGAACGAGGGAAATGTATGGACGATTTAGCATTAAACTATCAAAGTGATTTTCATGCCATTCTGCAAATGATAGCAGATGCCCGCCGGAAAGCTGCCTATCAAGCGAATGCCACAATGATTGACCTTTATTGGGGAATTGGAGAATTTGTTTCCAATAAGGCCGTACAGGATGGCTGGGGACGTTCTACCGTAAAGGCACTTTCTGAATACATTCTGACGCAGGAACCAGGGATTAGAGGCTATTCCCCACAGAATATCTGGCGCATGAAGCAGTTCTTTGAAACTTATTGTGACAAGCCAGAGTTAGGAACTCTGCTAAGAGAAAATACATGGTCAAATAATTTGCATATCATGTCAAAGACAAAATCGGATGCAGAGAGATTATTCTATTTGAAGCTGGCCTCTCGAGAAAAGTATAAAGCAAAAGAACTGGAACGGCAGATTGACAGCGGATATTATGAGCGTTTAATGCTATCAGACGGTAAAGCGCCTTCCGCCATATCCCATGCTGCGCCTGCGAACATAATCAGAGACATGTATATGTTGGAGTTTTTAGATCTGCCCGAGCCTTATAGGGAATATGATTTGAAAAAGGCCATTTTGAAGAACATGAAAAAATTTTTACTGGAAATTGGCAGGGATTTTATTTTTATGGGAGAAGAATATCATCTTCAAGTAGGAAAGAACGACTATTATACGGATTTAATCTTTTTTCATAGGGAGCTACAATGCCTTGTTGCAATTGAGTTGAAAATTGATGATTTCAAACCGGAATACTTGGGAAAAATGCAGTTTTATCTTGAAGCGTTAGACCGGGATGTAAAGAAGCCCCACGAAAATCCCAGCGTTGGCATTATTCTTTGCAAGAGTAAGGACGAGGACGTTGTTGAATATGCCCTGAGCCGGAATATGAGTCCAACCATGATTTCCGAATATAGGACGAAACTAATCAGCAAGGAAATCTTACAAAAGAAACTTGAGGAATTAACGGAAATGGTGGATGAGGATAAAAACTCTCAATGACGTTGAGAGTTTTTCAAAAAATCAATTTATTATGTTAGTACAGAAATAGCAGGGGATTATAATGAGCCTCTGCTATTTTTATAACCTCAAGCTAATATAAGGAGCAACGCGACGCTGACATTTCGGGCCAAGTTAGCCCGAAGCCGGGTTTGGGGAGGCTCCCCAACAAGCAGATTTTTGCGTTCTGGCCGGAAGGCTGGAACGTCAAAAATAGCAACTGTGGCTACAGTTGCCCTGCTTGCCATTTAGCGGAACCCTCGATAAACGCCGCAAAAACGGAGGCCCCTACTCGGAAACCTCCGTTTCTCTGGCTTTCTTCAAACCTTCGACTGTCGCTCTCATTACAATCAGTTCTTTTTCATTCATGGCATTCAGAAGGACATCAATCTGCTTGCGGCAACTGCTTTCTCCCTGACCACTATCCGCATGAATGAATTGGTCTATCGGAATGTCAAACATGGTAACGAGTTTGACAAAGACTCCAAAACTTGGGTACTGTCCCTTGTTCTCGATATTCATAACGGTTCGGGCACCACGCCCTACAAGCTCCGAAACATATTCCTGCGTCCAGCCCCGTTCTTCTCTGGCCTTCCGGATTGCCTGACCCAGCCCGTGAAAATCAAACCTTCCATTCCCATAGGAAAGGAGCCTACAATGAACATTAGTTTCAAGCACCTCCGGGGCGGCGAGGAAAAGGCCAACCCGAAGCTGACCGCCTATCAAGTGGAGCTGGCACAGGTAGAGGCGGAAATTGAAAAGTTACTTGATACACTGACCGGGGCAAACGCTACCCTGCTTGCCTACGCCAACAAGAAAATCGAGGAACTGGACACGCGCCGCCAGAAAATCACAAAGGCCATTGCCGATTTATTCGTGGAGACTATTTCCCAGCAGCAGATTGATCTGCTGTCCGGCTATCTGGACGACTGGGAGAATATCAGCTTTGAGGATAAGAGGAAAGCCACGGACGGCTTGATTTCATCAATCAGTGCAACCAGCGAGTATATAAAAATAGAGTGGAAAATCTGACTTTTCCACTCTGCATATCTGAAACATTTCTTTATATCGTTTGTAGCCCCTTGTACACTGATGTTTGTGATAGTTAAGGCCATTCTTAATGGCTTCCTCATTTAACCATTCCGGGATATTAAGATTACATTAAATAAGTTTGATTCTTTACAGCGAAAGAAAAGATGAGACTTTTGATTATATGAGAAAGCTCATCAACGAAGTTAAATAAAGGTCAGGGAAGTATGCCGGATTTGGCGACATAGGAACGCAATCTCAACTACTCACAAGAGGCAATAAAATTATAGCATTCTATGCTGTCACAAGAATTATCAATGTATGGCATTATTTACGGCATAAAAATCTGAAAAATTAGGAAAATTAATAGAAAACAAGAGATAGATATGGATTAAAATGAGCGTATAAAATTATTTTTAAAATTCTGTCATCCGCACCGGTTGCTTATTAGAGCCTTTAAACAAAGGACTTTTTTATTACATGATAAGATTTTGAACAGAAACTCATATCCAAATACCGTCAAAGTATAGTCTTTTCACAAGAAAAAGTATATAATGATACTAAAATAACCAAAAAGAACGGAGCTCAATATGAAACAGCCAACACTTCAAATTAAGAACCTAACGAAATATTACGGCAAGATAAAGGGCGTAGAAAATCTTTCCCTTCAGCTTTATGCAGGTGAAATATTCGGCTTTATCGGTCCCAACGGCGCCGGAAAATCTACGACGATTCGCTGTATTATGCACCTGATCAACCCTACAAGCGGTCAAATTCTGATCAATGATAAGGAATTCAAGCAGGATGATACCGAAACCAAATCAATCATCGGCTACCTACCGAGTGAAATACATCTATACGACGATTTGACTGTTAAGGAAATGTTGAATTATCATGAAGGCTTCTATAAAAAAGACATTCATAAACGTAGATGTGAGCTGACAGCTCGATTTCAATTAGACGAAACAAAGCGAATCGAGGATTTATCGCTCGGAAATCTGAAAAAACTCGGTATCATTCTTGCCTTTATGCATGAGCCTAAAATCCTTATACTTGATGAACCAACAAGCGGTCTTGATCCGATTATGCAAAATGTATTCTACGACTTATTAAAAGAGGAACGCGCAAAAGGCAATCTGATATTATACTCAACGCATATACTGAGTGAAATATCAAAGATATGCGATCGAGTAGGAATCATTAAAAACGGCTGTTTGATCAAGCTGGAGGAAATTCATACTGATAAATCACAAAGTACCTCGCTTGTCATCACTTCACCGCAAATCAATGAAATCATCCGGGATATTCAGGCAGTTGTTCATTCACAAGATAATACGACTGCATCCCTGCAATGTGAGCTTCCTCATGATATTCTCATAAAAAAGCTTGCTCAATACTCGGTGGAGCACATTCAGATTAAACAACCGAGTCCCGAGGAAATGTTTTTCCGTTATTATGAACAGGAGAATGAAACATGCTGAAACGTGAATTGAAAATCAATCTAAAAAGCTTTATTATATGGACATCCATACTGATCGGCTTATTTGCAATCGTTTATCTTGTTTATCCTTCCGTATTCAACAGTGACAATAAACAAATGATTGATAATATGATGGAAATGCTTCCGCAGGAAATGCTGAAGGCCTTCAATATGGATTTATCAAGCATTGAAACAGCCTACGGATGGTTGAAAACAGAAGGCTTTGTCTTTGTATTGCTGATCAGCGGAATCTACAGCGGTATTCTCGGTTCACAAATACTGCTGAAGGAGGAAAATGATAAAACAATAGAATACTTAAACAGCCTACCTATCACAAGAAGCAATATCGCATTCAGTAAAATCCTGTGCGGAATCATTTATATTTCACTGATGATTCTATGTGTCGGTGTATTTAATTTTATCGGCTTAAGCCTAAGCGGAGAATTTGATCGAATCGCATTTATACTTTTAAGTATCACACCGCTTTTTTCATCTGTTGTTATATTTACGATTTGTTTGTTTTTATCCACCTTTACCCATAAGACAAAGAAAACGATCGGTATATCCTTAGGTATCGTATTCGCAGGATATTTTCTGAATATCATATCTGAAATGGGAACAAGTGTAGAATCTTTAAAGTATTTATCCGTCTTTACACTTGCCGATATCAGAAATGTAATTATGAGTGAGTCACTGAATCTGTGGCTTGTGATGCTCTCATTCTTACTTGCGATGATGTTTTTGACAGGTACATTCTTACGTTATAATCATAAAGAGCTCGTATAGCTTACCGTAAAAAACATAGGTAAAGGAAAAAATACCTATGTTTTTTCTATCCTGTTTCATCAAGGTGCATTTGATGTCAGAAGGGTTTCTTAAGGTTTTGAAGTAGGAATTATTATTCATAGAAAAACCGAGCGTTATCTACTGAACAGCTCGGTTTTTCAACAATTACATGTGCTGTATTTAACAGGAAATCGTTAAGATATTGCCGTTATTATCGAATACAGCGAATTCATCCTTGCCGTAAAAAGTCTTATGCAGCTCCTTCGCAAGCGTTACCTTGTCCTTTAATTCCTCATATAACGCAGCTACATCGCTGACAGTGATAAACAAGGTAAAGGTCGGTTTGATTTCCTCAGTGTTTAAAGCGGGATATTCCGCAATTAAATTATGCTGCTCCTGAAGCATGATGGAAATCTTATCCTTGACAAGAATCGCAAAATTCAATACATCACCGCTTTCCGGTACGCTCAATACCTTTTGAAAGCCAAGCTTTTCCTCATAAAACGCAATCGTTTTCTTTACATTTTTTACCATGATATTTGTTGTTACAGCTTCATACATAAATGCTTACCTCCTGATTTCTGTTTTATTATATAGGAAGGTGACAGCTCTGTATTGTAAAAAAAGGACAACTGCCGTTAAGCATCTGAAAGCAGCTTCAGCGGTGATATGCCGGTATAGCGCTTTATCTCCTTGATGAAATGGGATTGATCGTAAAAACCGCATTGAACGGCAATATCCGAAAGCCCAAGCTCACTTTGTTTCAATAATGTCAAGCATAAATGTAATCTTAAAATGTTCAATAATACCTTTGGTGATACACCGTATTGCTTATGAAAAATTCTCAGCAGCTGTCTTTGATTATAGCCTAGTTTTTTGGCAGCTAAAATAACGGTCTGTTCCTTGGGATTTTCATATAATTCATCCACAAGTTCGATAAAATCAAGCTTGAAAGCTGAGCTTAGCTTGTACGTTAAATACTCCTTGATGCAGGCAATGCGCTCCTCTTTTGAATGACAAGAAAAGAGATGATCAAGATGATATTTTGATTCAATTTCCGCAAAGGGAACCATATGATCCATAATTCGATCGGCATCGATTTCATATAAAGCATAAAAGGCACCGGGACGTAATCTGACTCCCATATAATCGATTTCCTGATACAACGGAAAGGCCTCGGTTTCCTTACTGTATCCGTCAACGCATATTGACTGATTCACGAAATCGAATACGATATCGATACAGGCATCGGGAAGTATTTGATTGGTAATCACTCGATCGATGATTTGTTTGGATTTCATTTCCCATATGCACATACATACAGCGGATAATTCATCAAGTTTCGTTTCTTGATAGTTTACAAATTGATGATAGTTTTGATCTAATCGATAGGGAATCTGATGCGGATAATACATAAGTCATCTCCTTAAGAAACAGTGTTATGAACAGAAAAGCGATTGAAACAACAATGATTTGTAAAAATAAAATGATTGAATCATAAACGTGCTTATCAAATCATTTTCAGTGCTCGTAAATCATCTGAGTAATATTTTTTCATCATATTTATCCTTGTTATTATACTATGGTTTCTTGAAAATGCAAAGCAGCAAAAGATTAAATTGTTTTGATGCGGTTCATAATCAAAAAGTACACTAATCACTATCGATTCATCTCATATTCAATGATTTTTAATTTGCTGTGATGAAACAAAAAGGTAAAGTTTAAGAAATTAAGCTATAGGATGTATATAAAAACATTACACCCTTGCGAAAAATCATCTGTTATTGTTAAGTATTTATTTATATCCTTGACTTCAATGAATGCGCCTAAATCTTCAATCTTCATGAAATTATTTTTCTGATAAAATTTAATCGCATTTTCATTCCAAGCATAGACGAGTATAACTTGGCAGCCAAATTCCTCAGCAAGCTTTTGTACCTTAGGAACAATATGTCCTAAAAATAAAGCAGTACCTAATCCTTGACCTTGATAATCGATATGTATGGCAAATTCTGACAATTCAACGGCGGGTACATAGTTTATTTGATTGATACCTTGTTCGATATATCCGAATCCACTTGTACGCAAAGAAAAATATCCTGCGATTTCTTGTTTATCGAGGTCCTTAACCAAATAAGTTTTAGTTTTTCCGCTTCTATTGTCTTCAAAAGCAGCTCCTTTTATATAATGTGTCAGCGGTTCATTTTGTGCACCGCAATCAAAAGAGCCGACATCACGTAAATCATTGTCAGTTAATAAACATATGTCTAAATGCATAAAAAAGCTCCAATTATTTAGATTGGAAGCCGTAAGATGCTAATTGTTTCTTTGCTTGTTCTACAGCCGCTTTATCTAGACTTGATTTTAACAGTGCTTTTTTTATACTGCGAATCGCTTTTTTGCTTGTAATGGGTTTAATTATTACTTCAATAGCTGCCATAAAAAGCACCTCCTACCGTATCATTATTATACCAAATTCAGCTTAAATATCAACTGCTAAATTATGGTATACCTCTTTCTATTATATGCTGATTCAATAAAACAGTGTTTGAATTCAGTTATTTTACATAAGATTTATAAAAATGAAGTTATAAGATATTATAAGTTTAACAGAAGATTATTTATGGTAAACAAAATTATTTCTACAAATCGTTATTTATTCTTATAATAGAAAATTTTGTAAAATGTAACAAACTTATTGACATATGTAACAAATTTGCGTAAGATAAAAAAAGAGGAGGTATCTTTATGAGTATAAATGAAATAGATGTTGCTTTAATACAGGCTGTTATTGACGGTAATGAAGAAGCATTTAATCAGCTTTATGACAAATATCATCGTCTTGTATATTTCATCGCATTCGAGCTGTGTCATAATGATGCAGACGCAAAGGATATTCTCCAAGAAACCTTTATCCAAATCAAACAATCGATATCAAGCCTACAGGATCCATCAAACTTTAAGGCTTGGATGAATCGTATTGTTGTAAATAAATGCAAGAACCTGTTTCGTTCCAAGCGAAATGTAGATATGGATCAAGAGGATATTTGGTATCAGCACCATGTTACCGAGGATCGCTTCTATATGCTTCCGGAATTGAAATTACATATGGAAACAGATAAACAGCTTGTTCATAAGCTGTTGATGCAGCTGAGTGAGGCTCAAAGAGAAGTATTGGTTATGCGCTATTTTGAGCATATGACGATGCAGGAGATGGCTGATGCCTTAGAAGTCCCTGTAGGAACAGTTAAAACAAGATTGCTGTACGGTAAAAATCGTTTAAAGGAATTGATATTGGCCTATGAGAAGGAAAACGATACCAAGATAAATTTCAGAGTGGATTCTATGGGAATGATTGCTTTATTTACATATGTATATCATAGTCTCGATATACCTAAGCCGATCATTGCCTTTCGATTTAAAAGAAAGCCGCATTTCAGTGAACAAATGATAAACGGAGTCATGGCATCTCTTACAGCCGTATGCTTATGCAGCAGTGTAATGGCTTATCAAGCATATAATAATCAGTCAAGAAATAACGATCAAACGATTCAGGAACAAAATGAAAATATTTTAAGAAAGCATTATTTTACATTAATGGATTGGGCTTGCTGCAAGGATGATATGCTTGTAAAAAGCAAGAGTGATTTTGAAGAAGTCATGCCTATTTATAAGAACTTAAAGAATTCAAATTCAGCTTATGCCGATAGATTGAAAAGCGATCATTGGTTTGATGATTTTGAGCTTATTTATGAACAGTTTTAAGTAGTTGTATTATATAGAACATTGAACAGCGGTATTACGTTTTTTTTATCATGCTTATTCAGTATAAATTCTTAAGTTTAAAAAAAATAAAAAAATTTCTATTTCATATGAACTTTTGAAACTATGGCTGTGTCAGAGTTACAGCGGTTATAGCTTTATTGGGGTATATGTTTTTTAATGTTTGTTTATAGGGGGCCAAAGAAAGGAGTGTAAGAGTATGTGGAAAAAGGTGTTTATCGGCTTAGTTTTCATGGCAGCATCGATATCTATTACTTTTATTTTTTATAATCATAGCTTGAATGCAGCGACTAATATAAATGTGATTGAAGAGGGGGAGCAAGTGATTGTAGGTAAAGGGAATGATGGAAATGAGGTTGTGTGGACTGTTAATAAAAATAATGGAAATTACTATATGATGTATCATGGACTTGAATCAGAATCACGAATTATTATTTGTAACTTAAATACCAATAATTCTCCAGCCGAATCAAACGGCTGGATAAAAACTTGTGATTTCGTTACTACAGCAGCCGGGAAATCACATTCTCCCGGATTCATAAAAGCAAATAGCTTCAATACAGCTTACGGTAATTCAATCGCAGAAAATCTGTTTGAAAGAGCATCTGTACAGACAGTTTCCGGCAAAGTCGGCAATCTACAGTATGCGTATGTTCCATCTGCTTCGGATATTGTTTCAGGGGATATAGGATTAACAGCGTTACCTGAGCTGCTAATGCTCAGTGAAAAGGAATATGCGAGAGGATTTAATGGTTATATGCTTGTCGCATACAAAAAAGCTGCACCATCGTCAACGATTGTATATCCCGGACCGACAAGTACAACTCCTTATCCAAACTATATAGCATATTTTTGGGGAAAAGGAACTGATTGGGCAAGGATTCCTATTGTTATGTTTTCACATTTGGACAATTCAGATATCTTATATGTTTTAAATTCTGATATTAACAAAAATACATTAACTTCAAACCCTCGATCAGGGGTGCTGAAGATTCGTTATGCGGATTCAGGATATACGGTTTCATTTAATGATTTAAAATATAATAATATTTCACTGGCAGGAAGAAAAGTTGCAAAGGATTCTACTATACAGATAGATGCGGTTGCCAGCGATACGCTGACAGTGTTTGTATATGATGAAACAGGAAACAATTTACTATATTATAAAGCTTTGGATGATAATAATTTTGATTTAACGGGTATACCGGTCGGCAAATATAAAATCGCGGTTGCGAATGAGGAATTTGATGACAGTACCGGCAGACCGGCAAAGTCATCGCCTATTTCCGGTAAGAAAGATATTGAAATTGTGGAACCGCATAAGCTTACTTATACAAAAACACCGCAGAGCGGAGCTTCTGCAGGGAATGATTATGAATTCGGTAAGAATGTGAATGCCGGTCAGGCAGTAGGTAAGGTTACGGCGAGTCCAACCGGTGTAACTCCGCTGACATATAATTTAGAAACTAACGGTGATAATTCTTATTTAAACTTTGAAATCGATGGTTTAGATTCTAATAATGCTTCAAGCACTACACCGCTGAATGTGAAAATCAAAAGCGGAGCACCTGATTTGGTGAACGGCGGGTTAAAGGCAGGAAATTATAAATTCTGTATTACTGCGGTGGATGCAAACGGTGATCCTGTGGATACAAGCGGAAATCCGACCGAAAAGGTTTGTACCTCATTTACGGTAGAAAAGACAAATCCGACGATCGCCTTTGATGATCCGAGTACTACTAAGAAATCAATCGCAGATGCTGCTGCGGCTTGGAATGAAACAGCGACTGCGACTCCAAGTACTGGTACTAAGATAACCTATAGTATTACGGGTGGTGATGTATCACTGATTTCTATAAATCCTGATACAGGAGCGATTACCTATACAGGAAGCAATGCGTTCGGTAAGGTAAAGATAAGGGCAACGGTTGATGATGATCCGACAACGGGAAATGATAATTATAATTCTGCCTTTGTTGAAAAAGAAATCGTAATCTATCGAGAGGTAGACGGAAGTGTGACACCGCATGCCAATTCATCAGATACAACGATTCCTACCTTTACAGCTTCTGATTCCAATGTCAGAACAGGGGGAATCATCGGTACGATACACGGAACACTCGGTACACCTGATACGATAGGCGGAAGTACAACGACTTATCATTATGGATTAAAGCCGGGAGTAGGAAATGCGAGCTTCTTTAGTGTTGATCCAAATACCGGGGTCATCAAGACAACAGCGAATTTAGGAGTAAACAGCTATCATATCACAGTAACGGTAAGTGATAACTGGAGCACAAAGGAAATACCGGCGACAATCAATGTCGGAATGGCAGCGGCAGAGAATCTGAAGTTTTATGAGAACAGTACATCGAATACAGTGATAACCTCAAAGAGCGCGTGTTTGACTGATACAGGAGTGACGGTCTACGCGACAGTCAAAGGAAGCAGTAATACCAATCCTGTGAAATACAGTATTCAAGACGGCTCAACGAATGTGATTGAGGTGAATCCGACAAGCGGAGCAGTTACGATCCACGGAGTAGGAACAGTCACGATCGTCGCAGAGAAACAAGGAGCCGCAGGACAGGCAGATGCGATAACATATCTAACATTTACGGTAACGGCAGGAGCGCAAGAATTCATTTATACAGACAGCGCAGGAAATGAGCTTCCTAAAACAAGCAACAAGTATAATGCGATCAGTGAAGTATACGCACCAAATAAAACGATTCAATTATATACGGCAGGGAATCCGACAGGCAGTACAGTAACATACCGTTTAAAGGCAGGAAGTCCGACTGATGTGATATCGGTAGACAGTACAACAGGAGAAGTAACGGTATTAAATGCGAGTATCGCACCGAGTCAAATAGATAAGGTAATCGTAGAGGCAACAAGTCATGATCCTACAGGAAACTACAGTGATAAAACGATAGAGATAGCGATCAATATCACAAAGGCAAATCAAACGATATCGTTTGCGGGAATCACCTATGCGACAAGCGGAAACGGAACGGTAACACCGGTCATCAATGAACAGGATATCTCAAGTAATGAAGGCGGAGTCACGGTGAATGATACAGATTACTTCATAACAATAGATAACAGTATCAGCACATCGATCGCATGGACGAATGACGGAGTGAATATAGACTACAGCTACAGCGGAGATAATGGGTTAGATATTCCGCTGCATGTAGAGAAGCCGGGGAATCGAAACTACAATAAGGCAGAAGCAGACGGCATGATGCACATCATGGGACCTAATGAGAATACATTGGCGTTAAATCGACCGGGCAAAATCATTTACGGCGATCACTTCACAATCCGAAGCCTACAGGATGACAGTAGCAGTATCAATGTAAACTATACGTTTGAGGTAGATAACACAACGTATATCTCCAATGCGACAGTAACCGGCAACAAGGCGGAATTCGATGCATTGAAGTACAGCGGAAGTACAAATATCCAAATTAAGGTGACAAGAACGGCAGACGGAGAAGTACCGTTGAGTAAAACGATAAGTGTACAGGTGTTGCCGAAACCGATCGAAATCATCATTGATGACAAAGAGAAGTATAAAGGAGAAGTGAATCCGACATTAACTTATCAAGACTTCAGAAGTCAGTTAGTATCATGGAATGGGGTACAGGATATCATCGAGGAAAATGATATCAAGCTGAGTACTACGGCAAAGACAAACAGTAATGCAGGTGCTTATCCCATCAAGGGGGACAGTAACATATTAAACAAGACTTATCCAAATTACAGCTTTACATTCAAAGAGGGAACCTTAACGATCAAAGAGGAAACTGTTGAGGATGATTGGTATCATTTAGAACTGGATGATGGAAACAATACCTTATATACAGGCGGATGGACAAATAAGGATGTGAACATCATCAGCGATCATAATGAGTATATCAATATGTCGTTAGACCAAAGCACATGGAAGCCAAACCAAGTCACGGTGACAAAAGAAGGAGAAACAAACCAAAGCTTTTGGATGAAAAAGAACAGCGGAGCGATCACGAAAGAGAAACAGGAAATCATCAAGATAGACAAGACAGCACCAAAGGTCAAAAACATCAAAGCCAAGGATTCAAACAACAAGCTACAAGATATCATCAATGTGTTGACAGGCGGAATCTTCTTTAAGCCGGGAACGGCGTTTGAAATCACGACAAGTGACAAAAAGGATGACTTGAAGGTAAGCGGCACAAAGGAAATAGCCTATAAGGTATATAAAATCGTAGACGGAGCTGAGGAACCAATCAAGGACGGAACTTTATCAGTAACGAATGAAAAGGCAAAGATAACGATCAGTGAAACAGTAGGAAAATACAAGGTATGCGTAATACCGACTGACAACGCCGGCAACACAAATACCGAAAGCTGTCATGAGGTAGAGCTTAAGAAAATCGATGTCGATGTGGATGGAGACGGCAAACCTGATTTCAATGATCCTGACGGAGATGGATGTCCTGATTTAAACATCAAATGGAAAGATCCAAATGATGAAAGTAAGTGGATCGTCATCAACGGGGACAGAAATAATGACGGTATTCCGGACTTAAATATCGACAGTGACGGGGACGGTAAGCCTGACTTGAACATCGACACAGACAATGATGGAAAGCCCGATCTTAACCTAGTGATTCTAAAGAAAGCTGATTGGAAGCCGACGAAGTGTGTAAAGACAGACCCTGACAACGGAATCCTTGAGGAATATTGTACAGGAACAAGTGTGAAAGCAGTCATCAATGTAGATACAGATAACGACGGAATTCCAAACATCAACATTGATACAAACGGAGATATGAAAGCTGATATCAATATCCCTAAAAACGGTGATATAATACCGATTCTCAATATCGCAACCATTGATAGCTGGAATCCTAAAAAAGATTATAAATATCAAGGATTTATTTATGATACAGCACTGCACAAGCCATATTTAAACATCGATACTGATGACGACGGCAGACCTGATGTTAATGTCGATTTAGATGGTGATGGTATACCGGATATTAATGTAGATGTCGATGGAGATGGTATTCCCGATATTGATATTGACAGTGACGGGGATGGAAAGCCCGATGTAAATGTTGATACAGACGGAGATGGTAAAGCTGATGAAAACATTAAGAAAATCACTGAATGGAAACCAAATAAGAATGTTGACAGTGATTTTCCGTACGATACTATGAATTTCAACGAGCCAACAGAACCAACTAAGCCGGATACATCGGTAAAAGGTCAATACAATCCCAAAACAAGTATGGGCGGAGCCAATACAGGAGATTATTCCGATTTGATACTTTATGCAGAAGTATGCCTGTTGATGATAGGTGTTATCAGTTATTCTATTTGTAAAATGAAACAGAAGCAGTATTGAAATAATTAAAAAAAATTGTTTTTCTCAATTAACGATTGTATGTAAGAAGTAAGGGCGTCTTTAAACAGGCTAATGCACCTTACTTTTTCTGTATGTAGAAACTATAACGGTAATTCTAATGAATAACGGGATCATGGGCAAGGTACCATTCACAAAGAGCGGAGAAAATTTCTATAAAGCGGAAATCGTTGAAGGAACCTTCGGCAATGAGCACAGCCTGTATCTAGGTCTTTTTAGAAATCAGTTTTGACAGTCTCTTATCAGCATCAAAACGCATCTCCCAGTAATAAAAAGCAATAAAAAAACAACAGAACAAGACAACGAAACACCCTGCCTTGTTCTGCATTTTTTCTTTATAATAATTCTTTCATCACTTAAACAAGATACAAAGAAAAAATCATGTTAATACAAGATATCAAGCACCAAGTATCAGTAAACAACATATCCTATGACATGGCTTATTTAAAACCTTGATTCAGTATACCGAACATCATCCTATAGCTTGAATTTATTTCCTATTCTTAAATACGACTGCATAAGCACAGCTGCATCGAAGCTTTTGAAACAAGCATTTACTTCCTCCGCGAATGTAAAGACTGCGAAATTAAACTCATTGATAAAATGCTGCTTTGTTAATTTCATATAAGGAATCAAATAAAGCGGAGTATCCGGATTCTGTATTTTCTCATTACCATCAATTACAATAGGTGCCGACAATGCTTCACATACAATGATCGGATTATTTATATCCATCGGTTCGTTGCTCTTATATTCACTCGAAAAGGTAAGTGAATCCTTAAGCTCTGATTCACTTAACGAAGTCTTGGTAACTGAATCAGTGTCGTCAAGAATTGCCTCTTTATTAAAAATTGAATATAAAGAGCACGGCAAAGATGGATACTGAATAGAGTATTGGTGAACCTTTTTCAAGTCAGCGCTTACATCATCATAATTCAGCTTCTCAAAAAGCTCCTTCCATAATGAAAAGTAAGTTTTGATATCCTCTGTTTTATCAGGATGCGTGCCTTCAAACGCTTTGGCTGTTTCCGCAATACAGTCAAGTATTTGCTCGTTAGTTGTATATGTAATTTGTTCCCCCGTTTGTGTTAATTTAGAGAAAATTTGTTGTAATTTATCCGACATGATTTATTCCTCCTTCATATGTAGTTAAATTATATCTCATTAAGGTGAAAAAAGAAAGATAAAGATGTGATCCAATGACAATATAAATGAAAAAAGAAGTCTATATCGTAAATTCATCAGAAAAAGCAATGCTTTTCATAAGTGCTGAAGTATCTCTTTTCCTATGAGCTGATTGTCATTAAGGATTGAAAGGCCTTCATTCATATTTGACAACAGATAAAAGCTTCTTTCCTATCAACAGATGTAGCAATATTACAAAAATACGGTTATAATAGCTATGACAGGATGTGAGTATATGAATGATATGAACAATTTAGACGATTTGATTCATCGATTAAACGGTAATTCCCAATACCTGCAAAGCAATGATATGAAGGTAACGGAATTAAGACGAGGATATGCAAGGGTAGAGATGAGAATCGATAAGCAAATACTGAATGTGCATGGCTTTGTACATGGAGGTGCTTTGTTTTCCTTGGCAGATACGGCTGCAGGAGCCGCAAGCTTTGCGACCGGGCGTGACAGTGTGACACTGGCCGGAACCATTAACTATATGAAGCCGGGGAAAGGCGGTAAGCTGATCGGTATCGCTACGGAAATCAATGCCGGAAGAACGACCGGTGTTTATGAGGTATTTATTTATAACGATGATGAGGTGTTATTGTCACGAGCTACCTTTACGATGTTTTTTCTTGACGGGAACAGCTATCAGGCGAAATAAACAATAATCAATTCATAAGTAAATAAGACCGAATTCATGACTGACTCAATATGAAAGAGGTCTTTTTTATTAAGAGATAAAAGCCGTTATTTATAAAACGCAGGCTTCAAGTCATGGAAATACCTATAGTCCTACTGTCCCATTCTCACCGTACTCATTCACGATGACATAAAAAAAGCCATATCATACACAATAATATGATACAGCTCTTGTTTTAATTATTTATTCATTGCTTCCGCAACAGCAACCGCAACGGCAACAGAAGCACCTACCATTGGGTTGTTACCCATACCGATCAGACCCATCATTTCAACGTGAGCCGGAACGGAAGAAGAACCTGCGAACTGTGCATCAGAATGCATACGTCCCATAGTATCAGTCATACCGTAGGAAGCAGGACCTGCCGCCATGTTGTCAGGGTGAAGGGTACGTCCTGTACCACCACCAGATGCAACAGAGAAGTATTTCTTGCCCTGTTCTGTGCATTCCTTCTTATAAGTACCTGCAACCGGATGCTGGAAACGAGTCGGGTTTGTAGAGTTTCCGGTAATAGAAACATCAACACCCTCATGATGCATAATCGCAACACCTTCACGAACATCGTCAGCGCCGTAGCAGTTTACTGCAGCTCTTTCACCATCGGAATAAGGAGTTTTAGAAACAACCTTTAATTCGCCTGTGAAATAATCGAATTCAGTTTCTACATGAGTGAAGCCGTTAATACGGGAAATGATTTTCGCTGCATCTTTTCCCAAACCGTTCAAGATAACGCGAAGCGGTTCTTTTCTTGCTTTGTTCGCATTACGTGCGATACCGATTGCACCCTCTGCTGCCGCAAAGCTTTCATGACCTGCCAAGAATGCGAAGCATTTTGTTTCATCATTCAATAACATGGCAGCCAAATTACCGTGACCTAAGCCAACCTTACGATCATCCGCAACACTTCCCGGAATACAGAAAGCCTGTAAGCCTTCGCCTAAGGATTTTGCGACATCATAAGCTGTTTTATCACCTTTTTTAATGGCAATTGCAGCACCTACGATATATGCCCAGCAGGCATTTTCAAAACAGATCGGCTGAATGCCTTTTACGATGTTATATACATCAACACCTGCATCATCACATAGTTTTTTTGCTTCTTCAACGGAAGAAATACCATATGAATTTAATACTTCATTGATTTTATCAATACGTCTTTCATAACCTTCAAATAATGACATGCTTTCTTCCTCCTATTCGTGACGTGGGTCGATGAATTTAACGCCATCGGCGAAACGACCGTAAGTTTTCTTTGCGCTGTTTAGTGCTTCATCAGCATCTGTTCCTTTTTTTACAGCATCCATGAACAGACCCATATTGATATATTCATATCCGATAATTTCATTATTATTATCTAAAGCCATTCTTGTGATATAGCCTTCAGCCAACTCTAAGTAACGAGGGCCTTTTACCTTAGTAGAGTAAACAGTACCTACCTGAGAGCGAGTACCTTTACCTAAATCCTCAAGACCTGCACCGACCGGCAAACCGTTTTCAGAGAATGCAGACTGAGTACGTCCGTAAACGATCTGTAAGAACAATTCACGCATTGCGGTATTGATCGCATCACAAACCAAGTCAGTGTTCAATGCTTCAAGCAAAGTCTTACCGACAAGCGCTTCACTGGCCATTGCGGCAGAGTGAGTCATACCTGAACAACCTAAGGTTTCAATCAATGCTTCCTCGATGATACCTTCCTTAACATTTAAAGTTAATTTGCAGGCACCTTGTTGCGGAGCACACCAGCCGATACCGTGTGTTAAGCCGCTGATGTCTTTAATTTCGCGGGAATTTACCCATTTTCCTTCTTCAGGAATCGGTGCACAGCCGTGACTTGCGCCGCATTTAACCGTGCACATGTTTTCTACTTCTTTTGAGTATATCATTAGTTTCTCCTTTCTCTTTCATTCTCCATGAAAGAAATACTCTGCTCGAAAACGAGCATGTAAAACAAGCGTGTAGAAGAAGCTTTACGCTTTCCTTTATATTGTAAACTTTTTCCTATGGATAGTCAATAAATGAAGGCTTATTCATTAAAAAAAACAACACTTACCAATACAGAGAACGCCAACAGCTGTAAGGAATCAAAAAAAGCAGTGATATTACGATAATCACTACTTGAAAAAGGTCATGTGTTTTAAATGTTTAATCAATACCGTATACAGTACGGTTGCGATAACAACAGAGGTAACGGCATTGATCAATGTGGAAACAGAGGACCATGCCGCAAATATTTTCGCAGCCTCATAAGGAACCCCTAGAATATAATTTTTATAGAAGAATCCGACAATCGGATCGGCAAACACATTGAATACCATGCCGCCGCAGGAAGCCCAAAAAGCCCATTTCATACTGTATTTCTGATCATCGCTGTGTTCTTTGAGATGAGCAGCCTTGTGTGCAATCAAACCGACAATTACACCGATCATAAATTTCAATAAAATGGTTTTCGGTGCGCTTACGATATAGATGGGATCCATCAAATCGGCTAACCCCATACCGATAGCACCGGCTATTCCTCCCTCAACACCGCCGATCAACAATGCCGCCAAAACGCAGAACGTATTGCCGAAATGAATCGCGGTGGTACCGCCCGGTGTCGGAATATTGATTTTTAAAAACATAAACCCGATGTAGCATAATGCACCTAATAATGCAGTGGCACTGAATTTCGCTATGATTTTTTTATTGTTCATTGTTATCACTCCTTGTATGTACCATATTCTATCAACAACTGTACACCTAAGAAATAGCCACAAACAATAAAAAATTAATGTACAGATTTGTAATCGGTACATGCTTTATGTTATAATGCTATCACATGGAATATATAAGCGAACCTAAAGTGAAACTCATAAAGCAGGTGATAAAATGAAGCTGAATACGATCACATTTACATTAAAAAAAGATGCAGGAAGCTGTTATATCCAATTATATCATGCGATATGCCAAGATATCCTGCAGGGCAAGATGAAAAAAGGCGATCAGCTGCCATCCATTCGCAATGCCGCCAAGCAATTAAATCTCAGTCGCACCACAATTGAAAATGCGTATCAGCGCTTACTTATGGAAGGCTTGATTATTGCACAGCCGCAGCGCGGGTATTTTGTAGATGCCGATGAAACGCAAAGTGAGCTGAGAAAGGAAATTATGAACACGAACGTTCTTACGCAAAGTGAAGAAGCAATGATTGATTTAAGAACCTCATCGATTGATGCCTCTGCCTTTGATACAACAGTTTGGTTACATTATATCAAGCTTGTTTTGCAGAATCATACATGGCTGACCTCTTACGGTGATTCACAAGGTGAATTTTTACTGAGAAAAGCAATACAAAAATACAGCTATGCGATGCGTGGAGTATTATGCAAAGAAGATCAAATCGTTGTCGGTGCCAATTTTCAATCACTGCTTTATATGATTTGTTCTCTGTATGAAGGGAAAAAAATAATCGGTATGGAAAAAAGCGGTTTTAAACAGGCAGAACAAGTATTTACAGATTGCGGCTTTACGATCATTTATTTGGACAGTGATGAGGAAGGCATCAGTATCACCGATATAAAGTCAAAGGAATTGGGCATGCTGTATATCAACAGTGCATCCTGCGGAACAAAAAAGCGACCGCTGCATTCCAAGCGCAGGAAAGCCTTGCTTGATTATGTAAATGAACAAAATATTATCTTATTAGAAGACGATCATAACGGAGAGCTTCGATATCAAACAAAGCTCAGACCGGCAATTCAGGGCTTTGATGCTGACGGGCATGTCATCTATATGCGTTCTTTTTCCAAGCTGTTATTGCCCTCAATTCGAATGAGCTTTATGGTGCTGAATCAAAAAATGATGACAAGATATTATCAAAAGAAGCATAACTATCATCCGAGTGCATCAAAGCTTGAACAATTGACCTTGGCGCATTATTTGATGGACGGACATATGGAAAAACAGATCAGACAGCTTCGCAAGCGTTATGAGGTAAAAAGCAGTTTAATGATTAGGCTGCTGAAAGCTTATTTTCCCGATAAATCATATTTATTGGATGAAAGTAATCTGCAGGTTTTATTATATTTGGGAGAGAAACAGGATATTTCCTACTATACGGAAGCCGCAAAAAAGCAGCGTATTTTAGTGCAGGGTACAGAACGAAATGCCGTTGCACTGTCTTTTGCCTCGGTATCTGAGGATACGCTTATTCAGGCAGTTGCGGCATTAGCTGAAATATGGACATAGTTTTCATTGTATCGAACAATAAATTTTGATATGATATAGCAGTAAAAGAAAGGATGTAGCTTATGAACTCCCACCAGCGACGAGATGCGATTTTAAAGCTGATTCAACAAGGCGATATACCGATAAGTGCAAGTGCATTGGCAAAACAATTTCATGTTTCAAGACAGCTGATTGTCGGAGATATTGCGCTGTTAAGAGCACAGGGCTGTCATATCATTGCGACTCCCAGAGGCTATCTTTATGAACAAAGTGCTAGTGATCAAACAGTGAAAACGATTGCCGTATGTCATCGCAGTGAGGAATTAAACGATGAAATTTATACGATCGTTGATTTAGGCGGAGCACTGTTGGATGTAATCGTTGAGCATCCTCTTTACGGAGAGCTGCGCGGCTCTCTGCATATTTATTCACGTTATGATGCCGATCAGTTTTTTAATAAGCTGGCAGATAAAAAGGCCGTGCCCTTATCATCCTTGACTGACGGAATTCATCTCCATACGATTCGTGTACATGATGAGGCGTGCTATGAAAGAATCCTTGATGCCCTGAGAGTTAAGGGATATTTGTATGAGAAGGGGTAAATTGTTTTATCCCTTACTTTATCTGTTTTTCATTATTTAATAAGACCTATCAACCTAATATATACCCCTGTTCCTTGAAATAGCTAATCCGATATAATTCAAGGAATTTTATTTTTTTGTATACAGATAAACATACAGATAAATACTATTGACATATAACGGTAAACCGATATAATATGAGAAAGGAGTGATACCTCATGTTTTTAACGGATTTAATGAATAAAAAAAGCATAACGAAATATCGTTTATCTAAAGAAAGCGGTATACCCTATACAACGATTAATGATATATGCAGCGGTAAAACGCAGCTGAAAAGATGTACTGCGGAGCATGTCTATCGTATTGCCAAGGTTTTCGATGTTTCCGTGGAACAGCTGTTAGCGCCTTGTTTTGAACAGCGAATGGATTTTGAGTTATTTAAAAGCAATGTATGTCATAGGTTAAAAGAACTGGGGGATATTGAATTTATCGCAAATCAGTTAAAACAAGATGAGATATCCGACTATTATAATAAAAAATGGTATCCGGAAAGCTTATACTTGCTTGGACTGCTTGATTATGTAAGCAGAATTAATGAGGTTCCGCTTTGTTCCCAATATGATGAAATACGAAAAACAAAATTAAAAAGTGTTCTTTTTCCTGCCGGTATATTAACACTCGCTGAGGTAAGCGGAAATGATGAAATTTTGCAAGATTCCTTAAAAGAAGCAATACCTGAATTATTACGCTTTAATATTGTGGAAAGTGAGATAAGGAATGTCGTTTAATAACTTCAGAAAGGATAATCTGGATACTTATTTGAAAGAATTGGCAAAGGAATTCAGAAGGCTGAACGGAAGAGCGATGCCTGCCGAATTGATATTGGTCGGAGGTGCTGCAGTATTATCAAATTACGGCTTTCGTGAGATGACTGCGGATGTTGATGCAATAATTCATGCGGCATCCTCGATGAAAGACGCTATAAATCATGTAGGGGACAGGTTTCATTTACCGAATGGTTGGTTGAATTCCGATTTTATGCGAACAGTCTCCTATTCACCAAAGCTCAATGAATTTTCTGTTTATTATAAAACCTTTTATCGAATTCTTACTGTTCGTACTGTTTCCGCAGAATATTTGATCGCTATGAAGCTATGCTCCGGTAGGAAATATAAAAATGATTTTTCTGATGTTATCGGAATATTGGCTGAGCACAAAAGATGCGGCAATCTGATTACTTTGGATAAAATCAATCATGCGGTAATCAATTTATACGGAGGGTGGCAAGGCTTTCCCGAGTATTCGCTACAATTTATAAAAGATGCACTCGATGCTGATGATTTTGACAAAATTTATACTTCAATAAGAAACAGCGAAACAGAATCAAGAAATCTGCTGCTGCGCTTTGAAAAGGATTATCCCGATGCGACAAAGAGTGCTGATTTAAATATTGTTCTTGATGTATTAAAGACAAAACGTAATAAATAAACAAACAATGCCCGGCAAAAGCTTGACATTGTTTTTTATTCCTTTTATAATAAGCAAGTCATATGTCATGACACATGTAAAGAGAGGTTAATCCATGAGTACAACAAAGAAAATTCATACGATGGCATTATCCGCATTATTGATTGCGGTCGGAGTAGTTATACCGATGTTTATGCCGATCAAGCTGGTTATACCGCCGGCAAGCTTTACCTTGGCAAGTCATGTTGCGATTATCGTTGCGATGTTTGTATCACCGTTTGTAGCGATTACCGTTGCCTTAGGAACAACACTTGGCTTTCTGTTGGGCGGTTTTCCGATTGCGGTCGTGCTGCGCGCATTATCCCATGTTGTTTGGGCGGCATTCGGCGCATGGTATTTGAAAAAAGACCCCGAGTTGTTTCAAAGCCGTAAAAAAAGTCTTTTGTTTATTTTGATGATCGGTGTACTTCATGCGATATGTGAAGTAACCATCATATTGCCGCTGTATTTCTCGCATGCGCTGCCTGAGGCGAATTATGCGCAAGGATTTTTATACTCTATTTTTACTTTGGTAGGAATCGGTACGCTGATTCATTCCACGATTGATTTTGTGATATCCTTAGGTGTATGGAAGGTACTTGTAAAAGCAAACAGCGTATCATCAATATCTACAGTAAAAACAATGGAATTACGCTCATAAGCTATTCTGTTTTATGAATTATTTCATGAGGATCGACATGATTTTCCCGGTCGGATTCAATTTCCGATAAGGGACTTTGTGCCGGTCCTTTTATTATGCTTCCGTCAAAGCTGAAGCGTGAGCCGTGACAAGGACAGTCCCAAGTATGATCGACTGCATTGAAGCTGCAGATACAGCCTAAATGCGGACAGCGAATATCCACAAGATACAGCTCGTTGCAGTCATCGCGATACATACCGTAAAGCTTACCGCTGATCGTAACGACCTTGCCTTCCTTCGGCTGACAGCTCAGCTCATAGCCGGATACATTGGGAAATTGACTTTTAATAAAATTGACTGCTGTTTGCATATTCATACGAAAGCATTTTGCCTGCAGCATCGGTTTCATGCGTGAGGGCTGAAAGAGCTTTTGATAACGATTTTCCTGTAGCAACAGCTCAGCGCAAATCAGCTTTGCGGCCACATTGGCATTGGTGTTGCCCCATTTTGAAAAGCCGCATGCGATATAAAAGTTAGGATAACGCTTCGATAGGGAACCGATAAAAGGCAGCTGATCGAAGGACACCAAATCCTGTGCGTCCCAAACGATGCGAGGTGTTTCACACTTCCATGTTTTCTGTAATGAGCACAGCCATTCATCAAGGCCTTCCTTGTCAATTACGGCACACGGATGCTCATACCCGCCGCATAACAAGGTATGGGTGTTGATATCCTGATAAGAGGACATAGGATCATCAATGCTGTAAAGCGTTTGCTGCGATATCGAGTGCTCACATTCCGTAAGAGCGATATGAGAAACAGACGGATAGCTTTTGGCATAGATAAAAGAGAAGCCGTCCAACAGCGGTGTCATAGTTGCCGAAACGATATTCTGTGCATAAATATAGTGATTATTGACCGAAACTCGCCAGCCGCTTCCGTCCTTTTCCACTTCACAGGCAAAAGAGTGCTCATAAATACGAATACCCCTTTGATCCAAATAATCACTGAGTCCTAATAAGTAGGCAAAAGGATCGTAGCTCAGCTGATCCTTGATACACAATGCTGCTTTCCATGAAGGCTCACTACTCTGTGCTTCTAAAAACTCTGCCGAAATCCCGATATCCAAATATGCTTGATATTCATCCTGCAGCTTAGCAATCAGCGTTTCCTCATTTGTATATAAAACCGCATCCTTTCTGATCGCACTACAGGAGATGTGAAGCTCATCAATAATAGAAGCAATCGATTCCAATGCTTCCTTTTGTGCCTCATAATACGCCTTTGCTTCATCAAAGCCATGCTTTTTAATCAGCTTTTGATAAATGCAGCCATGCTGAACCGTTACCTTGCCGCTGTTTCTGCCGCTGGTACCGTATCCGATACGATCTGCCTCAATCACCATAAAATCATCGGTTGCCTGTGACAAATAATATGCAGTCGTTAAGCCGGTCAAGCCTGCCCCGATAATCAATGTGTGAACCTTGGCATCCTCCTTCAATTGCGGATAATACTTCTCTTTATGCTTACGCAGCCAATAGCTGTCCTTCATAATATCACCTCGTTATGTTTAGTATGGAGAGCTTCCTTAGTTTCATTCTTAAAATAATCATAAGGAAGCTGTTTGAAAGCAAAATAAATAAGGCAGGAATCGCTGAGTTTGTTATGTAAAATCAGACAGGCTCTGTAATTGAAAGGCAAAGTATTTGACGAATGCGCTTATTTCATTTATACTGGATACAGACACCCCTAGGGGGTGTTGTGAAAGAGGTGTATTATGAATCAAGAAAGAGCGAATGCTTTACGTTATCTTAAAACAGTGAAAGGGCAAATTGACGGTATTATTCATATGCTGGAGGAGGAGCGCTATTGCATCGATATATCGAATCAGATTATGGCTAGCAGCGCTTTATTGAAAAAGGCAAATCTGCATATATTGAGCGGACATTTAGAAAGCTGTGTAAAAACAGCAATGGGCAATAAAAATGAAACCGATGAAAAGCTGAAGGAAATTGAACAAGTATTAGCTAAGGTATTGAAATAGAGGTGCTATGATGGAAAAGAAACAGGAAAAAACATATCATGTAGAGGGAATGACCTGTGCAGCCTGTGCAGCAGGTGTCGAGCGTATTTTAAATAAACTTGATGAGGTAGATAATGCACAGGTGAATCTGGTGATGAATCAAGTGACGATCTGTACGGATTCAGAACAATCGCTCTCCTTATATAATGAAAAGCTGAGTAAGGCAGGCTTTCATTTAGAGGAACTAAAGGAAAATGATACAGCGCATGAAAAAAGTGCCGATTTAAGCATTGGCGGAATGCATTGTGCGGCATGCAGTGCTGCGATTGAGCGAAGTGTGTCTAAGCTTGAGGGAGTCAGCTTGATTGAAGTGAATCTTTTGACAAACAGTGCGCATGTAGAATATGATGCAAAAAAAATCAAGCTGGCAGAGATTATTCAGCGTATTGAAAAAAGCGGCTTTCAAGCAGTATTAAAGGAAAAGGCAAAGCAGCCGATTGAAAAAGAGAAGCATAACGATCAAATCTATATCACACTGATTTTGGCAATGATCTTATTATATATCGGAATGTCGCATATGTTGGGGAATATCACGCTGCCGCTTCCCGATTTTATTCATTATGATACGCATCCGTTTTCTTTCGCATTCATTCAGTTTGTATTGGCAACCGCAATCCTGGTGCTCGGCAGACGTTTTTTTACTCGTGGTATGAAGGCTTTGCTTCATGGTGCAGCCAATATGGATACGCTGGTTGCGGTAGGTACCGGAAGTGCATATATATATTCTCTGTACTCCTTATATTTGATTGGACAGGGAGATCTACACAGCGTACATCGTTTGTATTTTGAATCAGCAGGTGTAGTTGTGGCGTTAGTTATGTTCGGAAAGCATTTAGAGGCAAAATCAAAGGCCAAAACAACGGATGCGATTGCGGCTTTGATGTCCTTACAGGCACCATATGCGTTATTGTGGAAAAATGGTCAGGAAATAGCAGTTGCTTTGGATGAAATCGCATTAGATGACGAGTTGATCGTAAAGCCGGGGGATCATATACCGCTTGACGGCTTTGTACTCGAGGGCAGCGGTGCGGTTGATGAAAGCATGCTGACGGGGGAAAGCATTCCGATTGATAAAACTGTAGGAGATACGCTGATCGGCGGTACGATGAATTTAGACGGACGTTTGCGAATGAAAGTGACGGCGCTGCCGCAGGATACGATGTTGGCTAAAATTATCACGATGGTAGAGAATGCACAGGGGAAAAAGGCACCGATTGCGCGGATTGCCGATCGTATCTCTGCCGTATTTGTGCCTGCAGTGATGGTGATTGCGCTGCTTGCTGCTTTGGTATGGTATCTGTATCAGCAGGACATCGCATTTTCACTTACCGTATTTGTCAGCGTGCTTGTAATCGCATGTCCCTGTGCACTCGGACTTGCCACACCGACGGCAATTATGGTCGGTACCGGCCGCTCGGCACAGCTCGGTGTTTTGATGAAAAGCAGTGAAGCTTTGGAACAGGCTGCGCATATCGATACGATTGTTTTTGATAAAACAGGAACCTTGACTAAAGGAAAGCTTACGGTAACCGATATAGACACATCGACAGCGCAACAGGAGCTGCTGGCCTATTGTGCGGCAGTGGAGACAGGCAGTAAGCATCCGGTCGCAAATGCAATTATCGCTGAGGCTGAACGCCAAAAGGTCAGCAAGCTGACGGCACAAGACTTGATCACATACAACGGCTTGGGTATGAGCGGTGTTATCGGCGATAAAAAGCTGTTTATCGGCAATCGTGCCTTGATGCAGCAGCAAGCACTTTCCGTAAATGACTATGAGGAAAAGGAAAAACAATATTCAAAGGAAGGAAAAACGGTAGTTTGGGTCGGCGATGAAAAACAGGTGATGGGAATCATCGCATTGGCTGATGAGATAAAGGCAGACAGTAAACAGGTCGTGACTGAGCTGAAGCAGCAGGGAATTGACGCTGTGATGATTACCGGAGATCATGCGATAACGGCACAGGCGATTGCGAAAAAGGCCGGAATCGAGCATGTGATTGCACAGGTGCTGCCGGATGGAAAGGCGAAAGAAATCGAACGCCTGCAGCAACAGGGGAAAAAGGTCGCAATGGTCGGAGACGGAATTAATGATGCGGTAGCCCTGACACAAAGTGATATCGGTATTGCGATCGGCAGCGGCAGTGATGTCGCAGTTGAAAGTGCCGATGTCGTGTTGGTAAAGGATAGTTTACAGGATGTATTGACATGTATTCGAATCTCAAAGGCAGTAATTCGCAATATCAAACAAAATCTATTTTGGGCCTTTTTCTATAATTCGCTCGGTATACCGGTCGCGGCAGGACTTTTATATTGCTTCGGCGGACCGTTATTGTCACCGGTATTTGCGGGAGCGGCAATGGCTTTTTCCAGTGTCAGCGTTGTCACAAATGCGTTGCGCTTACGTAAGCTGAAGTAAACCGATTGGATAAGCATGGTGATTATGCTATACTAATGCTATGGAATATACGCACAACAAAGAAAGAATGATTTATGAGCTATTGGCTTGGTATGATTCAAACAAACGCAGTCTGCCGTGGCGTGACAATCCTACGCCGTATGCAGTATGGGTCAGTGAAATCATGCTCCAACAAACAAGAGTGGAGGCAGTAAAACCGTATTTTCATCGTTTAATGAGTGAGCTGCCGACCCTTTCGGCATTGGCCGCTTGTGAAGATGATCGACTGATTAAGCTGTGGGAGGGGCTTGGTTATTATAATCGCGTTCGCAATATGAAAAAATGTGCATTGCTTTGTATGGAGCGTTACCAAGGAGAATTGCCGAGTGATCCGGCTCAGCTTTTACAGCTGCCCGGTATCGGTTTATACACTGCAGGAGCGATTGCTTCTATTGCCTATCGAATCCCGGTATGTGCCGTAGACGGAAATGTAATGCGCGTTTTTGCCCGTGTTCTTTATCTCGAGGATGATATTACCTCAGAAGCAGTCAAACATAAATTCAGGGCAATCATTCAAGCCTATGTACCGAAGCGCTGTGATGCATTTAATCAGGCACTTATGGAGCTCGGTGCACTGGTTTGTATTCCCAATGGTGCTCCCCATTGTGATAAGTGTCCGATACAAAGCGAATGTATTGCCTATCAGCGAAATGATGCGATGCGTCTGCCGATAAAAAGGGCGAAAAAACAGCGCACAAAGGAAGAACATACCGTATTGGTATTTATGTATCAAAATCGTGTGCATTTAACGAAGCGTCCTGCGCAAGGACTATTGGCTGATTTATATCAATTCGATTTTTCAGAAGGCTATTATACGAAAGAGGAAATCATAAAGCGATGTAGCGGACTTGCGAAAATTCAAGCAATTCAGGAATTGCCTGCTGCGAAGCATATATTTACGCATAAGGAATGGCATATGCAGGGCTGGCTCATTCAACTTTCAGACGTGACACAGAAAAACGGCATCTGGTGTACGCGCAAGGAGCTGACGGAAACCTATGCGATCGCTTCGGCATTTCAGGTTTATAAGGATATTGTTTTACATGCACTGTCAGGAGTGAAATAAAATGAATCATAAGCTATATCAAATCATCAACAGCTATCCATGTCAAAATGAACAGGAGCTGCAGGATAAAGAAGCGATACTGAACATCATTGCACTTTTTGATGATGTGACAACACGAGAAAATACTTTAGTCCATTTTACAGCGTCCCCTTGGATCGTGAATCAGACACATACGAAAACCTTGATGGTGTATCATCATATTTTTGATTCGTGGAGCTGGTGCGGCGGACATTCAGACGGCAGTGACGATCCTTTAGCGGTTGCCTTAAGCGAGGGAAAAGAAGAAACGGGTCTTAAGGATTTAACGCTGCTTACGAAGGAACCGATTGCGCTTGATCTGTTGCCGGTTCACGGACATTGGAAGAATAATAAGTATGTTTCCTCGCATCTGCATTGTAATCTGACTTATCTTTGTGAAGCAGATGACAGAGCACCGCTTTATATCAAGGAAGATGAAAACAGCGGTGTTTCCTGGTTTGCGTTTGATGAAATTGAACAGGCAGTCAGTGAAAAAGCGATGCTTCCGGTATATAAGAAGCTGATTAAAGCAACCCTGCGGACAGTAGGAATCGATGATAACAGCGATAGTCAGAACATTAATAATTGACGTCTTTCCTTAAGGAGGGCTTCTTTTTTGTTTAAGAGAGAGAAAAGCTTTTTTATATATCTCATATAATATTCATGACAGTTGATTGTCCATGGTCTTGTGTCCTTTCATAAATATTCCAAGTGTCCATTGGTAATTGCATGAAAAGGTGTTATAATAGCTCAAAGAATAGGAGTGAAGCGTTATGAAAATCGGAATTCCAAAGGAAATCAAAAATAATGAAAATCGTGTTTCAATGACACCGGCAGGTGTATATGCATTGACAAAAGCAGGACATACGGTCTATGTGGAAAAGGGCGCAGGCTTGGGCAGCGGTTTTGAGGATCGTGAGTATGCGGAGGTAAATGCTGTTTTATGTGAGGCTGAGGAGGTCTTTGCGAATGCGGATTTGATCGTTAAGGTAAAGGAATACTTAAGTGAGGAATATCATTATCTGCGAGAGGATCAAATGATTTTTACGTATCTTCATATAGCGAATAATGCAGATTTTGCGAATGCGCTGCTGCAATCAAAAACGACTGCAATCGCTTATGAAACGATACGAGATGCAAGCGGTTCTTTACCGTTGTTGACCCCGATGAGTGAGGTGGCGGGCCGTATGGCGGTACAAATCGGCGCAACGATGCTGCAGAAAAACAATCACGGCCGCGGTCTTTTATTAGGCGGCGTACCCGGGGTGTTTCCGGCTGAGGTCGTTATTATCGGCGGCGGTACGGTTGGTTTGAATGCAGCTAAAATCGCATGCGGTTTAGGCGCAATCGTAACGATTTTTGATATCAATGCGAATCGTATGAGCTATATTGATGATATTTCCGGCGGTACGATTCATACAGCATATAATAATGAATATAATTTACGCAGAGCACTGAAAAGTGCCGATCTTGTGATCGGTGCCGTATTGATACCGGGAGCCAAGGCGCCGAAACTGGTGACTGCCGATATGGTACAGACAATGAAAAAGGGCAGTGCGATCGTAGATGTCGCAGTCGATCAAGGCGGCTGTATTGAAACGATCGAACGTGTAACGACACATGATGATCCTTACTATGAGGTTTACGGTGTTTCTCATTATGCGGTTGCGAATATGCCGGGAGCTGTACCCCGTACCTCTACTGCCGCTTTATCTAACGCAACCTTGCCTTATATTATGAAATTAGCCGAGCACGGTGTTGATGCGTTAAAGAATGATCCGCTGTTTTTAAGCGGCTTGAACACATATCAGGGACATATCACCTATCAAAAGGTAGCCGATGCATTGGGCATGGATTATGTTGATCCTACATCGTTATTAAAATGATTATGAATGCAGAAGAGGCGTTGTCGTAAAAATGGTAAGCGATAGTGCATTTAATTGATGATTAGATAATAAATTATTAAGCCGAAGTCATTTTGATTTCGGCTTTTTTAGATTGCTGAAAGGCTATATTTAGTGTATATAACACTAAAAACAAAAGTTTTCATTTGTCTTTTGCATATTTAACAAATTCTTTGTTCAAAATTTGAAATATTTGGTAGTTTTATTCGATGGATGGTGTATAATTAAAGAAAGGGGTGATCCTATGAAAGCATTATTTTTAGACTTAGATGGTACGATGTATCGCGGAAATAAAATGATGGAGGGCGGACGTGAATTGATGGAGGCCCTGCGTGAAAACCAACAGCGGTATTTATTTTTAACAAATAATTCAAAACGCACTCGCAGGCAGAATGCTGAGCATATGGAGAGTATGGGGTATCTTGGAATCAGAAAGTATGATTTCTTTACAAGCGCTATGGCTGCGGCCATTTATGTGCGTAAGAATTATGATAAGCGTAAGGTTTTTATGATCGGTGAGGAAGGCTTAAGAGAGGCCTTATTGGAACAGGGCTTTTTGTTTGATGATGAAAATCCTGATTTTGTGTTTGTCGGCTTGGATCAAAAGGCAAATTATCAAAAATATTCACAAGCAGTTAATGCGCTGAAAAACGGAGCGATATTGATCGGAACGAATGAGGATCGTGTTTTGGCTCAGGAGGACGGCTTTGTGCTTGGAAACGGTAGTGTTGTGGCAATGATGGAGTATGCAAGCAATCAAAAAAGTCCCAAAATAGGGAAGCCGCATGCGCCGATTTTAGCAGAGGCACTCGAGAGCATCGGTCTGCAGAAGCATGAGGTGTTGCTTGTCGGTGATAATTTAGAAACAGATATTTTATTGGGAAAGCAATGCGGTGTGGAGACGGTTCTTGTGCTCGGCGGCGTTCACGATGAAGCGGATTGCGAGCGCTTAGGTATTTATCCCGATCATATCGTAAAAAATTTAAATCAGCTTCGTGTCGAATTTTGCTTACAAAAGTGTTACTAAATTAGGATAGCTTGCTTAACTTTTATGGTTACCTGTGTTATACTAGCTATGTAGGCATAAACTACAGAAGGAGGATTTTAAATGCCATATATTGTTGATATTCATGCACGTGAAATTCTGGATTCTCGCGGGAATCCAACGATTGAGGTTGAGATTGAAACAGATTCGGGAATCGTGGGACGTGCAATGGTTCCGAGCGGTGCTTCTACCGGTGAGCGTGAAGCGTTAGAGCTTCGTGACGGTGATAAGGAGCGTTACTTGGGTAAGGGTGTTTTAAAAGCTGTACATAATGTGAATGAGTATTTATGTGATGCTGTTGCAGGCTTGGATGTAACCGATCAAAATGAGGTTGATAAGCGTTTGATTGAGGCTGACGGCACAAAGGATAAATCTAAATACGGCGCTAATGCGATTTTAGGTATTTCACTTGCCGTAGCTCATGCGGCTGCACAGTATTATAAGTTGCCTTTGTATCGTTATCTGGGCGGTATGAACGCAAAAACATTACCGGTACCGATGATGAATGTATTAAACGGTGGCAGTCATGCAGATTCTTCTGTTGACTTCCAAGAGTTTATGATCATGCCGATCGGTGCGAAATCCATTCGTGAGGCTATCAGAATGGGGGCTGAAACCTTCCATGCCTTAAAAAAGGTGTTGAAGGACAAAGGACAGGTTACTGCAGTCGGTGATGAGGGCGGCTTCGCTCCGAATCTCGGCAGCAACGAGGAGCCGTTGGAATGTATTATGGAAGCCATCAAGGCAGCCGGATATAAGCCCGGTGATGATATCTGCATTGCGATGGATGTTGCCGCAAGTGAATTCTATAACACTGAAACAGGAAATTATGAATTGACTAAATCAGGTCAAGGTGTAAAAACAACTGATGAAATGATTGCATGGTATGAAGAGCTTGTTGAAAAATATCCGATTGTTTCCATTGAGGACGGCCTCGGTGAGCGTGACTGGGACGGTTGGAAAAAGCTGACCGATCGTTTAGGTAAGAAAATCCAGCTGGTCGGAGATGATTTGTTCGTTACGAATCCGGAAATTCTGCAGGAGGGTATCGATAAGGATATCGCTAACTCTATTTTGATCAAGGTCAACCAAATCGGTACATTGACAGAGACCTTTGACGCAATGGAGTTGGCTAAAAAGCATGGCTATACAGCCGTCGTATCTCATCGAAGCGGTGAGACAGAGGATACAACGATTGCTGATATCGCAGTTGCCTTCAATGCCGGACAGATTAAAACAGGTTCTTTATCAAGAACAGATCGAATCGCTAAATATAATCAGCTGATGCGGATTGAGGAAGAGCTCGGTGAGATTGCCGTATTCCCGGGAAAATCAGCGTTCTATAATATTTATAAGCATTAAAATCAAATTTTCTGTAAGGCAGCAGGTTGTTCCGGTAAGGGGGCAGGCCTGCTACTTTTTTTTGTTTATTGAGCGATTGGCAAGGCACGATGCCTTGGTGGTCTCTTTATTAATAACACAACTGCGAAACAGGCTAAATAAAAGCAGAAAAATATAGTTTATCGGTTCTGTTTGTAGTATAATATAATTGATTTATGTAATAGAACGTAAAAGGAGTTATGTAGATGCTTAAAAGTGTACGCTATGTATTGAAAGAAAATTTCTCTAATCTATATCGCATATTTTGTATAGCGAAATATGAATTGCTTGCAGATATGAGAGATTCAAAGTTTGGTTTATTTTGGAATTTTGCATCACCTGCGATTCAGGTTTTAACATACTGGTTGATTTTCGGTATTGCATGGCATAAAAAACCGATAGATAATGTTTCCTACTTACCTTGGCTGGTTGTGGGATACTCTGCATGGTGGTTCATTCAGCCGTGTATACAAAATGGGTGTAATGCTGTATTTTCGAAAACGAATGTAATTACAAAAATGAAGTTTCCGGTCAGCGTTCTTCCTGCAACAATTTGTGCAAAGGAATTTTTCAATCATCTCTGCATGCTTTTGATTGCGATCGTAACCTTGTTTATTTGCGGCTATTATCCTACTGTACATTGGCTTGGCTTAATTTATTATTCTTTCTGTGCTTTTGTCTTTGTTGAGGCAGTGTCATTGATTTTATCTGTATTGACGATGCTTTGGCGTGATATTAAAAAGCTGGTTACCTCTTTGATGCGAATGCTGATGTACTTTTCTCCTGTTATTTGGGATTGTCATTTTGATTCCAATGTACCGTTTCATAATATCTTAAACGGGCTTATGAAGCTTAATCCTGTGCATTATATTATTAACGGTTATCGTGATTGCGTATTTTACGGTAAAACCCTTCTCGATCATCCGGTACAGGGATTGTATTTTTGGGCTGTTGTAATTGTATTGTTTGTACTTGGATGTATGCTTATGTATAAATTCAAACGTAAGTTTATTGATTTGATCTAGGAGGTGATACGATGGAAAAAGAATATGCAGTAGAGCTTGAGCATGTTTCAAAGATATATAAGCTAAAGAAAAAGGATGAACAGAAAAACTCCTCGAATAAAAGCTTTTATGCGCTGCGTGATATTAATGTGAAAGTAAAAAAAGGCGACGTAGTCGGTATTTTGGGTACGAACGGCTCCGGAAAATCGACTTTGTCGATAATTTTATCCGGTATTTCAGATATTGATGAAGGGAATATGATCGTTCGCGGGGAACAGGCATTGATATCTATCAACACCGGATTAAACCAGCAGTTGACCGGTTTAGAAAATATCAACGTCAAGGGTGCGCTTATGGGCTTGTCTAAAAAGCGTATTAAGGAAATCACTGAGGATGTGATTGAGTTTGCCGAATTGGGTGACTTCCTATATCAACCCGTTAAGAAATATTCCAGCGGTATGAAGTCAAGACTTGGCTTTTCAATCTCTTTGGCTCTTGATCCCGAAATTTTCATTGTTGATGAAGCCTTGTCTGTAGGTGATAAGGGCTTTGCACAAAAGTGTATGAGAAGGATGGAAAAATTAAGAGATGAACAGGGAAAGACCATTTTCTTTGTTTCTCATTCTTTACCGCAGGTAAAGGAATTCTGTAAGACAGGAATGTGGATAGAGGGCGGTAAGCTGATGGAGTTCGGGGATATTGATACGGTCTGCGATCATTATTCAGATTATGTTGATAAATATAACTCGATGAATGATAAGGACAAGAAAAAGCTAATGGAGGAAAAGTTTGAACAGCGTTTAATTACTGATAGAAAAACAAGCTTTTTCGACCGTTTATTCTCTAGGCAATAACTTTGTTATTGCTTTTATACTTAATAGATAAACTGAAAATGAATATCAGCTGAAAATATTCTGATGCTTTTATATCACAGCTGAAGTTAATGGTTAAATTACTCTAGGTTTGAAGCAGTTAAGGAGATTTCTATGGAGAATGTTGTGTCACAAAAACCTATGCGTCTGATTTGGTTGGATCAATTAAAGGCAGTATCGATGTATATCGTTGTCTTAGGTCATACTTTATTAGATTTCAACAAGCACAAGCTATTTAAATTTATTTATTCATTTCATATGCCTTTATTCTTTATGATTTCCGGATTTACCTTTAATCCTGATAAATACGAACGAATTATTGACTGTATTAAGGACAAGGTGATAAAGCTTGCGTATCCTTATGTCATGCTGAATATTTTAGTAATACCCTTATGGTTTATTAATATGGAAACCGGAATGATCGGCAAGGATTCGATTCCTAAGATATTGCTTGGGATATTTTATTCAAACAGCCCTGTAGTCCGAGCACCCTCTAATGCTACTTGGTTTATTATGACACTGCTTTTGGCAGAAATCATTTATTACGCGGTATACCATTTTCTACATGATGATAAAAGTGTTTTTCTGATGTCAGGCATCTTATGTTTATTAGGTGTGTTGGCTCCATTAGGGAATGAGGTGGTTGATGCGCCTTTACATCTTGATGTTTCTTTAGTGGCTCAGTTCTTTTACGGATGTGGTTACCTGCTGAGGAAAAATTTCAATTATATTAAGAGTTGTTTCTGTGGATACACTTACCTCAAGCTTATAATGCTTGTGATGACTGGTTTGTTTTTTAGCATTATCAATAAGCAAGTTGATCTATCTAATGAATTATATAGAAATTTTGTATATACATTAATTTCCTCATTTACGATTTCTGTATCAATGTTCTATGTGTTCAGCAGAATTAAGCTGTATCCGAAAATCATGTCTTATATTGGCAGAAACACGATCATCATTTTGGCTTTTCATATACCGGTTATGCGTGTGATTCAAGCCTATTGTCCATTTTTTAATGAAAATCAGATGAACGCGATACTGTTATCTTTTATCGTTTTTGCTTTGATGCTGCCGACGATTTGGATTGTGAATCAGTGTTTTCCTTTTATGGTAAAAATGCCTGACAAAATAAAAGGTATCGTTGAGCGAGTTTAGAAAACGGAGTGATTATATGAAGCTTTTGATAAATATAGTGATTGTGTGTTTGCGCTTCATTTACTTTTTTATGAAGTTAATGCCCGTTAAGCATAAAGTCGTTATGATTTCCAGACAAGCGAATCAGCCGTCATTAGATTTTATTTTGTTGAAGGAAGCTTTATATCGACAGGATCCAAATCTTAAGATTAAATTGCTTTGTCGGACATTGGACGGCGGTATACAGTCAAAATTATCGAATAAGATAAAATATTTCTTTCATATGCTTAAGCAGATGAAAGAAATTGCCGTAAGTGAGGTCGTTGTATTAGATTCTTATTGTATCGTTATTTCATTGCTTCATCATAGAAAATCACTGAAAATAATTCAGATGTGGCATTCGATCGGCAGTATGAAAAAATTCGGTTATACAGCTTTAGATACTGCAGAAGGAACCAAAAAAGATGTGGCAAGAATGATGCATATGCATGAAAACTATTCTTATGTATTTGCCAGCTCTACAGTCTATCAAGGAGATTTGGCCAAAGGCTTTCATTGTGATGAAGGCATCGTTCGTATTTTTCCGTTGCCAAGAATTGATTTATTAACAGATGCACACTATCGAGAATTGAAAAGAAATGAAATATTTGATCGATACCCTGAATGGAAGCATCATGAGATAATAGCTTATTGTCCCACCTTTCGCAAAGATGAAAATGAAATGCAAGCAGCTGCAGATGCCTTATGTGATGCGCTGTATGATAATCAAATCTTGGTTGTAAAGCTTCATCCGCTATCAAAAGTCAAGTTGACAAATACAAAAGCTTACTATGCTTCAGAATTTTCATCTTTTGATATTTTATTTGCTGCCGATGCCGTAATCAGTGATTATTCATGCATTGTTTATGAAGCAGCATTGTTAGACATCCCCCTTTACTTTTATAATTTTGATATGTACAAATACAACGAGGGGCGAGGTTTGGCGATTGATTATGAACATGAATTACCGGGTCTGATCAGTAAAAATCCTAATGAAATCACAACTGCGATTCATCAAGGTGAGTATGATATGAAGGCACTTCAGCAATTCTGTAATCGCTATGTACAACGTAACGGCAATGCAAGCGATAATATGGCAAGCTTTATTTTAAAGACAGCGAAAGGAGCGTGATAAAGTTATGGATAAGTTAGTAATCAATGAAATGGTATGGGATAACATCTATTTAATCATTCGTTTTAATATTAAGGATATTACTGAATACGACTTCTTTATTACAGACTTGAAGCATACATATCCGCTTTATAAGCAGAACAATGAATTGATTATCAATATTGTGAATATTCAAGAAACAAAGCTGTTGGATAACGGAAAATGGTATTTATTCTATAATAAAAACGATGTCCGCAGCTATTTGGCTGTAAGCGCAGAATGCGGATATCATTTAGAGCATCTGGATAAAGTATATCGTTACGGAGCGGAATGTTATGCTTACGTAGTAAATTTTCAAATAATTGATAAACAGACCTTGGAAACAAAGACTGAACAGCAGAATTATGATAAATCAATACAATGCGATGAAACAGATTTACTGTTATGTATGTTTACGACTTATATGAAACGAAACGATCATCCTGATAAAAAGGATATACGATTGGAATCTAAATCGTTCAAACAGGCAATTCGTAAGCTTGTGTTCATTATCGTAAAAGCGAGTATTCGTGTGCTGTATCGATTCTTAAATGCAATTCGAAGAAATGACGGAAGGCATATTTTGTTTATGTCAGAAACACGTGTTCCGATCAGCGGTAATTTAAAAGCGATTGATGATCGAATGAAGGAAAGAGAGCTTGATAAGGATTTTATCATCAGTTATTCATTTTCTAAAACATTGCAGCAAAGCAAACTGAAAACATTTTTTACTTGGTCCAGGCTCTTATGGCTGATCGCTAAGCAGGATTATATATTCGTAGACGATTATGTACCGATTTTTAAAACAATCAAATTAAGCGATAAAACAAAGCTGATACAAGTATGGCATGCCGGTGTCGGGTTTAAATCTGTAGGCTATTCTCGCTTCGGAAAGTCAGGCTCTCCGATGCCGAAGGATTCCTGTCATCGAAAATATGATTATGCACTTGTCGGCAGTAAGGGATTGATTCCGGTTTATGAAGAGGTATTCGGTATTGACAGAGATCACTTCATTGCGACCGGCCTGCCACGTCTTGATAATTATTTGGATGTCGATAAAATAACAGCTTATAAGGATAAATTTTATACCGATTTTCCTGCTTTAAAGGGAAGGAAAATAATTATGTTCGCGCCGACGTATCGAGGAACGACACAAAAGGATGCTTACTATCCTTATGATAAAATAGATATGCACGGCATTGCCAAGCTGTGTGAGGAAGAAAAATATGCTTTCTTATTTAAAATGCATCCGTTCATAACTGAAAAGGTAGATATTCCGCAAGCTTATACCACTTATATTAAGGATGTTTCAGCTTACGGTGATATCAATGAAATGTTTTACGTAACCGATATTTTGATAACTGATTTTTCCAGCAATATCTATGAGTTTTCCTTACAGCATAAGCCGATGATTTTTTACGCCTTTGACAAAGATTTCTATCAATTGACCCGTGGTGTACATCGTACCTTAGAGGAAGCGCCGGGCAATGTATGTGAAACCTTTGATGAAGTAATCGATGTGATAAAAAATGAAAATTATTCGTATGATAAGCTTGATTCCTTCTTGAAGGAAAGCTTTGATAATCATGATATGCTTTCCGCTGATTTAGTTATCAACAGTATCTTACTCAATGAAAAGAATTGAAGGAGTGACGTGTATGAATGAAATCTTAACAGTCATAATAACCTTGGATAACGGTGAAAAAGGTCTTGCGGAAACGCTTTACAGTATTGAAAGACAGACCTTCAAAAAGTATAAGGTAGTTGTTGTCGCAGATGTAAAAACTACTGTTATTGAAAATGCGATAGCTGCGTTTAACGGAAAAGTCGAGTTGCTTATATGTAAAGATTGTTATTTCGGAAAAGCTGCTAATTACGCATTGACACATGCGGCTACTCCTTATGTTATGTTTATGAACTCTTATGATCGTATTAATAAAAAATTTATGGCGCGTATGCTTCAGGCGTTAGAAAATAATCACGCAGCATTTGCGGTCAGTAAATCGTTTTGTATTAATCCTTTGATGACAAATAAGCAGGTTCAGCATATCTTAAGTAAAAACTATATTGAGCATAAAATGGTATATCATATGGATTGTGACTATCAGATGCTTACAACGGCACTGAACTCCTGCGTGTTTAAAACTTCCGATATTGCAGAAATCGGCTTTAATGAAATGCTGCCGTTCGAAGCCGGCTGTGATATGGTAATGAAGCTGTTAATTAATAAAAATACATATATCGCGGTACCGAAAGCCAAATATCAATATTATGCTCCGCGTGAAAATCAGATTTTATATCATGTACCTTCTCATGATGCTCGATGGTATAAAGACTCCTTGGTTGATTATATATTTCCGCTACTTGCTTATGCAAAAGAAAGAAAAGGGGCAATTCCGAAGTTTCTGCAGTTGTATTGCGTTTATTATATGAACTGCAGAATGATGGCAAACAAAGACAATCGTAATAAAAAGATATTATTGGGTGAAAAGCTGGATGAATACTTAGAACTGGTAGGAAAGCTTTTTCAAAGTATCGATGATTATTACTTATTAAATCAAGATATGGTGCCGTATATTACTAAAAATCCTGAGGTAAGATGTATGTATCTGCGCTTAAAATACGGCAAGGATCATGTACACTATGATTATGATGCATGTGAGGGAGAGGAAGGAAGAGATTTACAAATGCTTTTTAAAGGCAATTTAATTTCTGCACTGTCGCTGCATCGTTTTTCCATCAATATGATGAATTATATTGACGGAAATATTTGGATCGATGGCTCCTTGATAAATATTTTTCAATATGGTAATGTACAATTTTATGCGAAATTCAACGGCAAGAAATATATCATTGAGGATACAGATGCATATTCGCTTACTAAATATTTCGGTATACCGAGTTATCGCAGATTGACCTATCATTTAAGATTACCGTTAAATGATACGAAAAAACTTCAGCGAATTACTTTTTATGCCCAAATAAACGGTGAAGACTTTCAAATGAAGATATCATTTGCGAATCATTGGGCTAAACTGTCAAAATCACCTCGATATTCCTATTGGCGATTTAATAATTATTTTTGTCATCATGCAGATAACGGTATTGATATCAAGCCGGCGACCAAGATCAAAGTTTTAATAAGAGAAATAAAATTTCAGCTGAATCTAATCAAAAATCATAAGAAAAATGATTTCACGGCATTGTTGTTTCGATGGCTGTATTGGATCACGCACCCTTATTTCAAACGTAAAAAAATATGGTTGATGCTGGATAAGCTGTATAAGGGCGGTGACAGCTGTGAATATCTATATCGCTATTGTGCTGATTTTAATGACGGAGTTACGAAATATTACTTGATTAACTCTGATACAAGTGATTATAGGAATTTAGTAAAAGACGGCTATAAACCGTTAAGAAACGGAAGTCTCTTACATAAGCTTGTTTTTGTGAATGCGGATATTGTTTTAATAACAAATTCTCATTTGTTTCCGTTTAACGGTTATACAAAAAAAACATCAAAATACATAAGAGGCTTATGCAATTTCGGTTCTATGTGTTTACAGCATGGCTTATCTGTTCAAAAATGCGCAATCGCCCAGAGACGAATTATCGATAATACGATGATGTATTTTCTGGCAAGCCGCTTTGAATATGAAAACCTCTCGAAGCATGCATATGGCTATGAAGGTTTTCATGCCTTAAAGCTTACAGGAATCGGACGATATGACGGCTTAAAAAACAATGATAAAAAACAGATACTGCTTTCTCCTACTTGGCGTATGTATAATGCACTGCCGGTAACGACAAGTGAAGGGGAGCAGCGCGGCTATAATCCTGAATTTAAGCATACAACGTATTTTCATGTATATAATAATCTCATCAATGATGAGAAGCTGATTGCCTGTGCGAAGGCATGCGGTTATAAGATAAAGTTTTTACTGCATCCGATTTTAAGCTCACAGTTAGATGACTTTACTCCGAATTCTGAATTAGAGGTTATACCTTCGGTGGGTGATTTAAGCTATGAAAAGATTTTAACGGAATCCTCTTTAATGGTTACCGACTATTCCGGTGTACAGTTTGATTTTGCATACATGAGAAAGCCAATTGTTTATTTTCATCCTGAGGAGCTTCCTCCACATTATGATGACGGCATTTTCTTCTATGATACAATGGGTTTTGGAGAAATATGTACAAGGTCACAGCAGTTAGTCGATACATTGTGTGATTATATGGAGCATGGCTGTGTGATGAAGGATGAATATCGAAAACGTGCCGATAATTTTTATGAACACAGCGATCATAATAACTGTGAAAGGATTTATCAGGAGATTATGAACTATCAAGAAATGATCGATCATGATAAATTAAGAAAAAAATAAAGACTTTATGCTTAAAAAACGGTATAATAAGAATAATGAAGTATTTAAAGGAGTGAGCTTATGAATATAGCGATTATTTTTGCGGGAGGAAGCGGTGTTCGTATGGGAGCGGGAATGCCGAAGCAATTCTTGGAAATTAATGGTAAACCGATCATTATCCATACACTGGATAATTTTCAACGAAGTCCCAATATTGATAAGATATACATATCATGCAAAAAAGATTATATGGACACCTTAAAGGATCTGACGGTAAGATTTGCGATTTCTAAGGTTTGCCGTATCGTGGAAGGCGGCGCAAACGGACAGGATTCAATCTATCGTGCATTATGTGCAGCCTATGAGGATAATGGTGAAGATTCCGTTGTGCTGATACATGATGGCGTTCGCCCGTTTGTAAGCGAGGAAGTAATTCGTAAAAATATTGAATGTGTCAAGAAGCACGGCAGTGCAGTAACCTGTACTTCGTTTATTGAAACACCGATTTTAAGTAAAGGCGGTAAATTGGTCGAGGATATGCCGTTAAAAAAAGAAATGTTTACAGCACAGGCACCGCAGAGCTTTTATTTAGGTGAAATCGTAAAGGCTCACAAGGAAATGAGAGAAATCAATCCAGAGTATACAGATATTGCGGATTCTTGTAACTTGCTTAGAAATTTAGGACATGATATTTACATAGTAGAAGGAAATCGTGGTAATATAAAAGTAACGACGCCTGAGGATTTTTATATCCTGCGTGCGCTGTTGCAGTATCGGGAAAATGAACAAATCTTAGGATTAAAATAGAAGGTTGATTGCATCTGCTGAAAACAAATAGCTAGAAAGGAAAGATAATTATTTTATATAATTATCAAAATGTGTTATGAATCCAATTTTGAATGATGATTTAAACAGAATAATCGCTCAGGATATCAGTTGGGAAAAGCTTCGAGATAAGCGCATTATGGTAACCGGTGCCAGCGGTATGCTGGGAACTTATTTTGTTCGTACAGTATTAAAGCTGAATGAGGCAAAGAATGCGAATATCAATGTGCTTTGCATCGTCAGAAATCCAAAGAAAATACCTTCAGATATCGCGAATAATGAGAGGGTAGAGATAGTTTCTCAGGATGTCAGCAAGCCGATGAATATTAAAGGTAATGTGGATTATATCATTCATGCAGCAAGTCCGGCAAGTCCTCTTATTATGCGTGATGATCCGGTCGGCACGATAGCCGCTAATACACTCGGTGCCTTTTACACACTGATGCTTGCCAAAGAGAAAAAAGCAGACGGCTATATGTTTATTTCATCTCGTGAGATATACGGTCAGCCACAGGAAGGACAGGAGTTCTTTGAAGAGGACAGCTATGGATTCGTAGATCCTCTGGATCCTCGCTCTTGTTATCCGGAAGGGAAAAAAGCTGCTGAAACAATGTGTGCCTCTTTTCGCGCACAATATGGTTTAAATGCGAAAACAGCTCGTCTTGCGCATACATATGGTCCGGGAATGTCGATCTATGACGGACGTGTACAAGCAGATTTCTTAAAAAATGTTTTATTTAATGAGGATATCGTTTTAAAAAGCGATGGCTCCAGTGTAAGAACGTATACCTATATAGCCGATGCTGTTGCCGGTATGTGGCGTATCTTATTGGATGGGGATGATATTGCATATAATATCGGTGATGAAAACGGTAAGGTATCAATTCGTGAATTAGCTGAGCTTTTGGTTAGAATTAATCCGGAAAAAGACTTGCAACTTATATTTGATATACCTAAGGATTCCGGCGCCGGTTGTGCACCCTTTACGATGGGAATCTTATCAAGTAAAAAGCTTCGCAAATTGGGTTGGAAGCCTGATAATACGATTGAAGAAGGGTTCGCAAGAACACTTCGCTATTTAGAAATTGAAAAAGAGTGCGGGAATTTATAATCTTTCATTGAAATTTCTTTTATAAAGCTAATTAACGGCAGTAGGGTATTCAATTATTCTAAACTGCCTTTTATTATGCGCGATTCCTTTTGTGCTTGTGATAAACGATTAAATAAATCAGTTATTTCAAGTTTACTGTAATTGTTGTATAATAGTCCAGACTCAAGATGTCATCTTGATGAAAAAGTTGCCTATAGACAATGTTCCATTAGGAAATGAATAGGAAAATAATGCATATTGTAATAGGTAGTTTATAATAAATAAAAAGGATAAAAAGAAAGGAGTTAAACAAATGAAGGAAGTAAATCCATCAGAAACCAAAAGAGCCGCAAGCTGGGAATTATATATTGATGCACCGATGCCTATGGTGACAATTATGAAAACTTTTGACATCTCAAGATTGATCAAGCTTAAGGAAGCGGGTTATCAGTTAAATATGTTGATATGTTACTGCATTGCCAAAGCAGCTTGTCAATTCGAGGAATTTTATTTATTGCCGGTGCAGCGAAAAATGATGCAATATGATAAAATCGGAATCAGTGTCATAGTTGCCAATAAAAACGACGGTATTAATTTATGTGATATTCCTTTTGAAGCTGACTTTGATAAATTTCAAAGGGCATATGCCGAGAATACAAGGCTTGTATATGAAAGCTGCACAGATTATGAAATCAAGGATACAATGATGATCGGAACAAGTGCACTGATTCATTTTGAGTTTGATGCCGTTATGAATATGTACAGCGGGATCTTTAATAATCCGTTTCTCATATGGGGAAAATATCGTGAAGAAAATGATAAAGCAACACTGCAAATATCCTTTCAGTTTCATCATGTGCAAATGGATGGAATGGAAGCATGTGCTTTTTTAACAGCGATACAAAAGTGTATAGATGATACTGAAGGAATTCTCAATATACAGTAGCCAAATAATATGTAAAACGGACATATGAAAAGTGTAAAAAGTGATGAAGTTTTTATTGTTTGTATAAAAGCATGAATCTGATTTTTATTTCATTGACTTAAATTTTTTATTCTGTTAGCATACTGTTGAGCAAGATCTTACTCACCGATAATGAGGAGGATTATTTAACATGTATCATGAAAGAATGAAAAAAAGTCATTACGAAGCAGGCTATGAATGGGGCAGGCGATTATTTCGTCATGGAAAATTGATCATGGATCAGCCTACCTTTGTGGTTGATGAAAAACGAAAGCTGTTTGCGAAGCAGTGCTTACCTTTGTATGAGTGTCATTATCCGGAAATATTAGCGGAAATCAAAGGAGTGGCTGACGGACAGTGCGGCAGCTATGAGGATTTTTATACGTTCTTATTCAGTATGTATTGTTTTTCGCTTGAACAGCACTGTACGTGTATTGCGTATCATGAACAAGGGAAAACGCTGTTAGCCAGAAATTCTGATTTTCTTGTTTCATTAGAAAAGCTGCATATGAATTGTTTGTATCGTCTTGAACAAGGCTATACATTTCAAGGGAATACGACTGCCTTTATTGAGATGGAAGACGGTATTAATGAATACGGATTGGCTGTCGGATTGACTTTTGTTTATCCGAAAGTGATTCAACCGGGATTACAGGCAGGGATGTTATTGCGCTATCTATTGGAAAAATGCAAAAGTGTCAATGAAGCAACGACGGCATTAAAAAAGCTGCCGATCGCATCGTCACAGATATTTACGCTAGCGGATGCATATGGTGATATTGCCGTTGCGGAATGTAACAGTTGCGACGTTGAAATCATTCTCCCTAAGCAAAATTATTTAGCGGCAACCAATGTGTTTCACAGTGAGCGTATGCAACGCTTTAATGAAAAGGGAATTGATAACTGGCGGGCAGAGGAACGCTATCATGTTGCCTGTTCAGCCTTAAATAACTTTCGGGGAAGCTATGACAGAAGCTTTGTCGAATCATTATTGTCAGGGAAATACGGCTTTATGTGTCAGTATGATCGAAAACAGAATGCTGATACCGTATGGTCGGTAATTTATGACATTACTGAACAAGAAATCTATCGTTCCGAAGGAAATCCGATGCGCAAGCGCTATCAAAAGGATTCTCGTATGAAGTTTCACTATAATGTATAATATGAAAATAAACAGGCACATGCCTGTTTATTATATGCTTTTCTTATGAGCGGTGATGATTGTGTAGCTATGTGCATTTACCGTGATTTCAACACCGTTTAAATCACAATACCAATTTTTACCGCAGCGATAAATAAAACAATGCGGATCCGCTACGATACTTTGGCAATAGGCAACAACATCATCACATTCTAAGTCAAGATTGCGTTTGATTCTTGAAATCCCCATAGGTGTTGTGTGCAGCCTATGAATATTGGCTAAAAAATCTGCTTTCAATATATTTTCTGTTGACATAAAGATTACGCTCCTATCTGTCTGCCTATGGTACATGGTGATACCTATAGATTTAAGGTTAATTGCTGCGGCTGTGCTTTTTTATAAGCACGAATAATGTCCCTCATACGGTATAACAAACCGTATTTCTCACATTCTGCCTGAAACACTTTAATTAGCTCACGATTTTTTGACATGCATAAATAGCGATTTCCGTAGCTGTTTTGATACTTATTCTTTAAGCCGGGAAACAATCGGTCAAGTTGTTCATAGTAATAATCACGCTGATTTTCTCTTAGTGTAACACCGCCGATTGTATAAACAAAGCTTGCGCCGTTTTCATATGCGGCATGAATAATCGCTTTGATATTTTCGTCGGTATCGGTGAGAAAGGGCAGGATGGGTGAGAGTACAACACCGGTAAAGAAACCTTGTTCAGAAAGTGCTTTTAATGCCTGAAAGCGTTTCGATGATACACAAACACCCGGTTCGATTTTTTGAGACAGTGCATCATCGTATGCAGTAATCGTCAGCTTTAGGATCATATCGGCATTTTGATGAATTCTCTGTAAGTAATCAATGTCTCTGACAATCAGATTGCTTTTCGTTTCCAGTGATAAGCCGAAGCCGTAATGAGCAATTAAACCCAGTGCGTTTCGGGTGATTTCGTATTCTTGTTCAAAAGGATTATAGGAATCAGACATCGCTCCGAGCTGAATGACTCCTTTGTGCCGTTTTGATTTCAGCTCTTTTTGAAAAATTAAAAGCGCATCCTTTTTCACTTTTACGCGATCAAAATCTGTGATCTGATAACAGCTGCTTCGAGAGTCACAATAGATACACCGATGACAACAGCCTCGATATAGATTCATATTGTAGTCTGAACCAAACCACATCTCGCCGTGGGCAATCTTATGCAGAAGCGATTTTGCTTGTATTGTTTCCATCAGGCAGTCTTTTTCCTGATCGGATGACGAATTACTGTTTTTAGATTTGCGGGATTACATTTGCGCGGGTCGCTCAAATAGATTTCATGATGAAACAGCGTATCACTGACGGCACATTCATAACCGTTTGCTTCCATGAAATCTTCCATTAATGCGAGTGTGGCAGGTTCATCATCATAGCTGCCGATATGCATGCATTGCACACATTCCCCTTCCTCGTAAGTGAAAAACGCTACCTTTGAAAAATCCTTTTGTTTCTTTTGATCGGCTGTTTTCTTTGCCCATGTGACATCATTCTCTGTGACAAAATCGGGAAGACGAATCATCGAAATAAAACATAATTCATCTTTGCGTGAATAATTCATTCCGCAAACACCTTCCTGCCACCACAATCCTTCCAGCGGCGGTACCACATACTGATAAAAACCATCGATTTTATGTTCTCCTTTATAGCTCATCTTGATTGTATAAGCAATCGTATATAAGGCTTCCAGTGCTTGCTTGTATTCTCCGTTCTCTTGGTTCGGATCACCTTTTCCTTTCACAGCGATAAAATTCATCTTCGGAATACATACTGTCTGCGGTTGTTGTTTCGGTAGATAGAATTCTCTATACTCTTTTTTAAAATCAAAGCTCATATTTCCACTCCTCTCGATGATTTTATTATAACAAACATAATATGACAACGTATTGTCATATTATAAATAATTATTTAGACTTTTTTTCAGCCTTGCGATGACTTCTGCTTTGACATATTCGGGGGATAATACGGTTACATCATTTCCGAAAGAAAGAATAAAGCCGTAAATCCATTCACTTTCGGGAAATTCAACATCGATCATAAAATCACCGTGTTCATTTATTTTGACGAGAGCTTCATCAAATTCATCATAGATACGATATGCCTGTTGCTTATTAATTAACAACTGTAAATGAACAAGATTGGGGGCATATTTCGGCAGATTGCTTTGAAGAAATGTCACAACTGCCGCTTTTCGCTCAAATACTTCGTCACTGATTTCAATATCTTTCATACGCAGTATTTTAAAGAAACGCTCTGCCTGCTTATCGTTATCATAGGCGTATAAATACCATGCGTTATGCTTGAAGCATAACTTATAGGGATTCACATATCGTTTTGTATATTCGCCATAAGTGCTGTGATAGTTAAAGGTAATGCGCTGTTGTGCGATAACGGCTTTTTTTAACAACTCAAAGTTTTTTTTATGTCGTTCAGACTTACTCCATACAGAAAAATCAACTTCAAACCAATCAATGTCTTGTTTGGAAAAGACTTGCTTTAGCTTTTCATAGATAGAAGTGTTATCGATTTCCAGCTTGTTTATGCTTTGGAGCGAAAATAATATTTGTTTTTGTTCTTCATCACTCAACAGTGCCTTATCCAATTTATAATTGTCTAACAGACGAATACCGCCGTTTTTACCCTTGCTCATATAAACCGGTATATGGCATTCGCTCAATGCATCAATATCTCGGTATATGGTGCGTGTAGATACTTCAAAGTAGGCTGCCAGTTCTGCGGCAGTCATCGTTTCGTTTGTTAAAAGCAGATAGATAATTGCGAATAATCGATTGTTTTTCATGTGTTCACCTGTTGAATATGAGTGCTTTTATTATAGCATGATTTATCAGAGTCGTCATGAGGCAAAATAATATTCACTATTTGTACTTGATTCGATCTTATTTATAACGCAATTATTTAACATATGTTTCTGCCTGTTACTTGATTCCCCCTGCGATTAAGTGAAAGGAATTCCACTATTTTCCTCACTGTTTACAAGCTTTTTTATCATACTCATTATTTTTACACAATGAGAGTGTTGGCTGTTATAAGAAATAGGAAGCTGTATTTTATTGCTTAGTTTTCCAGAAATCTAAAATGATCTCGGCGAGTTTATCCGGATTCTCAATATTGACCTCGTGTGAAGCTTTCTCGATGAACTTAAGTCGACTGTTCTTTATATGCTCATTTAGGGCAATGGCTCCCTTTTTGTTTCCTTTATCTTTAATTCCGCATAAAACTAAGGTATCACAAGTGATTTTATCCAATCCTTCATGAATTTTAAGCGTACCCATTGAATTAACCAAGCTGATAAATGATTTCTTGTCACAGCCCATTTCGTAAAATACGGGTTTCGGCATCAGATGAAAGATGATCCCCTGTAGTTTGAATAATGCTTTTGGTATCTTATACGGTGTACCGATTAAAATCAATGAGTTTACTTTTTCGGGATACTGCTTTACAAATTCTAATGATAAAACACCACCTAATGATAAACCGCAAAGATTCAGCTTTTCGTTTTGGTTTAAACAATAGGTACAAAAAGAATGATAAAGAGCAGAAAAATCTTTCTCATTATTTTGCAGGAGCGAAAATAAATCGGGGCATAGGGGAGTTATTGCGTTTTTGTTTAGATATTCGGATATTTGGTTCCAGCTTTGGGCGTTCTGTCCCAAGCCATGGATCAGTATATTTTTCATTGGAAGTACCTCATCATTTTTATAATTATATCATATAATTTATCACAACCGATAAAAATAATCTATCATCATATAATTAATTCAATCATATATAATTTTTATTACTTTATCCTAATATTGTATTCTAAAATAATCCAAATAAGTTTTGAATGTATCTTGTGCTGACTTACAGGTATCAATAAGGAAGCCTTTTTCATGATTCCATTCTTTAAGTCCGCGATAGTAAAACATTTTAATTCTGTCCTCAATGATGAACGGTACAATGTTGTGTTTCAGGCACTCCTTAAACATAATCAGTCTGCCGATACGGCCGTTACCGTCTTGGAATGGATGGATACGCTCAAATTGTACATGAAACTCGATGATATCTTCAAAAGAAACATTCTCTTTTTTGTTATAATCGGAAATGAGTTTTTTCATTTCAGACGACACATCCTCAGGCAATGTGGTTTCTCTGCCGCCAACCTCATTAGGTATTTTTTTATATTCACCTACCGCAAACCGGTCTTTTTTAGCGTCGCTTGTGCCTGTTTTAAGGATAAAATGCAGGTGTTTTATAAATTTTTCACTGAGCTGCGATTTTGAACTTTCAATAATTTCATCGATACAGCGGAAGTGAGAAGCAGTTTCAATAATATCGTCAACACGAACCCCTTCATCTGTGCTGCCGATTGTATTAGTTTCAAAGATATAACGAGTCTGATCGTGGGTAAGGTGGCTGCCTTCAATATGATTGGAGTTGTATGTCAGCTCAATCTGTATTTTATGATAAATGCCACCGTGTAGCTGAGCACGCTTTTCCTCTTTTAGGATATCTGACAAAGTCTTCGATGCAGGCTTGCTTTTATTGCTCCTTTCAGGTTTCTCGGCGTTTTCGGGTATATTCCATGTCTTGCCCGTAAGGAATGCACCGGGGACACGACCGGCAGCACAATAATTCCGAACACTACGTTCGGATGTATGCCAAAGCGCCGCAATCTCTTTAACAGATAAATAATTCATATGCACATCTCCTAATTATTTTCAGTATATCATGTTATCGGCAAAATATCAATCAATCATATGTTATGTTTTATTGTGATTTTGCCGATAGTGGCAATTTTATGTAAAACAAAAGGCATTTGTTGATTTTCTGTCGGTAATTATTTTCGCCATATGTTTCGGTACGAATGAATGCTTTAAATAAAAAAGCCTTTGCTTAAAGGCTTAATCGACTATATGGTGGAGGTGAGGAGAGTCGAACTCCTGTCCAAAAGCAGCTCCCCATAGGAACGTCTACAGCTTAGTCCGTTACTGATAACTCAATAGGTAGTGAACGGACAAACACCTATTGAGGCTGTCTGTTAGGATTCTTGAAAATGATCCAGACTATCATTTCCCATACATTCTACTAAGGTTAGACTCGCTTCAAGTACCGCAGAATGAGAGTACAAGAAGGAGGCTGCAAACCGCTATTGGTTAATTAGGCAGCGAAAGCAACGGCACGGTTACCACCGAACACGTTTGCTAATTTAGTTTTTGCGTTTAAATTAATTGGCTGTTACGTGAGCCACTCGGCTGCAATCCCTATCAAGCATACCCTTGTCGAAACCAAGGACACCCCCATAGGATAACGCTGATAGTTTACCACAAATCATGCGTTTAATTCAATACTGAATTTAATATTGATGCTTTAAAGCCTTCTCGATTTCACGCTTCGCATCCTTAGCTTTTTCGCTTTCACGCTTATCATGCAAATTCTTACCTTTGGCTAAAGCAATTTCCAGCTTCGCTCTGCCTTTATCGAGATACAGCGAGACAGGTACGACCGTAAAACCCTTCAGCTTTACCTTTTCCTGCAACTTCTTGATTTCCTCTTTATGCAGCAGAAGCTTGCGAATTCTTGTTTCATCATGATTAAAGCGATTACCGAACTCATAAGGTGAAATGTGCATTTCCTTTATAAAAGCCTCATGGTTCACAAAGCTGATATAGGAATCCTTAAGCTGAACACTGCCTTTACGAATTGATTTAATTTCCGTACCCTGCAGCACTAATCCGGCTTCAAAGCGATCGGTCAAAAAATAATCATGAGAAGCTTTGCGATTATGAGCAATTATCTTGGGCATAAAAACACCTCCTTTTAATATATGTGTGCCGTGCTTTTTTATTCATATATGATTTTTATATCCTTTGGTTGTTTCATGATTTGATTTGTCAAATCGATAAAGAATTGACGTGAGATTTCATGGGATAAATAATGCTTCGATGCAAGCTCATCATTGTAATCTTTTAAAGTATATACCTTAAAATCCTGAATTGATTTATTATAATGAGTAACGGTCGGATAAAGCTCGGCATGTTCAATGCGGATTTCCTTTGTTTTGCCATCTTTAACAATTTCCCATTTTGCCATACCGCCGAGCATGGTGTCGCCGCTGTCTTGAGCAGAAAGGAAATTACCTAACGAATAATAAACAAGCACCTTGCGCTGATCCTTTGCCGTGATATAGGTTACAGGCTCTAAGACATGGGGGTGAGAGCCGATAATAACGGATACTCCTTCATCAGCCAAAAGCTGTGCCAGCCGACGCTGTTCATCGTTTTCCTCATATGCATATTCAACACCCCAATGCATACTTGCGAGAATTACATCACAATGCGGTTTCAGCTTCGCAATGTCACTTTTTATTTTATCGTCATCGATTAAATTCACCATATACTCTTTTCCGTCAGGAGCAGATAAACCGTTTAATCCGTAGGTATAATTCAATAAACCGAATTTTAATCCCTTTACTTCGATGATACGTAATTTATCCGCTTCCGCTTGATTACGGTTCATGCCGGTAGCTGTGATGTTAGGATAGCGATCCCATAGCTTCAACTGATTTTGGATTGCGGCCTCACCGGCATCCATCGCATGATTGCTTGCCTGTGAGATCCAGTTAAAGCCGCAGTCCGCAACAGCCTCACCGATTTCCTGCGGCCCGTTGAACTGCGGATAATGGGAAAGACCTAATTCCGCACCGCCCAACACCGTTTCCTGATTGATGTTTTTTATATCAATGTCCTTTAAATACGGCTTGATCGGATCATATACGGAACGGAAATCATAACCCTTTGTGCTTTTATGATAAGGGTCAAGGTAGATAGCGCCGTGAATTAGATTATCGCCGACTGCCAAAAAGGAGACACGTATATCCTTTTCAGGCTTTGGTTCACTTACTTCCGGTTGATCGACCTGCGGTGTTGATGCTTGCTTATCTTGACAGCCGCTTACTATACTTAACAGTAAGAAGGGAAGCAGCATGCCGATTTTTACTGTTTTATAAAAATCAATTCGTTTCATTGTTTATCCTCTTTTTCTATTTTTAAAATTTCCTTCGCTCCGCCTACGTTGAGACTTGTTGCGCTGAGCTTTTGAACGCAATCCATTGGTATGATGTTCTTTGGAGTGTGGTTCTTTTGCATACTTTGTCACGGCACGTTTTGGTAGCTTTTGTTTGATCGGAATTACTTCAAAATCCACCTGTTTTTTAAAGCGGCTTGCATCGGTACAGCGAACCCTTACTTTTTGTCCCATGCGATAGGTTATACGGTTATGCTCGCCGATCAAAGCATATGCACGTTCATCAAAATGATAAAAATCATCTTTTAAAGTGCTGATATGTACTAAGCCTTCAACCGTATTTTCCAACTCGACGAAAAAGCCGAATTTTGTAATTGTGGAAATTACTCCTTCAAAAATATCACCGACAAAGGCTTCCATATACTGTGCTTTTTTCATATCGTCAACAGCGCGTTCTGCGTCAACGGCATTTCGCTCTTGGGCTGAGCATTGTTTTGCGGCCTGTTCCATCCAATGCTCATCAGCTTGCATTTTATGCGGCTCATCACAGGTATTGAAATAATACTTCCTTAACATGCGATGCACAACCAAATCAGGATAACGGCGAATCGGTGAAGTAAAGTGCAGGTATTCCGTAAGTCCTAAGCCGAAGTGACCGAGGCATTGGCGATCATAGCGCGCCTTCTGCATACTGCGCAGTAACATTGTAGAGAGAATCGGATAAATCTCTTCATCTTTGATGCTTGATAAATGCTGCTGCAGCTGTTTTGGATACACATGATTGACATCAGCCTTCAGCGGATACCCTAACATCATTGAGATACGGGCAAATTCACGCATTTTCTTCGGCTCCGGAGTTTCATGGATTCGATACATGCCGGGCAGTTCCATCCATTTTAAGTGAGCAGCGACACATTCATTTGCCGCAATCATAAAGTCCTCAATAATTCGTTCGGCTTCATGGCGTTCTCTGAGTTTGATTTCAATCGGATTGCCCTTTTCATCGACAATGATTTTAGCCTCCTTAGTATCAAAATCAATCGCGCCCAGTGCTTTTCTTCTTTGTCTTAAGATTCGTGCAAGCTGCTTCATATCTTCACATAATTGTGTGATATGAGCATATTCTTTACAAGCCTTTGCATCATGCGCCAAGATTTCGTTTACCTTTGTATAGGTCATACGCTCCGTCGTTTTGATAAAAGACGGGAAGATTTCATATTTAACAATTTCACCGTGATCATCAATATCCATCACACAGCTGATCGTCAAGCGCTCTACGTGCGGATTCAAAGAACAGATACCGTTGCTCAGTGCCTGCGGCAGCATCGGAACTACACGGTCAACCACATACACCGAGGTTCCTCGCTCATAAGCCTCCGCATTAATCGGGGAGCCTTCCTTTACATAATAGGATACATCGGCAATATGAACACCTAAGCGATAGCCGTCCGCTGTTTTAATAACGCTTACCGCATCATCCAGATCCCTTGAGTCTGCTCCGTCAATCGTAATAATAGTCATATCGGTTAAATCACGACGATTTTCCTTATCCTCTTCACGTACATAATCACTGATTTTAGTGACTTCACGCATAACATCCTTTGGGAATTGCGGATCAATACCGAATTCATATAACAGCGATAAAATATCAACACCGGGATCATATTTAAAACCGATGATCTTTTCAATATGAGCGGCAATCAGCTTATCATAGCGATCAATTTTAAGTAAGACCTTTGTATTATCCACAAGTTTAAAATCATCAATATTCGTAATTTCAAAACGTCGATTATTTAAAAAGTCGTCAGGCAAAAAGAATTTCTTATTTTCTTTCACCTTAACAGTTCCTACTACATGCTGAATATGATGAGCGATTATTTGAAGAATTTCTCCTTCTTTCGCACCGTCATATTTTTCATGTACCTTGACAAGTACTTCATCCTCAGGCAATGCGTTTTTTAACATATCCGGAGCAATATATACACTGCCATCATCCCACTCTACAAAGCCGAAACCTTTCGGATTGATCTTTAAAACCCCTTTTTCATATCCAAATGCTTCTTTACAGCCATAGTGATTATTTTCATCGGTAAATATTTGATATTCATTTACCAACTTATTCAGTGTATTACAAAAGTAAGTAAAATCATGATCCTCAAGCTTTAACAGCTCAATGATCTGATGATAATCCAAGCCTTTTCGATAACGCTTCAATAGTTCTGTAATTTTATATTCTAAATCCATAATGCCTCCTTTCTTATTTAGTATGTATCAATTTTATTTTCTAAAAAGCAACAAACATAAAAAAAGACCTGTACGGTCTTTACTGAATGACTCTGGCAATTAATACAAGAATGAAAAAGATTGTACCCACAGCCAATGTTAAGTTAGACATAACTTTTTCGGCTCCGCGTTCTTTCACATTCGCAAATAAATTCAAGCCGTCTCCGCCGCTGAATGCACTGCTGAGACCATCTGATTTACCACTTTGCAGTAAGGAGAGCAGGATCAGAACGACCGCAAATATTATTAATAATATATCTAAGAAACCCATGATAGTCCTCCTTTCTGCTATATGCTTAGTTATTTTACCATAATCATTTTATATTGACAAGGCTTTTTACTGTTTTTGTCATTCAATTCTAATATCATTCGTTTTGATATATTTGTATATGAAAATGGTTGATTATCTCAAAAAAGCCTTGATTTACGGGCATACAAGCAGGATTTCAAGCTGAATTTACTACCAATTTACTACTTTTGAGGGAAAGGGCCTTGATATGCCGCCCGGAACCCTGCCAGCCCAACCATCAGCACACAGCATTGAGAAAGAATAAATGAAAACTGAATACGACGCAGACGCGGCGTTTCTCTATCCCTATACGGGAGAACAAGAACGCCGCTTTTTTTAAGCCCTCATGTTACGCAGTAGGGGCGAAAAAAGCCTTGCTATATGCGGCTTTGCGGGCGCGGTTTTACCGGGGACAGGGTTTTATACCTAACCCCGGCAAAATGGCGTTCTATCGCGTAACAAATCCACAACCAAAGGAGTGATGAAGCTATGGCAGTTTTCCGAGTGGAGCGCAACAAGGGCTATACCGTTATGAGCAACCACCATTTACGCAACAAGGAACTGACCTTAAAGGCAAAAGGGCTTTTGTCGCAAATGCTTTCCCTGCCCGAAGATTGGGACTACACCCTTGCGGGGCTGTCACAGATCAACCGGGAAAGTATAGACGCTATCCGTACCGCCGTATGGGAGCTGGAAAAAGCCGGGTATATCAAGCGGCGGCAGGGACGGGACGAGAAAGGCAAAATGACCGCCATTGAATACACCATATACGAGCAGCCCCAGCCGCCGGACGACACCCCACCGGGATTGGATAAACCGATATTGGAAAATCCAACACCGGGCAATCCGATATTGGAAAATCCGACACCGGGTAAACCGACGACGGAAAATCCAATGCAATTAAATAAAGATATACAAAGAACTGACTTACCAACAAAAAAAAAGAAATACAGATTTACAAAGTACCTATTCCATTCCTATCCATTCCCCTAACCCCTCTCCTTTGGAGCAGAAAGCGGCTACGCCGCCGGAACAGAAACGAAAGGAAGCGGAAGCACAGACCGCTTTTGAGATTTACCGGGAGATCATCAAGGACAATATCAGCCTCATACAGGATATGAAGTTTGACGGGGACAGGCTGAATGAAATTGTTGACCTCATGCTGGAAACCGTCTGTACCCGGAGAAAAACAATCCGCATTGCCGGGGACGACTACCCCGCCGAGCTGGTGAAAGCAAAGTTTATGAAGCTGGATGGCGAAGATATCCGCTTTGTGCTGGACTGTATGCGGGAGAACACCACCAAAATCCGCAACATCAAGCAGTATTTACGGGCGGTGCTTTTCAATGCCCCGTCCACAATCGGCAACTATTACACGTCCCTTGTGGCTCACGACATGGCAAGCGGCGCACTTGCGCCAAAGGAGCCGCACGCCCCCTATTCATTCAAACCGGGCGAAAGCCTGTAACCACCCACAACCACAAAAAGAGGATTTTATTATGGCACAGAAAATGACGGGAGCATTGGTATTTGACGAGCGCACAGACCGCTACGACATTCGCTTTGACCTTGCCAGCTATTACGGCGGACTGCATTGCGGGGACTGTTTTGACGTGTTCACACGCGGCAAGTGGAAGCCGACCCGCATTGAAATGAACATGGCGCAGGAATGGTTCTTGGTGGGTATCAGAGCGGACGACTTAAACGGGCTGCGGGTGCGTATCTGACCGCCGCCCCATAGACTACCCCGAAAGGAGGGACAGACCCCATGCAGGACGAAATCAACGAAAAAACTGTTGCCCTGTATATCAAAACCGGGAAGCTGACCGCCGAAGTGCTGCAAAAGGCAATCAAAAAGCTGCTTTCACAGGAAAAAAAAGAGCTTGCTACGAATGTTTTTCCTACTGCTAATTACAAATGAACTCTCTATTTTGCCAAATAAACACGGAAATTTTGCTCAAATAAAAAAAGGAAACAGCTTATTACAGCTACTTCCTTTTTTATCCTACCATTCTTCTACTGAACTTATAACTTCAATATGCTCTTGAATGGCTGCAATCTCCGCTTTTACAAGCAACTTATTATGATTTACATTGCATTTAACATCAGCCGGAATTTTTTGTGTTTCAAGTGTTTTCATTTGTTCTGAAATGCCCGTATCAACTTTCATTAAATAATCTAATCGCCTTGATAAAATATCAACCGCACTATCTTTATCAAATACTTTTATAAAAAACGCCGCAATCATAAATGGAACAAAATCATATTCAAATTGTTCAATGAACAATTTCAAAGTTTTTTTCAGCTCTGTAAATCCTGTTTCTGTAATGGAATATACCGTCTTATCCGGCATATTCCCGTCTTTTTGCACTTTTCCAACTATATATGCTTTCTTTTCTAAAGTTTTAATTGTTGCGTATACAGTTGAGTCTGCTATTTCATACCAGCTTTTCACATTCATAAATTGAAGTTTCTTAATAATTTCATAAGCATTAAGCGGTTCGGAATTGATTAGACCCAAAAGCATAGTGGCAGTCTTTGACAGCATGATAAATACCCCCTTGACATTGCTATTGTATTATAGCACTCTATATATGGAGTACTTCTCATTCACACCAGTATTATACCATATCAATTCTAAAATGAAAAGTGTAAAGGAGGTTGATATTCATGCCACAGATGAATAAAGGCGGCAAATTTATTTTTGGTAAATCGCAAATACAACACGATTTGTCGGTTTGTTTTCCGACACAGGCAGTTGCAGAGTACAACGCCGGGGCAGAGGGTAAAGTTTTTTTATTTACTGGAAGTAAAGTTACAGGCGGATTTTGTGTAACGAGAAAAGGATTGCTGGAACCGTCCAAATTAGGACACATTCTGACTGATAATCCAAACTTGCAAAACTATCACACAGCAGAGGGAGAGTTTGTACCCTATAAAGGACGCTCTTATTGTTGGGTATCAATTTCCGAAAACGGTGTTATCAAGTTAAATCAAGAAATGATGAAATTTCTTGATTTGCAAATCGGTATGGAATTGTTGTCTATCAGAAGCAGCAATATTGCTTTTACAATGGGAGCGAGAGGAATACTACTGGAAAAATCATATTCATATAGCGGAACAATAGAAAAATATTAGGAGGACAAAAATGTCATATAGATTAAATGCGATAACCATTCATGTCAATAGTGCAAAAGAGTACAAAAGGGAAATGAAAGAAATCTGGCGTGATATTACAAATGGGAAATTGCCAATTCTTTTTGATAGCGAACATAACTTTCAACAAGGTATTTCTCCAATTTATCAGTATAGCAATTATGCGCAAAATGATTTCGATTTAAGCGTAATGGGAGTTGCTTCTGAATTTTTCAAACAAATGGAATTGAAAGTAATCGAGGGTTTTCATAAGAAATATGATTTTAGTGATACTAACGGAGACATGGAACTATGCTCACAAAGAGCATGGGAGCAAGTAAAGGCAGACTGTATATCGGGGTTAATTGAACGTGCGTATATTTGTGATTATGAAAGTAGTGTGCCACCCGAATATACAAAAGACGGAAAAACTCATTGCTATCTCTATATATCTGTAAAATAATAAACAAAATATACTTATACGGGCAAAAGCCGGACGTTTAACGCGGAGCTATGCCATTCATGGGGGTGTAAAAGTTGACTGATAATCAAGACGGTTCCTTGTGGGTACACTGTCCGATCTGCGGCGGCAAAACAAGGACAAAGGTGTATGAAGATACGGTGCTTATCCAATTTCCGCTATATTGCCCGAAATGCAAAAAGGAAGTCCGTATCGACGTAGTAAAATTGAAAATGGTAATGAGCAAATGAGCCAGACATATTAAATGCAGAGCCAGCTTTCCACTATTCTACATGGGGAAGCTGGCTCTGTTTCATTATATTTCCGCATTGGGGAAAACAAGCTACGCAAACTTGCAGAGGAAAACCCCACGGCGGGCTGGGTAATCTTGAACGGCAACCGTATTCAGATCAAGAGGAAACAGTTTGAAAAAATCATTGACACACTGGACGCAATTTAGCGAAAAAGATAGTGAAAAGGAGCCTTGAATATACTATAATAGGTTTAGGCATATCAAGGCTCTTTCCGACACGGAAAGGAGCAAAAACAATGTCGGAGAAAAGACGTGATAATAAAAACCGCATTTTGCGTTCGGGAGAGAGCCAGAGAAAAGACGGGAGATATGCTTACAAATATACCGATACTTTTGGTAAAGTGCAATTTGTCTATGCGTGGAAGTTAGTGCCTACGGACAAGACCCCAGCCGGGAAGCGTGACGACATATCCCTTAGAGAAAAAGAAAAAGAGATACAGAAAGACCTTGACGACGGGATAGACACAATCGGAAAGAAAATGACCGTCTGCGAGCTTTACGCGAAGCAGAACCGCCACCGGGGGAACGTAAGGCATAACACCACAAAGGGGCGCGAACGGCTGATGAAGCTGCTGGAAGCGGATAAACTTGGTTCCTGCCCCATTGACAGTGTGAAGCTGTCCGACGCGAAAGAATGGGCGTTGCGCATGAAAGAAAAGGGAATATCCTACAAGACCATAAGCAACGACAAGCGTTCTCTGAAAGCTGCTTTTTACACAGCGATACAGGACGACTGTATAAGGAAAAATCCCTTTGATTTCCAGCTAAACACCGTGATCGAGGACGACACAGAGCCGAAAGTACCCCTCACAGGAGAACAGGAAGAAAGCCTTTTATCCTTTATGCAAGGTGATAGCGACTATCAGAAGTACCGTGACGAGGTTATCATACTGCTGGGGACGGGGCTTAGGATTTCCGAACTCTGCGGGCAGACTGAAACCGACCTTGACTTTGAAAACCGGGTAATCAATGTAGACCACCAGCTTTTACGGAGCGCGGAAACAGGCTACTACATAGAGAAGCCCAAAACGCAGAGCGGTATCAGACAAATTCCAATGAGTGAAAAAGTGTATGAAGCGTTGGGGCGCGTGTTGGAGAACCGCAAGGGAGCGAAGAAGATCACTATTGACGGTTACGGCAATTTCCTTTTCCTCAACCGGGACGGTTGCCCGAAAACGAATGTGAACTATGCTACCATGTTCCGGGGGCTTGCGAAGAAGTACAACAAGTGCCATGAGGAAGCCTTACCCAAAGTAATGACACCCCACACCCTGCGCCATACATTCTGCACAAACTTAGCCAATGCGGGCATGAACCCGAAAGCGTTACAGTATATCATGGGACATTCCAACATTACCATGACGCTGAACTATTACGCACACGCAACATTCGCTTCCGCAAGGGCTGAAATGGAAAGGCTGATCGCAGCATAGCCACAGACAGATTTACTACTTCTTTTACTACCATTGAGAGGGAAAACCTAAGAGGTTATGAGGGTATATAAGAACTTCTCCCCATATCTAAAATGCCGGGAAAGCCCGAAAATACGGGCTATACCGACATATAAGAACTTCTAAAGAGATAATCTAAATTCACCAAAAATTTTCATATAATATTATGTCATTCAATTCTAAATATCGTTTTATTCGGGTATATCGATAGAACGGATTACATAAAGCAGGCAATTCTCAAGAATCATAATAATTTGATAATTCTCATTTACATTTTTTATGATTTGGTATATCATAGTAATGCAGACAATGTTGTGGCATTGTTTCATTTCAAAAAAAGTGAATATGAAGTCTTTGTGGCAGGGTGTAAGTCCCTACCGATGGTGATAGTCCATGACCCGCGGAGTGAGCGGCTGAACCGGTGAAATTCCGGTACCGACGGTATAGTCCGGATGAGAAAAGACATTATCTGTGGGTAAGCTCAAAGACATATTTTTATGTTTTTGGGTATTTTTTTTGAAAGGAGGCATTTGCTTATGAAAAAGCTGAATGTCAAAGAGATTGCATTGATTGGAATTTTAGGAGGAATGGCAGGCGTCCTAATGCTGTTTCGTACTCCGATTCCGTTTATGCCGCCGTTTATGGATTTCGATTTAGCTTCGTTGCCGGAAATGATCGGTGGCTTTGCGCTCGGACCGATCGCCGCAGTATTCATCGTATTGGTTAAAATCTTAGTAAAGCTGGCGCTTGTCGGTACCAATTCCATGTTTACCGGGGAAATCTGCAATATTATTTTAAGTCTTGCCTATGTGCTGCCGGCAGTATTTATCTATAACCGTCATAAGAGTAAACGCTCTGCGTTGTATGGGATGCTGAGCGGTTCACTGATTTGCGCATTGGCCGCCGTACTAACGAATGTATTTATCATTATTCCGTTCTATGTGAATTTATACGGGATGACAACCGCTGACATCATTATGATGTGTCAGGCTGTGAATCCTTATGTGACTGATATGCTGATGCTGGCAATACTCGGTATTGTTCCGTTCAATTTAATCAAATGTGCGGCTGCTTCCGTAATCACATTGCTGTTGTATAAGAAGATCAGTCCGCTGATGAAAAATTTTATGAAAGGCTAGGTAAAGAATATGAATTTTGAAGCTGCTGTACAAAAGATGTTTGAAATGCTGGGGAACAGTAAAATTATGGCGCTTGCGACATCAAAAAACGATCATGTATTTGTCCGTAATGTCAGCTGTGTATTCTATGATAATAAAATTTACTTTAAAACCGATAAAAATTTCCGTAAAACAAAACAGCTGTTGGAAAATCCTCAGGTTGCGATATGTTGGGACGGTATTCAAGTCGAAGGAATCGCTGTGAATAAAGGACTTGTAGTAGAGGAAGAAGGTCGTCGCTTCGAACAGGCGTACCGTAAATATTTATGGGGCAGCTATAATGCCTATTCCCATGAGGACAGTGAAATTTTAATTGAAATCACACCGAAATTTGTGGAAATCTGGGATCAAGACAGTAATAAACGCGGTTTTCAGACATTCCTTGACTTCGATAAACAAAGCGTTGAAGTTGTTTATTATGATGAAAAGGCATAGCTAAGATATAAATAAAATATATCAGAAATAAACGATATTTGTTTTCGCAGATATCGTTTGTTTTTTATCTGAATATAATATGTGCTTCAATAAGAGCAGTAAAATGAATAGCTATATATCCTTTAGTAATCGTTTTACAAAAAAAGAAAAATAAAAATTGAGGAAGCACTGTGAAAATATATCGATTTACGGTATAATACCATAAGAAATGTAGGTGAGCATATGCAGAACGGAAATTTTCATACGCATACCAAAAGATGCGGACATGCGATCGGTGAGGATGAGCATTATGTAAAAGCGGCCATAGCGGCGGGAATGAGTGAGCTTGGCTTCAGCGAGCATGTCGGTTATCCGTGTGTTGATAAGCCGGGAGAGCGGATGCTGTATCGTGATACACAGGATTATCTGGCTTCTGTTTCTGCATTAAAGGAAAAATATAAAAATGAAATCACCGTTTATGCAGGCTTTGAAATTGAATACTATGAGGATCAAATTGATTTTTTACGCACCTTGCGCAAAGAATGTGATTATATGATCGTCGGTCAGCATTGTCGAACCGTATACGGAGATGGCTATGATGAATATTGTGATGATGAAGGGGTATTGTTGTATGCAAAGCAGCTATGCGGTTGTATGCGAAGCGGCTTAGTTTCCTTAGTCGCACACCCTGATTATTTTATGCTCGGCAGAAGAAGCTTTTCTGCCGCTTGTGCACAGGCTGCTCATGAAATATGCGCTTGCGCCGTAGAATGTAATATGCCACTTGAAATCAATCTCAACGGGCTAAGATACGGCAAGCTGCTGTATGAGCCGTCAGAAGCTTACGCATATCCGTATCGCGCGTTTTGGGAAATTGCGGCACAGTATCCGATTCAATGTATTTACGGCTATGATGCACATCAGCCGACAACGCTTTTAGAGAAAAAACGCATTGCGCAGGTAAAGGAAATTTTAGCTGGTTTGCCGCTGACGATGTTAGATACACTTTTGTTGAAATAGGAGGAGCTTATGGATCAGAATATTTTCAAAAAATACAGTGAAACCTATGGAACACGTTTTACGAATAAACAAAAGGCAGCTTTTCGCAAGGCCTTAATTGAGGATTTTAAGGAAATCGGATATTCGCATACGATCATTGCCGGTAAAAAAAATCTGAGTCGTGCCGTGAATCTGCAGTTCGGCAATATGAAGCATGCAAAAACCGTAATTGCGGTACCTTATGACACCCCTCAGCATATCTTTTGGTGGAAAAGCGAATACTATCCTTTGGACGGACTTACAAGTGCCAATAAAAATCTGATTCCGCAGTTTGCGCCGATCGTTCTATTATATGTGATATTGCTTGGGCTGATTTACGGCAGTGAAGGAAGACTGAATGCACAAGGTGCGAATTTTATGTTTCTGCTTGTCTCTTTTTTGATGGTTGTGCTGTTCTATTTGATGCTGCACGGTGTTGCCAATCGCAAAAATTATGTGCGAAACAGCGCCGGAATTGCGGCAGCCTATGAAATCGCAAAGGGACTGTCCAAGGATGAACAGCGAACAACCGTATTTTTGTTTATCGACCGCAACAAAGCACGTCATTTGGGAGCGCATATTGCTGCTGAGGATTTTTTGAAGCAGACACGCAATCCCAATGTCATTTTGTTTAACTGCTTTGCGTTAGGCTCACAGCTTCAGCTCGGTTATACGCCGCAGACAAAGAAGCTTGCCTTGGAGCTAAGCAAGCTGTGCGGTGAGGAAAAGCTGAAAACCGTTGCGTTAGATGATGCAATGCGCAGCTCAAGTGCGGCTGAGCATTTTGTGAAGGCAATCGTTATCGCAGCCGGTGAAGCAGACGAAAAGGGGCGCCTGCTTGTTAAAAATACCGCTACAGCGAAGGATCGATTGATTGATGAAGTGAATATAGATAGGGTAATTCAAATGGTAAGCAGCTATTTGAAAAAGTAGAAAGAGTGTTACAGCTTATGAATATGAAGAAAGTGATTCGATTTTTCACAAGTAAAATTTTTATCGTGACTGTATTGATTTTAATACAGCTTGCTTTTTTACTCGGGCTTATTATCAGCTTAAGCGAATATTTCTTCATAATTAATATCTTTTTAACAAGTTTAAGCTTTATTATGAGCATTTATATCCTTGATAAGAATGAAAATCCATCGTATAAGCTGGCATGGGTCATACTGCTTATGACGGTTCCGATTTTCGGCGGCTTGATTTATGCGTTGTTCGGCGGACAGAAGGTACCTAAGGCATTACAGCGGCGTGACCATGAATCGCATGAAAGCAGACAGGGACTGATTTATCAAGAGGATCGATTATTGAGTGAATTGGAAGGTCTTGATCCGATCGCACATAAACAGGCAAAATATTTATGGGAAAACGCAAGCTTTCCCCTGTATCATAAAACAGAAACGACCTTTTTTCCGTTAGGTGAGGATAAGTTTCATGCGATGCTTGAGGAATTGAAAAAGGCCGAAAAATTCATCTTTTTAGAATATTTCATCATTGAGGAAGGCCTTATGTGGAATTCGATATTGGATATTTTATGCGATAAGGTTCAACAGGGAGTCGATGTGCGCTTGATGTATGATGATGCCGGTTGTATCGGAAAGCTGAGCGATCATTATGATGAAAAAATGCGTCGTTTGGGAATCAAATGCAAGATATTCAATCCGTTTAAGCCGCGCTTGGCGATGCAGATGAATAATCGCGATCATCGCAAAATTCTTGTGATTGACGGCAAGGTGGGGATGACGGGCGGCGTCAATCTTGCTGATGAATATATCAACGTAAAGGAGCGCTTCGGGCATTGGAAGGACTGTGCCGTTATGCTGAAGGGAGAAGCTGTTTGGAGCTTGACACTGATGTTTTTACAGTTTTGGTATTATGATGAAAAGGAAAAGGAGGATTTTCATCAATTCCGTGCACCTGAGGGAAGCTTTGAAAATATACGCGACGATGGACTCGTACAGCCGTATTCGGACAGCCCGACCGATGATGAAAATGTCGGAGAGAACACGCATATCAATATGATCAACGGTGCCAATCGCTATGTGTATGCGGCCACACCGTATTTAATCATCGACAGTGAAACGAAAACTGCCTTAACGCTTGCGGCGAAAAACGGTATTGATGTGCGTATTTTGGTTCCGCATATTCCCGATAAGCGCTATGTATTTGAATTGACTCGCGGAAACTATCGTGATTTATTAAACGCCGGAGTCAAGATATATGAATATACACCGGGCTTTGTCCATGCGAAAACCTTTGTGGTTGATGACAAGATGGCGGTTGTCGGTACGATCAATATGGATTATCGCTCCTATTACCTTCATTATGAATGCGGTGTATGGTTCTATCGCAGTCGTGTCGTAGATGAGCTGAAAGAGGATTACATAAAGACATTGGCACTGAGTCATGAGGTAACATCAGAGGAATGTGCGAATACAAGACTGCTTGTGAAAATGCTTCGGGCAATTCTGAATTTGTTCGCACCGATGCTTTAATACATAATAAAAAATATTCTGTCATACAATGTAGGGCAGATATTTTTTTATGGGAGGCTGACTATGGAAACCGGTATACTATTTCAAAAGGAGGCACGAGATCGCTTATTAAGAGGTGCTGAGTTGTTGATGGAAAGCGTTAAGGGAACCTTGGGACCCTGCGGTCGTCATGCGGTGATTCAAAAGGAAAAGGGCTTACCTTGTATCACAAATGACGGCGTAAGTATTGCGAAATCGCTTCAGGTTCAAAATCCTTATGAACAAATGGGAATGAAAATCATATTGGACAGTGCGGTGAAAACAAATGAAACAAGCGGAGACGGTACAACGACAAGCATTCTGCTTGCCTATGAGCTGTTGAAGCAGGGCTTTCGCTATATGGAGGAGGGCGGCGTTGCCAAAGCGTTTGTGAGCGGTATGGAGTACGCCGCTTCAATGATCGAGGATTTTATCATTGCGCACGCGAAAAAAATCGATACGTATGAAAGCCTGGCTCAGATTGCCTCTGTCAGCGCAAAATCAGAGGAAATCGGTGCTTTGATCGCGCAGGCCTTGAAGGAAGTCAATGATTCACGCTGTATCATCTGTGAACAGGGGCGCTCCTATGAAAGCAAGCTGAGAATTCAAGAGGGGATGGAATTTTCAGCATCCTTATTGTCGCCGTATTTTTTAGCACAGGACGCGCTCAGCTGCAGCTATAAAAATCCTTTGCTTCTGATCAGCAATGAAACGATTGATTCACTGTCGCAAATCGAGCATTTTTTAGCGTATGCGATTCATGAGCACAGAGCACTGATTCTGTTTTGTGAGGATATCGACAATGAGGTATTGACACAGCTCATTCTACTGCATATGCAAAAGAAATGTCAGCTGGCCCTGTTAAAGGCTCCTTCCTTCGGCTCCTATCAACAGGACTTATTGGAGGATCTGGCCTTGGTCACTCAGGGAAGTGCCTGTATCAAGGAACTGGGACGTGAATTAAACGAGGTCAGTGTAAAGGAATTGGGCAGCGCAAGGGAAATCATCGTGCGTAAGCATTCGATTCAGTTATTTGTCGGTGCGAATCCAAAAACAGCAGAAAGAATAGAAGTGTTAAAAAAGCAGCTTCCTGCCTTAAGTGCCGCTTATGATATTGCTCAAGTCCATAAACGGATTGCCCGCTTAGAGGGAAAGATTGCGGTGCTTGAAATCGGCGGCTATACAAAAGGTGAAATCGAGGAAAAGCGGATGCGCTGTGAGGATGCACTGCAGGCGGGATTTGCGGCAATGGAGGATGGTGTCGTTGCGGGTGGCGGTTTGATGTTTTTGCAGTGCTACCGCAGTCTGCTGCCGTTGATTCAGGAAAAATCAAAGGATCAGGAGGCAGGCATTCGATGTGTCTTTACCGCAATTCTCAGACCGTTTCTGCAGCTGATGGAGAATAACGATGAAAATCCCGTGGAAATGCTGGAGAAGCAGCTGAGCTTGGATATGAATATCGGCTATGACGTATGGCGGCAGGAATGGTGCGATCTGCGCAATCAGGGGGTCGTCGATCCGGCAAAGGTCGTTATTCAGGCGCTGCATAATGCCGTATCGGTAGCGGGACTTTTGATTCGCTGTGATGTTGCGATCTTGACACAATAAAAAAAACAGAAACAAAAGGCTGTGTTTTCGGTGACAAAAACACAGCTTTTACATAGAATAAAGCGGGTGAGGAAAATGCTGTGTTGCAACGGCGTTTTAGAAGGGGGAGGCGTCAAGGTGATCGGTCATGTCGGTGCCGTACATGCGCTGGAGCAGGCCGGCTATCGCTTTGAGCGTGTGGCAGGCTCCAGTGCGGGTGCCATCGTAGCAGCGCTGATTGCGGCCGATTATCACGGTGAGGAAATGGCACAGCTCATGAAATCACTCGATTATATGAAATTTAAGCAGACGGATTTGTTGGACCGCCTGGGAACCGCAGGCAAGCAGTGCATGGCTCATCAATCCGTTATTGAGTATGTTTCTAAAAAATATCGGTATTATACATTGTATGTTTATCATTCCGGCCGATTTCTTAGCCAATGCCGATTTTGCCATGATTCTATACACGCTGTTGTTGATTCTCTTATTATCACTGTAATTCGCAAGACTGACCCATCACATTATTGAATAAAGAATAGAGTATGAAAAACAGCTCTTTTCTTATTGAAAAAAATCAGCACCTGCTTTTTTTTAAGCTGCTGATTATTTTTCGTTGATCATTTTACGAATGGTATCGTATAAGATTGGCTTATATTCTTCTATGCCGACAGGTTCACTTTTTACGATGGAACTAAACAGCGTGGATCCGGCCAGTTCTATGATCATATACAGCGTTACTTCCGGATGGGAGAGCGCAAGATTTCTTTGCTTGACTTCTTCCAAAAATATTTCTTTTAATCCCAAATGATCGTCTTCGATAAGTTCGGATAATTTTTCACTGTAAAGACCCAAGGACAGATTTTTTTTAATGAAATTCAAAACGGTTGGATGTTGGATCAAATAATCAATGATATAATCGATCACGAAAATGATCTTATCGTCCAAACGCTGGATATTGGATTGCTCACAAGCCTGGTGGGCATCTTTAAACAGACGATAGGATGTTCGGACAAGCAAATGATCTTGTATTTCATATTTATCCTTGAAATATAGGTAGAACGTACCTTTCGCTACACCTGCCTTATCCACGATATCCTGTATCGACGTATGTAAGATACCTTGATAGGTGAATAGTTGAAATGCCGTATCTAATAGTTTGTTCAGTTTTTCGCTTTTGTTGCTTTCAATTTTAGAAAACACAGGCTTTTTTGATACACGATAGGTCTTCATCCGGATCACCTCTTGATTAATTCTAATTGTAACGATGAAAATGGTAAAAGTCAATGAAAACAGAAAAAATTGACTTTTGGTCATTTAATTATTGACTAATGGTCATTTTGGTGCTATACTGTCACCACCGTCATTTATGACCGATGGTCAGTTTTGGGAGGCGAAAAGATGAGAAGGTTTGGTGAATGGCTGGGAAAACAAGTGGTAAAACACAAATGGCTGATTGTAATCGCATCTGTGATTTTGATGGTTCCATCGATGTATGGATATATCCATACAAATATTAATTATGATATCCTTGTGTATCTGCCAAAAGACATTGAAACGATGAAAGGGCAGAAAATATTAGAGGAAGATTTTAAAATGGGGTCGTTTGCGATATGTTCCTTAGAGCATATGGCGTCCAAGGACATACGCACGTTGGAACAGAAAATTAAGGAAATCGAAGGTGTGCATCAGGTAATATCACCTATCGACTTTGTTGGAACGACGATTCCGCTGGAAATATTGCCGGATGATATCTCTTCCTCTTTTCAAAAAGGTGACAGTCAGTTGATGTTGGTCACATTTGAGGATTCTACAACAGCGATTGACGCAATCAGAGAAATGCGTGAAATTGTGGATGATTCTGTGAAAATAGGAGGTATGAGCGCTTCTACATTGGATACCAGTATTGTGGCGGATCAAGAGATCATAACGTATATCGCTGTGGCCGTATGTTTGGTGCTTTTGATTTTGATCATTGCGTTGGATTCGTATTTGGTGCCGCTTTTGCTTTTGGGCAACATTGGTATTGCGATTCTTTACAATATGGGAACCAATCTGATGTTTAATGAGATCTCTTATATCACAAAGGCGATCGCTGCGGTATTACAGCTAGGTGTCACGACCGATTTTTCTATTTTCCTGTATCATAAATATCAGTATGCAAAAACGATAAAGGGCACAAAAGAAGAAGCGATGGTGCAGGCAGTCGGCGATACGCTTGTATCAGTTTGCGGCAGTGCGCTTACGACGGTGGCAGGGTTTTTGGCGCTGTGCATGATGCAGCTTACACTGGGAAATGATATTGGTATCGTAATGGCAAAAGGTGTTGTGATTGGTGTATGTTCCACAGTCGTCTTGTTTCCGGCAATGCTGCTTGTAAGTGATCGCTGGATAGAAAAGACGAAACATGCGGCGTGGCTTCCATCCTTCCATCATGTGCGGGATTTCATTATTCGTTATCATCAAGCAATCTTGGTGATCGCAGTATTATGTGCGATACCGGCTGTTTATGGAAACAATCATATCAAACAGTATTACAATTTGACCAAAGATCTTCCGCAGGATTTACAAAGCAGTATAGCGAATAAAGAGCTGAAAGAAAAGTTTGATATCGTTTCTGCGCAGATCATTTTGATTGATCGAAGTGTAAAAAACAATCAAGTGAATGAAATGATGGAAAAGATAGAAGCTTTGGACGGAGTGGAGCTTGTTTTGTCACCAACTGCGTTATCCAATTTGGCCATACCAGAGGAAATGATATCTGATGAACTCAAATCCATGTTTGAAAATGATCAATATGAAATGATCTTCATCAATTCAAAATATGAAACAGCGACATCAGAATTGAATCATCAGCTTGAGCAAATTGAAACAATCGTGCGCCAATATGATGAACATGCGATTCTGGCAGGTGAAGGTCCATGTATGAAAGATATGGTCAGTATTGCCGATGAAGACTTTCAAAGCGTCAATATCGCATCCATTGGCATTATCTTTTTGATTATGATGCTGGTGCTGAAATCATTGTCGCTACCGGTATTATTGGTCATAGGAATCGAATTGGCAATTATGGTGAATATGTCGTTTGCGTTTTATTTGGGCGATGTACTTCCGTTTGTCGCATCCATTGTGATTGGTACGATACAGTTGGGCGCAACGATCGATTATGCAATATTGATGACGACCAAGTACTTAGAACAACGATCCTTAGGATATGATAAAAAAGAAGCGATGAAACAGGCAATGGATCAGTCCATGCATTCAATCTTCGTATCCGGCGCATCGTTTTTCGCAGCCACCTTTGGCGTCGGCATGATTTCCAAATTGAATATGATCGCATCCTTATGTACCTTGATGGCTAGAGGCGCTGTCATTTCTATGATTGTGGTGATTTCGCTTGTGCCGTCATTATTACTGACATTTGACACATTGATTTATAAAACATCATTGGGATTGAATAAAAAGAAAGGAAGTAATTAAGATGAAACACACAAAGAAAATGGGCGCTGTATGCATCATCAGCGCGCTCATGATGAGCAATGTACTACCTGTATCCGCATATGAAAAAGAAGAAACGATTTATGCAAAACTGGACGCGGAAGGCAATGAAATTACCACGATTGCATCGGAACACCTCAAAAGTGATCAAGAAAAGAAAATAGAAGATAAATCCAGTTTAACGGATATCTTTAATGTGAACGGCGAAGAAACATTTACCCAAAAAGGAGAATCACTCGTATGGGACAATAAAGGAAAAGATATTTATTATCAAGGCAAAACGAATCAACAGCTGCCAATTTCCATGCATATCACCTATCAATTAAACGGAAAAGAAAAAACAATTGATCAGATGATGCATCAAAAAGGTAAAGTGGATATTCGCATACGCTATGAAAACCATGAAACAAAAACGATCAATGGCACCCAAATGCCGGTACCGTTTGTGGTCACTGCGATAACGATGCTTCCAACAAGCAAAAACAGCGCCGTCAACGTGACCAATGGAAAAGTTATTTCCAACGGATCCAATTATATTGCGGCAGCCATAGCGGCGCCTGGTTTGGATCAAGTATTCTCATCAACGGATATAAATCTCAATGAAATCACGATTTCCTATGAAACAGATTCCTTTGAACTTTATTCGATCTATGCGGTTGCGACCCCATCTTTGTTGGCAGAAGGCGATCTGAACATATTTGATCAAATGGACGATGGTTTCTCCATGATGGATGTATTTGTTTCTTCCTATGATCAAATCAAAAAAGGTGGTGCAGCACTGCGAGAGGGTACCAATGAATTGAATGGAAAATATCAGCTGTTTCACAATGGTATATCACAAATGGATACGAAATCACAAGATTTGATGCAAGGAGTCAATACATTAAATGGTGGCACACAGTCATTGTCCACGCATTTGGAGGAACTTGATCGCGGCATTCAAGATGTCAATGCGAATTCAGAAGCACTGCGTCTTGGCGCAACACAAATCTTGAACACATCGATTCAAAGCTGTAACGGGCAGTTATCACCTTTATTGACACAGCTTCATCAAATAGATGCGCATGTTCCTATGGAAATCACAGTGGACAATTATCAACAGGTATTTGGGACCATCTTGAATGATTATGCCGCAATGCCGCAAGTAGCGCCGTTTGTAAATCAAATCAAGCAGGCACAGGCAACGATTGATTCACTTCATCAATATGAGCAAGGCGTGATGCGCTATACAGACGGTGTCAAGCAGATCAGTGAAAATAGCAACAAACTTTCACATGGTGCGAAAGAATTATTTAAAGGCAGTGAAAAATTGAAACAAGGCTGTTTAAAACTTTTGGCGGGTATCAAAGAACTCACGATCCAATCATCACGCATACAAGGCGCAACAGCACAGTTATCGCAAGGTTCTAAAGAATTGTATGAAGGCATGGTCGCATTCGATCAAGAAGGCATTCAGAAATTGCATCATTTGATTCAAGGCAGTTTAAAAACAGATATGGAACATATGAAAGATTTGAAAACAATTAGTGAAGATTATCAGACGTTTACAGGTTTGAAAGAGGGCGTCAAAGGATCTACAAAATTTATTATGATTGTAGAATCCAGAAAACAATAAGCATTCAAAACGCAGACAATCATATGTGAATTGTAAGATAAAAATGTAGACAAAAAAACATGTCTACATTTTTTATAATAAACTTGGAGGTATCACAATATGGCAAGGAAAAGAACCAAACAGGTATCGGACAAAAGAAGAAAAATTAAAATCGATAAAAGATATTTTCAATGGTGAACCTTCGGTACAAGTTGCCAAAAAATATGAACTATCTGGTAGGATGCTAAGAAATTGGATTATCAAATATAATAAATACGGAGCATCATCTTTAGAAAATAAAAAGAAACTTAGAAATCCTTTATGCAAATATGCAAATAGAAAAAACGTAACTAGATCATCAGCGCTACGTTTTGTTTTGTCAAAGACGTATGAAAAAAAGAAAAAGAGGAATACTGAAAAGGAAAGACCGTAAGAGAAATGTCAAAAATGTGCTATGACTTTTAATGATGAAAATGCGATTGAAATGCTGGAAAAATAGTTGAGTATGGATATGCACATCGGTTATGATGTATGGAAACAAGAATGGTGCGATTTACATGCGCAAGGGGTGGTTGATCCGGCAAAGGTTGTTATCCAGGCGCTGCATAATGCAGTTTTGGTAACCGGATTATTGATTCGCTGTGATGTAGCGATTACCCTTACACAAAAGTAAAAGTCACAGAAATGTGACTTTTTTTGTAGCGCAAACAGGAACAATGCATAGGATAAAACGGGTGAGGCAAATGCCACGATGTAACGGCGTTTTAGAAGGGGGAGGCGTCAAAGGCATCGGACATGTCGGTGCGATACAGGCGCTGGAACAGGCAGGCTATCAATTTCATCGTGTTGCCGGCTCCAGTGCCGGTGCCATCGTTGCCGCATTAGTTGCGGCAGGCTATCACGGGGATGAAATGGCCGAGCTGATGAAAACACTCGACTATATGAAATTTAAGCAGACCGATTTCTTAGATCGTCTCGGTGCCGCAGGGAAAGCCTTAAGTATTTTATTTCATTACGGAATCTACAGCGCAGCTTATTTGGAAGAATGGCTGAATGAGCTGTTAATGAAAAAGCATGTTGCCTGTTTTCGTGATGTGAAGGCAGCGGACGGTACTTATCGCTTGCAGGTAACGAGTGTAGATTTAACGACACAGGAGCTGTTGGTCTTGCCGCAGGATCTGCGTAAATTTCATATCGATATTGATTCTTTTCCAATTGCCGCGGCAGTCAGAATGAGCATGAGCATTCCGATTTTTTATGAGCCTTATTTACTGAAGGATCAAAACGGCAATGTGCATTATCTAGTTGACGGCGGCTTATTGAGTAATTATCCGATCAATCTGTTAGATGACGGCACGAAGCCGTTAAAGATACCGACTATCGGCTTTCAGTTTTGTAAAGACAGTGATTGCTCGATTACTGCGAAACCGTGTAATACAATTATTGATTATGTGAAGCTGATAATCTCTACATTGCTGGATGCTTATGATAATGATCAAATCGAAAAGGCAAAGGGAAATCGTGACCGCTCCATACGAATATCATCTGCGATTACAATAAACGGTGATAAAAAAAATATCAGCACAACAGATTTTGATATTACAGAGACTGAAAGTGAAGCATTGTATCAAAACGGCATACAGGCTGCTCAGCATTTCTTAAAGCATTGGAATTTTGATAATTGGAAAAGAAAATATCGGAATAGCTGAAAAGATGCAAAAATCTGCATCTTTTTTTATCATTGTATGAAAATTCGCCATGATGATACAAAATAGGAAATAAACGGAAGTGAATCAGCAAAAAAAGCTTTAAAATACTCGATGAAACAGAAAACGCTTAAAAAGAAAAAGAAAAATCGGATATCACAGCGTTTTTTTTCATATGCTAGTAGTAGCATGAAAGGAGTGTGGTTAGATGAAATATCGCTTTCACAAACAAGTATCAATGATAATGAAGGACGCTGCCAATGAGGCAAAAGATATGGGCAATAATTATGTGGGAAGTGAGCATGTACTATTGGCACTTTTAAAGGATACAACCACCAATTTCGCCAAAATACTGGCGAAGCAGGGAATCTATTATTATCAGCTGAAGGAGGATCTGATGGTGCTTTTCGGTCTGCGCGAAAAAAGCATCAAGGAAATTCAGGTCACGCAGGTCGTTGACGATATTTTGGAACGCAGTCATAAACAGATGCAGGAACAGAAACAGAATGCAATTACTGCCGATATGCTTGCATTGGCACTGTTAAAAACGGACAGCTGTGTGGCAAATGAAATTCTTTTGCGCTACGATGTGGATTTAAAGGAGCTGCAGCTTGAGCTGGGCGGAAGTGAAACAAGCGAGCTCGATAAAATTGCGGAGCTGCGTAATTTGAATACATGTAAAAACAATCGTGATATCGTCGGCAGAAACCAAGAGCTGGAGCTTATGATTTCCGTTTTATCGCGCAAGGAAAAGGCAAATCCGCTGTTAATCGGTGAGCCCGGTGTCGGTAAAACGGCTTTGGTTGAAAAATTAGCGGGAATGATTGCCGAAAAGCAAGTAAGTGAGGAACTTCAAAACGCAGTGATTTATGAGCTGCATTTGAATTCTCTTGTCGCAGGTACGAAATATCGCGGTGATTTTGAGGAAAAGATACAAAACTTGATTCAAACGCTGGAAAAGCATCCGAATGTGATTTTATTTATCGATGAAATTCATCAGATGATCGGCGCCGGAAAAAGTGAAGGAAGCATTGATGTATCAAGCGTATTAAAGCCGTATTTGGCTCGCGGTGTAATCAAGTGCATCGGCGCAACTACCTTGGATGAATATGAAAAATACATTGAAAAGGATCGAGCCTTAGAACGACGCTTTCAAATCATATATGTGAAGGAGCCTGATAAGCTGACATGTGAAACGATGATCATCAGTAAAATTGACGAATATGAAGCCTTTCATCAAGTAACGATTCCGCAAAAAATCATACATCAGATGATTGAATACTGTGATTATTATATGCCGCAGCGTAAATTTCCCGATAAGGCAATCGATGTGCTTGATTTATCCTGTGTACACGCAAAGCGCTTAAAGGATAAAACTGTTGATGACAGCATTGTACGTAAGGTCATTGAACAGCTGACAGCGATTCCGTTAGAATCTAACGATCGCTTGTGTGCCGTAAGACATCGCTTAGAGGAACGCATCGTTTCTCAGCGATCAATCATTGAGCGATTGATGCGCCAGCTGTCATGGATCGAACAGGGGGTTATCTGTGATCGTCCCTTAGGAGTTTGGCTGTTTTGCGGCGATTCCTGCTGCGGTAAGAAAACAGTCATGAAGGAATTCACACGTGCGTATTTTAATCAAGAGGAGCTCTTAGAGCTTGATATAAGCACAATGGAAAGCTCCTTGCCGCATGTATTGTCTAAAATCAAGCATAATCCGTATACGACGATTCATATTGCCAATCTGCATACTGCTTCCTTGAATACGCTGCAGTTTTTAAGACAGTCAATCAGTAAAGGATTTATTGAAATTCAAAATCAGAAAATCGATTTACGTCATTCGATTATCATAATGAGCGGCGATTTTAAGCCGGCTGCCCAAAATACACTTCGCTTTGCGGAAAATCAAACCTACGAACAGCTTTTGGAGAAACAGCTGGGTAAAGAGTTTATGGAAATCTTTGATGAAATCTTCTGTTTTGAAGCACTTGATGAAAATGCAAAGCTTTCGATATTGCGACAGGAAACAAAAAACTGGCGCAGAATACCGGATATGACGATGCTGAAAAATGCACTGTCACAGACTGATACATTGACGCATGCGTTAAAAATGCTGCGCTTTGGAATGATTCATTCAAATTGAAAGAGAAAGCAATTCACTCTTTCTTTTTTTGCTTATAGGAAGCGGCATGAAAATATGATAAAATAGAGGGGAAAGGCAGGTGGTAATTGTGAAATCTAAGCATGTTTTAACGGAAAGAAATGCAGATGAGGATCACATACCACTTGGATACAAGCGGTAGGATCCTTCCGAAGGGAGGAATACTATGAAGCGTAAAATTACAAATGAAGAATTGAAGCAGCTGCTTCTGCACGGAAGCGAGGATGAAATCAAAGCGATAATTACAGATATTCATCCGGTCGTTATTCTTGATTTGATTCATGAGAATGAGGACTCTGCTTCGGCGTTATTGGCGCATTTATCCGATGAGGTTATTGCGGATATCGTTGAGGAAGAAGATGATGAGGATAAATACGAGCTGTTGAAGCTGTTTTCCGATGTCAAGCAAAAGCATATATTAGAGGAAATGTCTAATGATGAAGTAACAGATTTATTAGGTGAGCTGAAGGACGAGGAGCAGCAGGAGCTTTTGGCAAAGCTGAGCAGTGAGGATCGTCAAGATATCAAGGAGCTTATGTGCTATGCTGAGGACAGCGCGGGCGGCTTGATGACAACGGAGTTTATTTCGATCCGCGCAAAAAATACAGTGCGCCAAACACTTGAATATTTACAGCGGAATACCGATGGAGAAACTGCATATTATCTGTATGTTACCGATCGTCAAAATGTGCTGAAGGGCGTAGTTTCGCTCAGAGATATTGTCAGCAGTACCTTTGATACGAATATGCTTGAAATCACTAATCCCAATGTGATCAGTGTTCGTTATGACGAGGATCAGGAAGCGGTATGGAAACAGTTTGAAAAGTACGGCTTTGTTATGATGCCGGTCGTTGATGAGGAAAATCATATGCTCGGCATTATTACCGTTGATGATATTATGGATGTCATTCAAGAGGAAACGACAGAGGATATCAACCGTTTGGGTCAGGTAGGCAAGGAGGAGCGCATCGATTCACAGCTGTTTGAATCCTTAAGATCACGTTTGCCGTGGCTTGTGATCAATTTGTTTACGGCTGTCATGGCGGCAGCGGTCATTTCCTTGTTTGAAGGCACGATTTCACAAGTCGTTTCATTGGCGACGATCATGCCGATTGTTACAGGTATGGGCGGCAATGCCGGAACGCAGTCGCTTACCATCGTGGTGCGCGGCTTATCGTTGGGTGAGCTGACAAAGGAAAATGCGGTAAGCATATTGGCAAAGGAAGTCGGTGTCGGCTTATTCAGCGGCATCGTGATCGGCGTCTTGATTGCGGTCGGCGCAATGCTGTTTGAACGCAATCCGATGTTCGGCCTTGTGACCGGAGCCGCGATGTTTTTAAATATGATATTAGCCAATATTGCCGGTTACTTTATTCCTGTCTTATTGGAAAAATGTCATGTCGATCCGGCACTTGCCTCCGGTGTATTTGTCACGACGGTAACCGATGTATTGGGCTTCTTGTTTTTTCTCGGCTTGGCTACGCTGGCACTGCCGTATTTATTATGAATGCAAAACGGTTGAATTTGATCTTGGGAATTATGTGTATTTTGGCATTAAGTATTGTACTATGGATCGTATATCTGTATAATTTGATTGAGCATAGACAATACAGTGATGCGGATTTCGATATCGAATATGTAATATCGGGACATGATGAAAATGACAATGGAATCGATGATACGCTTGATTTATGGCTTGGAGCCGAAAAAGAGGCACAACGTATGCCGACCTATAAAAGCGTGTATTATGAAGGCGGCTATCCCCCTGCTGCACAAGGCGTATGTACGGACTTGATCTGGCGAGCGTTTCGCGATGCAGGATATGATCTAAAGGCAATGATTGACGCGGATATTCAAGCATGTCTCTCCTGTTATCCGCGTATCGCAAAGGCCGATCCCAATATTGACTTTCGCCGCGTGCCGAATATTCATGTGTTTCTAAAGCGCTATGCGCAAAGTCTGACCTGTGATTTAAGTAACATCGAGGAATGGCAGGCCGGTGATATCGTCGTTTTCGGAAGCAGTCATATCGGTATTCTGTCAGATGTACGAAATAAAAACGGTGTTCCGTTTTTACTTCATAACGGTGGTTTGCCGAAATTGAAGGAGGACTGCTTGGCTCGAGAACAATTTTTAAAAGGAATCAGCGGACACTACCGCTTTCAATATTCGTCGGAAATCGAAAAGCTGATACAAACAGCGGAAAGGAGCTTACCATGAAAGCATGTATTACAGGAGCCAGCTCAGGCATCGGTAAAGATATGGCAAGGGTGCTTGCCGATTACGGCATTGATTTATTTATCGTAGCGCGCAGGAGCGAGCGCTTAAAGGAGCTGCAGAGCGAGTTATCGGAAAAGGTTAGTGTAACCGCAATTACACTGGATTTGGCAGATGAACAAAGCTGCCATTTGCTCTATGAGCGTCTGGTCAAAGAGGATATCGATATTTTGATCAATAATGCGGGCTTCGGCTTGGCCGGATCGTTCGCAGATTGTGATCTGGCAAAAGAGATGAATATGATTGATACCAATATCAAGGCATGTCATATTTTAACAAAGCTGTTTTTACGTGATTTTGTCAAGCGTGATTTCGGCTATATCTTAAATGTGGCATCTGCGGCAGCCTTTTTGCCGGGACCGATGATGGCAACGTATTATGCGACAAAGGCATATGTACAGCGCTTTACCTTGGCGATAAGAAAAGAGCTGCAGAAGCAGCATGCGCATGTATTTGTCAGTACCCTTTGCCCGGGTCCCGTACAAAGCGAATTCAGTGAAGTTGCCGGAGTGAAATTTAGAATCAAAGGCAAATCAAGCTATGAGGTAGCGAAAACGGCAATCGATGAAATGTTTGCCCAACGTGCAATCATCATTCCCGGAAAGCTGATGAAGGCAGCCTATGTGTGCTGTAAGGTGCTGCCGTTGGCAGTTTTATTGGAAGTGGCTTATCATATTCAAAAGCGAAAGCAGGCGGAAAGCAAATGACACCGCATAATGAAGCACCCAAGCTGGCGATCGCGAAGACGGTCTTGATGCCGGGTGATCCGCTTCGTGCCAAATATATCGCCGAGCATTATTTAACAGATGTGAAGCTGTTCAATATGATACGTAATATGCTTGGCTATACCGGTATGTATAAGGGAAAACAAATATCCGTTATGGGCTCGGGAATGGGTATGCCCAGCATCGGTATCTATTCCTATGAGCTGTATCGCTTTTATGATGTCGAACGAATTATCCGCGTCGGCAGTGCCGGTGCTTATAATGAGCATTTTAATATATTTGATTTGTTTCTGGCCGAAAGCGCATGGAGTGAATCCACCTTTGCGCAAGTACAAAGCGGCTGTGAAGAACATATCCTATATCCGAGCGAAGCATTGAATCAAACGATTTCAGAAACTGCAGCTAAGCTTTCGATGCCGTTACACAATGGTCGTGTTCATTCCAGCGATGTGTTCTATCATGAGGAGCATGTGAGCGGCTTTCGCGAGTTTTATGAGCAGCAGCATTGCGATTGTGTCGAAATGGAAAGCTTCGCACTGTTTCACCATGCCAAGTTGTTGAATAAACAGGCCGCATGTCTGTTGACGATTTCCGATTCCTTTGTGAAGCATGAACAGGCAAGCGCCAAGGAGCGCCAAAGCGCATTTAACGATATGATTACCTTGGCACTGGAAGCAGCAATCGCTTAATTTAAGCAAGAGGAGTACCTATGAAACAAGGACTGTATTTGTTGCTGATCGCATGTGTATTGAGCGGCTGTCTGTTTCGTAAGCCGTATGATATTGAAAGTGCACAGCGTAATGAACTGATTGTAGCGGATGATGCGTATCATTTGAGCGGTTATAAATTTACGGTATTGGAAAATAATGAATATGAGGAAAGTGGACAAATATTTTATGTTGAAGATGAGGCTGAATTGGCAAAGTTGATTCAATATGCGATTGATAATGAAACAGAAAGCATCAGTTATCAAAGTAAAAAAACATTGGATTTGGATCAGGTATCGAAACAGCTCTGTGTGCTGAATCCGTTTGATATCTCACTGTTACAAAACGATACCTCTTATAAAAATCGCAGCGGTGAATCACTTTATGTTTCTCATCATATCACAATATCAAATCCCGACAAGCGCTATGAGGCAGCAAAGCAGGAGGCAAAGCGCAGAGTGGCGCAGATCATTGATGATGCAATGAGTCTTGAGGAAAAAATAACGGCGATTCATGACAATATTATCGCAACAACAAGCTATGAAGAGGAACAGGCAGAAGCGAATTCCGAGCTGTTTCAGGCTTCAAGTGTTTTATTAGACGGTGTCGGTGTATGCAGCGGCTATTCCCGTGCCTTTATGTTGATGGCAAAGGAGGCGGGAATCGAAGCGGTCTATGTATCCGCATCCGCAATGAATCACGGCTGGAATTATGTTCGCGGAGCAAGCGGTTGGCGTCATATCGATATCACTTGGGATGATCCTGTTCCCGATGAAGCAGGCCGTATTTTGAATACGTATTTGAATATGGATGAAGACGCTTTCTTTTATAATGATATTCATATTTTAAATAAAACAGAAAAGAATGCATTACAGGAGGCCGTAAATAGCTTTTTTAGCAATCATCCTGAATAAATTCAATTTTATGTTATTATATACTCGGGTGGGCTGTATAGGTACTTTGTATCTGATACAGTCCGCTTTTTGTTGCAAAAACGGGGGTACAAAGCACAGATTGAGGACTGCTGTCACGAACAGGACAAGAAATTGTGTGAGGCAGGACTCAATCTGCAGTATTATGGAGGATTTTAACAGAATGATTGAAAAAGGCCTGCGGGCACCTGATTTTCATTTACAGGATCAAAATCATCAACGGATAGAGCTGAGTGCTTTTCAGGGGACAAAGGTATGTATGCTTTTTTTATCATCAATCACAAGATTGGATAATCAAGCTTTTATTATCAGCTATGCGAAAATGATTGACGCTTTTTCAGCCTTAAATGTTCGTATTATCGCTGTTTGTGAGGATAGCGAGGATATCTTGAAGGCTGAAAGCAAGAGACTTCATATTCCTTTTTCATTGCTGCATGATCCAAATCAAGCTGTGAGAAGAAAGTACGGCGTATGGAATCAAAAGATGACCTTCGGAAAACCAAAATGGATTACCGCAAGATCATCATTGTTGATTGATGAAAACGGCTTTATTTATAAGACGTTTAAACGGGCACATGTTGAAATGAATGTATTAGAGGTCTTAAAGCTGTTAAAACGTGATAATGAGAGAAATGAATGGCGCAAACTGTCACGCAGAAAAAAAGAACGCATCAAAAGAGAACAGGAACAGTGTTATCATCGAATGGTTGAGGACAGCGGATTCTTTAAAAACGATGAGTTGATTGATTTTATAGAAGCGTTTCAGTATACAGAAAATGAAAAAATGGAGGGATGAGCTCCATTTTTTTCAGTTGTTGGCGATATCGGATTCGTGATAGCCCGTATAGACGCCCCAGGCGATAAAGAACAGCGTAAGAATACTGTTGCCCGAAAAGGAAAACCACGCTTGAAACATCACACGCAGGGTAATGACCCAAAACTGCGGATGAACAAGGATATCATAGCCTCCGAAGGCAAACATTTCCGCAAGCAGAATACTGAATATCGTCATACCGCAGCCTAAATAGGAATACTGTCTGCCGATTCCTCCTCCTGCCTTATGAATTGATTTAGCGATAAGATAACCGCTGACCACATATAAAATCGGAAAGGTGATATGCAGCAGCTGTCCGCTCAGCTGTGTGATATAGTTGAATACAACGGCACAGCCGATTGCGCACAGAAACGAATATAATGCTGATTTCAGAAAGCGTTCTTTATTATTCATAAAATGCGAGTTATATATTTGCATGCTTTTTTCCTCCTGTATTAAGAGTATAACACTTTATGAAACGATTGTGAATCCTAATTTATGTTCTTGCGAACATATCGAAAAGTGATTATAATTAAAATAAGATGAGAGGAAGCATAAGATGAAGCAAATACAAACGATAGCGTTGATCGGTCTGGGCGCAGTGGGAATCAATTTTGCCTATTACTTGAACCGGCATTTGCCGAAAGGGGCATTGCGCATTGTGGCCGATAAAAAACGAACGGAACGATATCGCAGCGAAGGCTGTTATTATAACGAAGAGCGCTGTGATTTCTTATATGCCGATGAAAATAATACGGCGCAAGCGGTTGATTTGGTGCTGTTTTGTACTAAGGCAAACGGCTTACGGAAGACCTGTGAGACAATTAAGGCTCATTGCGATAAGGATACACTGTTTATGAGTGCGGTAAACGGTATTACAAGTGAGGCCGTATTGGCTGAATATTTCAATCGAGAGAATATCATCTATACGGTTGCGCAGGGAATGGATGCGACCAAGGTGGGAAATCATGTAGAATGTCATACGCTCGGAGAGCTTTGTTTCGGTGCTTTTGATAGCTCACAAAATGAAGCGGTAAACAGGATTCATGAATTCTTTGACGGTATCGGTTTTTCTCATACATTGAAGCAGGATATCATTCATCATCAATGGGGCAAGTTTATGCTGAACTGCGGCTTGAACCAAGTCGTTGCTTTACATTGCGGTACTTACGAAACGATTCAACAGCCCGGTGAGGCACGTACACAAATGCTTGCAGCAATGAAAGAGGTTCAGCAACTTTCCGTTTATGAAGGAATTCATTTGACTGAGCAGGAAATTACAAAGTGGGCGGCAATGTGTGATACCCTTTCTGCGACAGGCAGACCGAGCATGGCGCAGGATGTGCTTGCGAAGCGCAGAACGGAAGTGGATCTGTTTGCCGCCGAAGTCATTCGCCGCTGTGCAAAATTTCAGCTTTCCTGTCCCGTCAATACACTGCTTTATGAGCGATTGACAGCACTTGAAAGCACATTTCCTGCTTAAATTATCTGCTTTATGTGCCGAAACGGCACTTTTTTTCGCTCTGTAAGGAGAATATGTACAGGATAATTTGTATTTTCTATCGGATATGATAAAATATAAGGGATATTGAGAAAGGATTGTTCCGATGAAAAAACGAAAGCTTAGTATTCATGTGAAAATTCTGCTTTTACTGTGCACCGCTTTTGCGTTATTGGCATTAGACGGCTTTGGTGTATATCAGATCGATCAAATGATGCAGCAGCGCATTTTAAGCACGCATGCGGCGATGCAGGATGAGGCGGCACAGCGCATGAGCTATCAGCTGCGTGATGCATTGGAGCATACGGATGAAAAGGATTTCGAGCGGATTTTTGTTGCCTATATACAGGAACAGAAAAGCGATGCCGATACGTATTGGTTCTTATATCGACACGATAAGATTCTGTTTGAGCGTGATGCGATGCAGACGGCAATGCAGGACGGCAAGGATTTAAATCGTTTGATTGAGGAATGGCGAAATAAGGGCGGCGATGCAGCTCAAGCAAATGCTTTATTTCGCGGTGATTCAAAGCATGCGTATATTACCAAGGAGGCAAAGGGCGCATTAGAAAGTGTCAGTGCGGTAACGATGCAGTATGCAGGAAATACGTATATTATCGGAAGCTCTGCCACGACTTCATCTGTTCTCAAGGATGTCAGCTATCAAAATGTGCAGCTGTTACTGATGATTGCGGGCGGTATTTTAGCGGTTATCATCATCGCATTTGCGGTTCAGCTTGTGCATATGATGAAAAAATATCAGCGCATGAAAATGTATAAGGAAGAGCTGCAGCATACGTATCGTGCGGAATTGACACGTTTAAATCAAGAGCTGAGAGAGCGCAGACGACAAGCTAAGGATGAACAGCTGATGGATCCTTTGGCACTGTTTTATAATCGTGAGTATTTTTATACGCTGTTACTGAATATGAAACGTCAAAATCTGAAATCGATCGGTATGATCGTAATTGAGCTGAACAGTCTGCATCCGTATATTGATGCTTACGGCCTGGATTTTGAACAGGATACGCTTTCACAGATCAAGGAATGCTTGGAGCGCTGCGTACTTCAAGAATGTATTATTGCCAGAGTCAGAGAAAATCGCATCGTTATTACGATTATCTCAGATGATTATCGTAAGATGTCTGAGGAATGTAATGCACTTGACAAGGCGTTGTCAGCTCTAGCACTCACAATCGGCTTTAAAATTTATTCCATTATTCAGATGCCGACAGAAAGCGCAATGGATATGTATCAGCGAATCGACCAGATTATTTCTATTCAATAGCTGAAAAGGGAATAATGCTTCATCGGTATAAAACCGGACAATGGTTGGGAAATAAGGTAAAATAAATTAGGTAATTCGATAAAAAGTACAAAATTTTTGATTGCGGCAGATGTTTTTTTACAAAGCGATCAATTTGTGCTTTTTTGTGTTATTGTATATTCACTCTTATTAAGGGCGACAGAATAGAGCTGAAATCAGAAATATCGGATTACATATTAAATGAGGAGAGGAGAAACAAATGGTTAGGAAAAGGAAAGGGCTTTATTCAATACTGATGCTAACAGCTTTATTGTTATCGATTGTAACACCTTTTAAAGCAGTTTCGGCAGCAGAGAATAAAATAAAGGTTGAAAAAGGGACGGATATCAGTGAATATGATACGATTCAACAGGCAATTGACAGTGTCCAAAATAATGAAAATGCTGTCATCAGTGTTCCGGCAGGAAGCTATGACGAAGCGATTACGATTACCAATACGAAGGATAATGGAAACAGAAGCATTGTTTTAAAAGGAGCACAGGCAGGAAACTCAGCTGTTGTTGCGGGTGAAAAACGAAATGATACGGAAACAGTTCTGACAAACGGAATTGAAGTGCAGGGCTTACATGACAATGCCTCTGTGACGATTGACGGCTTTACCATGATCAATAAGGGAATCAATATTCTCGGTTGGGGCAATATGATTGAATCAAGCGGTAAGCTGAGAATTCTCAATAATGTAATCACCAATGTAGAAAACGGTCCTGTATCCGCAATTCATGTGAACGCTAACGCCGCAACTGAGTTTATCGGTACTTTTGATGTATTGAATAATTATATCGCTGATGTCGGAGGAGCGGGTAATGCGGTCAACGGAGTGTATTTTACTTTAACAGCGGATTATATGAATGTAAAGAATAATGTTATTCGTGATGTGAATCATTCATGTATCAATTTTTCATCTTCAACGATTAAAAATGAAGTGCTTATCACAGACAATGTTATCGCAAACTGGAACCGAGACGGTGATTCGGGAAGCGGAGCGCTCGGAAGTCAAGGTGACGGTATCTACATTACCAAAACAAATACCTTGAATACGGTTCCGATTGAAATTCATCATAATGCGATTACAAGATCAGATACATTACCGGGAAGTAAGGGCTTTGCGGTACGCTGTGCCCTGAATAAAGGAAGGATCGATTTAAACGAAAACTATTGGAACACTGAGATGCCTTTGAGTGTTATCTCTGGAGGAACTTATGCCAATGTAACGATCGGCTCTGTTTGTGATGAAAACATGACAGTCACAGATCAATCTATTGCGAATTTCACCTTTACGGCAAGTGAGCTTTATGTGTCAGGTAAAAACAAAGAAAGAAAGCTGTCTGCTGCTGTTACGATGCTGGATAAGACAGCGGAAAAACCGACTGTTATATATAATACAACTACTCCTGAGCTTGTCACAATAGAAACACGGGATGACGGAGTTTATTATATAGCGAAAAAAGCAGGAGAAGCTAAAATAACTGCCTCTGTTATCGATCCTTCATCAAATCAAGAATATCAGCTTGAACAGAATGTTTTACTGAAGGATATCGTAATGAGCGATCAGCGCATTGGCTTAAATGAAAGCGTTGAGATGACTTATGAGCTGCTTCCGCAGGGAACTGCGTTATCTACTTTAGCTAAAGCTACATGGGTATCATTGAACGAGGATATCGTGATGATTGATGAAAACGGCTTAGCGACGAGTACCGGCAAGGAAGGAACAGCGACAATCGAACTTACGATAAATCTGTTTTCAACACAGCTTTATCATACAAGCGCAAAGGTTACGGTCGCAGGTTCAAATACACCGCCGACCATTCAGGCCGTAGACAGAGAGCTTGCGTTTGGTGAAGCATTCGATCCGTTAGAAAATGTAACTGCCTCAGATCAGGAGGACGGTGATATCAGCGCATCAATTCAGGTTACTCACAACGATGTTGACAGTACGAAGGCAGGGGGATATCATGTCACCTATGAGGTCACGGACAGTGAAGGAGCCACGGTGACAAAAACGATAACGGTCATTGTCAAGGAGCCTGAAATGATAATGCTTACCGTTGCCTCATTCATTGAAGGAAAAACCGGAACGGTTGCGGCTGAGCTTGCATATATCAAGGGTTTTGAATTAGATGCGGCCGCAATGAATACATTGTTGAGCTTGATTGATACTTTGAGTCAGGAAAAGGAATATGAGGGATATCATTGTGAAGGCTTATTTCTTGATAAGGAAGGTACACAGGCTTTAGAAATCGGAGCGCAGTTTCATGAAGATACGCTGATTTATCTGTTGTGGGCGGCTGATGAAACTGAACTGCCGACAGAGCCTTCCAAGCCCGAACAGCCCTCAGATGATGATAGTAAGGATGAAATCGATAAGCCTTCCGATGATGAAAAACCAATGCCGGAAGATACCGATCAAAATCCAAAGCCAAGCGAGGATTCAGTTGACAAGGTCATCGTAAATACGGGGGATACTACATCGATCGCACCTTATTTAATAGCTTTATGCAGTATCGCAGGCTCATATTTCATGTATTGTTTATTAAAGAAAAAAAGAAGGAATGAATCATAGAATCGCTTATTAGGATAGCTGAATAACAGCTGTCCTTTTTTTATTTTAAACAAAACGCAAATTTTACTATGGATATGAAATAAAATATGTTACAATAATTGTAACCGCTAACTTATTGTTCTGAATAAGGGAAAAGGTCATACAATAAGTGAGAAGCTAAATCAAACACGGGAACTAACAGGAGGAAACATCATGGAACGTGCGAGTGGTATTTTATTGGCAGTATCCTCTTTGCCGGGAAATCAAGGCATCGGTGATTTCGGCAAGCCTGCCTTTACCTTTATCGATTTACTTGCAGCACAAGGTATCAAAATATGGCAGATATTGCCGCTGCATCCGCTTGGGTACGGAAACTCTCCGTATCAGCCGTATTCAACCTATGCAGGTGACCCTATTTATATCAACATCGATCGATTGGCTGAATTAGGCCTTATTAAAATGAGTTCAATTCGCAATTTTGATAAGTTTCAGGAAACAGTGAATTATACCGGTGTCAGAGAATTCAAGGAGCCTTATTTAAAAAAGGCATTTCGTAATTTTAAAAAGGAGTTTTCACGCTTTAAAGCGGAATACGAGGCGTTTTGTGCGGAATGTGAATGGTTGGACAGCTATGCGATGTTTGCCGCATTCAAGCATAAGAATGAAAACAAATGCTGGGTCGAATGGGAGGAAGAAGATAAGGATTGGGTAAAAAACAAGATGCCGCGCAAGGATATGGCGGAAGCTGCTGCCTATGAAAAATTTCTACAATTTATGTTTTATCTGCAATGGCAAAGAGTGAAGGCCTATGCGCTTGAAAACGGAATCAAAATTATGGGTGATATGCCGATTTATGTCGGATTGGATTCTGCCGATGTATGGGAAAATCGCAAAGAGTTTTTATTGGAGAAGGACGGAAGTCCGTCATTTGTGGCCGGTGTACCGCCTGATTATTTCAGCTGGACAGGCCAACGTTGGGGCAATCCGATTTATCATTGGGGACGGATGAAAAAGAATCGCTACAGCTTTTGGATCAAGCGTTTAGCTTGGGCTAGGAAGCAATTTGATATTATTCGCATCGATCACTTTCGTGCCTTTGATACGTATTGGAAAATACCGGCCTCCTGTGATACGGCGATTGAGGGAGAATGGGTCGAAGGACCTGCCTATGATTTGTTTGACCGCATTTATCGCGTACTTCCCGATATTGAAATTGTCGTAGAGGATCTTGGTGATTTGCGCCCTGAGGTGCATACGCTGCGCGACGCCTATAATCTGTACGGAATGCGGGTGCTGCAGTTTGAAATGGAGCCGAAGCGTCTGCGTAAGGGATTCGGAGATCATGTTATCGTTTATACGGGAACACATGATAATATGACAAGTGAACAGTGGTATGAGGAGCAGCATCCGAATCTGAAAATTGCCCTGCGCCGCTTTTTCCATAACCGTGATTATAAAGAACGCAACTTTCATGATCTGTTGAATCATTTTGCCTTGAACTGTGAAGCTGATATATGCATCATACCGATGCAAGACGTATTGGGCTTAAAGGGCAGCGGCAGAATGAATACACCGTCAACGATCGGTTCACCGAACTGGGAATGGAAGCTGAAAAACTTTAAGGTCGTACAAGCTGATTTGATAAAAATCGGCGAATGGGTGAAGGAAAGCGAACGCTGATTCGTAAGGAAATACTTGAATTTTATACCTTTTGTCGGTATACTTATCAATACCGACAGGAGGTATTTTTCATGTTGCGAAATATTATCGGCGGTATTGCCGTCGGCATTGCGAATATTATTCCCGGAGTCAGCGGGGGCACAATGATGGTTATATTAGGAATCTTCCAACAGGCAATGGAAGCGATTGCCGGTATTTTCAAGCCGCATAATCCGAAACGCAAGGAACAGCTGATATTCTTGATTGAGGTTTTGGCCGGTGCGGCAGTCGGCTTGGTCGGCTTTGCGAAAATACTGAATATTCTTTTTGAGCATTTTCCGACACAGACGATTTACTGGTTTATCGGCTTGGTCGTTTTCAGTATTCCGCTGTTTTTAAAATCTGAGGTAAAGGAACAACACGTAAATCTGATATGGGTTTTGATCGGAATGGCGCTGATCTTTCTGATCAATTTCTTAGCACCGAGCAGTGATCATGTGCAGGTCAATCCAAGCTTTCCCGATATTACACTGCTTCATTGCCTTACAATGATCGCAGCAGGCTTTGTCAGCGGCTTTGCGATGCTGCTGCCGGGGGTAAGCGGATCTATGGTGCTGTTGATATTCAATCAGTATTATTTGTTTAAATCGTATGTTGCGGCAGTCACAAGCTTTGCGCCCGATGTCTTGATCTCACTTGTGTTTATCGCAATCGGTGTAGTGTTGGGCATTTTGGCATCGGCTGCCTTGACCGGAATTGCGCTGAAAAAGAGCCGCATTGCGACGCTCAGCTTTATTCTCGGCTTGATTATAGCCTCCAGTATTGTTTTAATACCGTTGAATGTGAATTATGATATCGTTACGATTTTGACCAGTGCATGTGCCGTAGTGTTCGGCGGTGCAGTGGTTGCGCTCTTAAATAAGCTTGCTTAATAAGAAAAGACTGTGCTTGATATTCATTTAGAATGTCATTGCACAATCTTTTTTATTGTTATAGTAAATCGTTAATGCTGTCCTCAATAATCTGCTTCAGTGTCACACAGCTGGAATCGAATTTGTTTTGATCGACTTCATTTAACGGAAGCTGTATGATTTCTTTGATGCCTTGTGCGCCGACAATCGCCGGGACACCGATATAGAGTCCTTCTTGACCGTATTCACCGTTTTGATGGGCTGAAACTGTCATGATTGAATTTTCATCTTTCAAAATGGAATGCACAAGATGATTCAAAGATAAGCCGATACCGTAATAGGTTGCCTTTTTACGATTGATGATTTCATATGCAGCCTGTTGTACCTGCTTATAGATTTCCAGTAAATCGCTGAGGTCCTTATCCTTTTCATCAAGAAATTCTAATAGGTGCTTACAGCCGATATAACAATTTGTCCAAGGCACAAAGCTGGAATCTCCGTGTTCACCCATAATATATGCATGAATATTCTTTGAGGAAATATTTAAGTATTCGCTCATCAGATAACGTAAACGCGCTGTATCCAACAGAGTACCGCTTCCGATAACCTTTTCCTTCGGCAGACCGGTTACCTTCCATGCGACATAGCTCATGATATCAACCGGATTGCTGGCGATGATCAATACACCGTTAAAACCGCTTGCCTTGATTTGTTCAGCGATACTTTTCATGATTTTTGCATTGACAACAGTAAGCTCCAAACGTGTTTGGTTAGGCTTTTGTGCCGCACCGGCTGTAACTACGACGATATCGGCATCCTTGCAGTCATCATAGGTTCCGGCCTTGATTTTCATTCTGCTCGGCGCATACGGTAAGCCATGAGCCAGATCCATTTCTTCACCGACTGTTTTTTCATAATCGATATCGACTAATACAAGCTCATCGATTCCCGGAGTAGTCAATAACGTATATGCGAAGCTCATTCCCACAAAGCCGGTACCGACTAAAACAAGCTTGCGCTTTTCTAAAGTTTGATTCATAATCATACCTCCTGTATCCTTTCTTTTAGTATAACACAATGTGCTTCTGAAATACATGTCATTCCTAAAAAATTTCAATAATTTACCAATATTAACCGCTTGCATATTAATGAAAACAGCACTTTTTTATGAAGTGCTGTCTGTATTTATCTGCGCTCTGTAATCTGTTCGTTGTCATCCGTATTGACTGCTTCCTTCAGTGTTGCGTTCAGTGTTACCTTTTTGCGGTCTCTTTCGACTACGATTTTAATAGTATCCCCGACCTTTTTGCCATCGATGATTTTAGCGATTTCATCAGATGTTGAGATTTCCTTACCTTCGACTGAGATAATACGATCCTTTATCTCAAGTCCCGCCTCCTCTGCGGCTGAACCACGATTCACCTTCGCTACATAAACACCTAATTCATCAACACCGGATTGGAAGGCGCTCATTTCATCGGTGATGTTTACCATTGAAACGCCGAGCTGCGGTCTGCCTGTCACATAGCCGCTTGTGATCAATGATTCGATTACCGGTTTTGCGGTATCGATCGGAATCGCAAAGCCTAAGCCTTCTACTGAGCTTCCCGATGATTTCGCATTAACGATACCGATCAGCTGACCCTGCGAATTGAATAAGCCGCCGCCGCTGTTGCCTTTGTTGATGGCGGTGTCTGTCTGTAACAGCGTCATAGCCTGTCCGTCAATATTGATTTCACGATCTAAGGCGGAAATGATACCGCGGGTAACGGTACCGCCCAATTCACCGAGTGGATTTCCGATTGCGATTGCTTCATCGCCGACACTTAATGATGCAGAATTGCCCAATACTGCCGCAGACAAATTGTTCGCATTGACCTTGATTACCGCCAAATCGGTTTTCGCATCGGTTCCGATCAATTCTGCCGCATATTCATTTCCGTCTTTATCGCGTACCGTTATTTTATTGGCTCCTTCCACGACATGGTTATTGGTGACAATATAACCGTCCTCGGAAATAATCACACCGCTTCCGGCACCGGTCGTTACCATCTGTTGAAAGAAGCTGTCTGTTGCGGCAGATTCCGTTGTGATTTCAACGACGCTTTTTTCCGTATTTGCGACAATATCCTTAACGGATAAATTGGTGACCTTGTTCCCGTCTTTATCGACCTGATCGACTCCCTGATAAATTACCGCAGTGCGCCTGCTGCCGGTAAAATGATCCATCAAATACGTACCGCCGACACCGCCGATTCCCCCTAACAACAAACACGATAAAGCAAGCAGTGCCGTTCGCTGTCCTTGACCGTATGTTTTTTTACTTTGCTTCCTGCTTTTTTTGGAAGTATTGTTCTCACTTGCATTTCCTTCGGAAGTATTGTTTTCATATAAAACAAAATTCGGTATATGCTCATGATAAGTATTCGAAGCTTGTTCAACAGGAATTTCATGATAATCCTGTTCCTCATATTCCGCATCGATGATATCAGTATCCTCTGTATTACTTGAAAAATCAAATTCATTCTGCTGCTCATTTTCGTAGGTATCAGATATCGGAGCATTTAGCTGAAGCTCTGTATCCTCTTGAAGCATTTCATTTTCATCAATCTCATTCACGGTATCATATTCAAGCTGTTTATTTTCATCTTTATTGTATTCCATAAAAATTCCTCCTGTTTTAATACGCTATTATTATAAGCATTTTTTGCGGCAAAAAAATACTTATTTTATGTGAAATGATAAAAAAATCGATTGTAATATTGCCGGAATTATGTGATAAAGCGAAAAGAGAATGCTTATGTGAAAATCACGTGAAAAAGCGGTGATAATAAGGGAAAGACAAAAAAATTTGTTGCTTGGAAAAGAAATCGAATTGAAGCTGAATTAATGAAAACGCAGTTGATTCATGTTATAATAAATAAGAATTGATCCGCAGTGATCGGATTGGAGGCGCTATGAAAGCAAGCGATATGATATATGTAACAGGACATAAGCATCCGGACAGTGATTCCGTTGTTTCTGCGATTGCGTATGCACAGTTTAAGATACGGCAGGGAGAACATGCAACAGCATGTCGTTTGGGTGAACTGAACGATGAAACCAAATGGCTGCTGAATCGCTTTGGCTTTGAGGAGCCGATGCTGTTTGAGGACGCACGTGCTGTTTTAGCGGAAATTGATATGGATGAAGCTTTAACGATTACGCCTGAAAGCACAATGTATGAAACACTTCAGGTCATGGATCGAAGCGGAAAGCGCTCGCTTGGTATCGTTAATGAGAAAAAGCAGTTGTTGGGTATGGTGACAAAATCAGACCTTGCGACGATTGGTTTGGGTGATACGGCCTTATCGATTCGTTTATTGAAGGAAACACCGGCTGTCAATATCGCGAAAACGATTAACGGCAAACTTGTATATGATGATGAAAAAATTCATTTTAACGGTAAGGTCAGCATTATTGCGATTGCTGAAACACGCTTGAAAAATTATGATTTAAAGGATCGCTTAGTAATCGTAGGAAATGATACCGATGCACAGCTTGCGGCAATTCGCAAGGGTGCGGGACTTTTGATTGTTGTGTGGGATGATCATGTCGAGGATGAGGTTATCGAGGAAGCTAAGCGAAACCATTGTCCGATTATCATTTCCGGGCATGGCACGATGAATACCTCACGTTTCCTGTTCTTTGCACCGCCGGTCAAGCTGATGATGCAGAAGGAGCTGATTACCTTCAATATCAATGATCTTGTTGCCGATACGGAGAAAAAAATGATGAAAACACGCTTTCGCAGCTATCCGGTGGTCGATGATGAAAATCATCTGTGCGGCTATATTTCCCGTTATCATATATTGAACAGTCATAATAAAAAAGTGATTCTTGTGGATCATAACGAATATTCACAATCGGTACAGGGAATCGAGGAGGCAGAGCTGTTAGAGGTGATTGATCATCATCGCATCGGTGATATTTTTACCAATCGTCCGATTTCCTTCCGTAATGAAATCATCGGCAGTACCGCAACGATTATTGCCTCAATCTATATGGAAAATCAAATGTCGATTTCCAAGGAGCTTGCCGGTTTATTGTTGGGCGCTATTTTATCAGATACACTGCGCTTTCGCTCTCCGACCTCAACCTTGAAGGATCAAGGAGTTGCTTCAGCTCTTGCGGAAATTGCCGAATTGAATATCGAAGCCTTTGCGAAGGAGTTGTTTACGGTTTCATCCAATATCCGCGGTAAAACGATGCATGAGCTGATCAGTAAGGATATCAAGCGGTTTGTGATTGATGATCATCCGGTTATGATTGCACAAATTATCGCTTTAGAGCTTGATGAGGTAGATGAGATCGCTGAGGCAATGCAGCGAGAAATGGAAAGCTATGTAAAAAGGCATCGCTTGGATCTATTGGTCGTTGCCTTCACAAGTATTTTAGAAAACGGTTCGTTATTCTTCGGTGCCGGTGCCTTGGCAGATACGGTTACGGATGCATTCCCGAATCGTAAGGATGAAAAGCGCAGCTTTCAAGAGGATATTTTATCACGAAAGAATCAAATCGTACCGATGTTGACGAGGGCTTTGAATAATCGTTTATAGGGTATTATGAGTTTCGATAAGGGTGCAGTTATCTGTATCCTTTTTCTGTTTTGCTTGTATGCAGTATCTCGAGGGATGAAAATGGATTTAAATGTTATAATTAAGACAGCTTAACAGAAGCATGAAGCATGCTTCTGAATTTACCGATATAACAGTGGGGAGTGAACCTATGGGGAGTAAATTAGAAATCGCAGATGCGATTGAAAATAATGATTTGAATAAAGCATATGATGAGTATTGTAAGAAAATACTGAGTAATAAACAGATACTGGCACGTATTATGAAGGAGTGTGTGGCTGAGTATCGTGATATTCCGGTAGAGGAAATACCTTCTTATATCGAGCATGATCCGCAGTTAGATGTGTCTTTAGATGATGATTCTGATAAAATCCAAGGTCGTAATGTCGAGGATCAATCCGTTCACGGGGCAGAGATCAAATATGATATCTTGTTTGATGCGAAGCTGCCGAATTCCGATGAAAATGAAAGAATCGGATTATTTATCAACATCGAAGCACAAAACAGCAATAACACACCGTATCCAATCCTAAGCAGAGCGGTATACTATTGCAGCAGGCTGTTAGCGAAACAGAAAAACATGCAGGGCGGCTTTCAGAATTCAGAGTTTCAGAATCTTAAAAAGGTATATTCAATATGGATCGTGATGAATTCAAATAAAGCGATGGAGGGTGTATTAAATAAGTACACAATAACCGAGGAGTGCTTGGAAGCAAAGTATCAATTTCCGAAAGAGGATTATGATAAGCTGTCAGTCGTGATGATTTATCCAAAACGTGAATATGATAATAAAGATGATAAAAACGGCATGATGAAAATGTTGAATCTATTATTTAAAGCAAAGATGTCGGCAGAGGATAAAAAATATCAATTAAGTAAAAACTATGGTATAATGATGACAAGAGCGATAGACAAGGAGATGGACGGTATGTGCGACTTATCAAAAGGTGTAAGAGAAGAGGGCCATGCAGAGGGACTGAAGCAAGGACTTGAGAAAGGACGCATTGAAATGGCAGTTGAAAATGTCCGCAGCTTGATGAAGGAATTGAACAAAACTCTTAATGAAGCGATGCAGATACTGAAAATAGACGAGTCCATTCGACCGGAAGTAGAGAATGTGATTAAATCCAAAAACCAATCAATCTAAACCAAGCACCCTTAACGGGTGTCTTTTTCTATCTCAATTAAGCAAAAACTATGGTATAATGATGACAAGAGCGATAGACAGGGAGGTTGATGGTATGTGCGACTTATCAAGAGGTGTAAGAGCCGAAGGACTTGAGAAAGGACGCATTGAAATGGCAGTTGAAAATGTCCGCAGCTTGATGAAGGAATTGAACAAAACTCTTAATGAAGCGATGCAGATACTTAAAATAGACGAGTCCATTCGACCGGAAGTGAAGAAAGCAATAAACGCAAAAACCAATCTGACAGTAAAATAAACTCTATTATTTAATGTGGATAAACAGGGGCCGAAAAGGTCTCTTTTTATCTGTCCGTCATAATATTCTACCGGTTAAATTGTAAATTTCATACTTTTAACAACATTTACCATGATATTTTACTTGACAAATTTTTGCATTGTAGTTAATATGAAAATAAAGGAGAGTTATGATATAAACAAAGCGGTATATATCATACACATTGTTTTTATGAAGGCATACAGTGATGAAAAACTTGTTTTAGAGGCGCAGCAGGGAAACGAAAATGCATTTAATGAATTATATGATCGTTATCACAAGCGTTTAGAGTATGTAGCTATGAAGCTGTGCAAAAACAATGAAGATGCGAAGGATGCGGTTCAACAAACCTTTATTCAAGTTCATACTTCCTTAGCCAATTTGCGTGAAGCAGATCGCTTTTATCATTGGTGCTGTAAAATCATTCATGGAAAATGTACCGATATGTTTCGTAAAAACAAGGATGTTGCGATTGATATTGAAAACAGTGCAGTCACAAGCATGATGATTGAGGAACGTGATGAATATTTACCGCAGAATCAAATTCATTTTAAAAGCGATCGTGATGTTTTATTATCTATGATAGATCGGCTGCCGCTTCAACAGAAGCAGGTTGTTTTACTCGTATATTTTGAACAGCTGAGCATGCAGGATTGTGCATTCATTCTTAATGTACCTGAAGGAACAGTAAAGTCACGCTTATTTACAGCGAAAAAAGCCTTAAAGGAAATGATTATAAAATATAATGAAAATAATGAGGATGCGCCGTTAAACTTTAAAAGCGCAACACTGTCGGCAATTCTTTCCGCTGCACTTATTTATGATTTTAAGCATCTGTTTCCGATTTCAGTACCTGTATTTAGGGGACATCATCATATTTCAGCAAACTCTTTAGTGAATATCGCATTAGGAGCTGCCTGCTGCATCACCATCGGCAGTGCCGTTTATGCGTTTAATTCCAATTCCGGTAATACAGAGGCTGATATCAGTAATAATGAATCTGTCATTTATCAAAATCGTATTGTGAATTCCTCTAAGGAAGCATACTTTTTATTAAGAAACTGGGCCGTAGATGAACGTCAGATGCGTAATCGCAATCTTGATGAGATTATGGAAGCTAAAAAGCTGTATGAGTATCTGCAGACAAATAATGATGAATATTATGCTGTTTTAGTAAAGGATGGCTGGACAGTTGATTTTGAAGCGTTATTAAAGTAGTATTGAAGCAGTTATTTTAATTGTTAAATTTGAGCTTTTAAGTTACGATAAAAAAATTTCAATAAATTTTATAAAAAAATGAACTTTGTATATATGGATTACGACTGGTTTGTGCAAGAGTATGGGAGTGTTGTATTTTACAGTGCTTTTTATCTCTGTATAGACTGTTGCTTTTTAGGTTAATCACAATAAAATGATTGAATATATCATATTTGATCATGATTGATTTATACCTATTAAATAGGCTTTTAGTATTATATATGTATTTCATTCTATAATGATTATTAAAATTTTGTTTTATACAAAACTCAGTGAAAGGATTGATTGCTATGTGGAGAAAGATATTAATTTCGTTGATGGCATTGATGGGGACTTTTTCTGTAGGCTATGCGTTTTACACTCATGAGATGAGTGCATCTGGTACTTCTGCCAGGAATGTAACAGGCAGAGTAAATAAAGCACCTTCCAATTTATCGGGTAGTAGAAGTAATATTGGAATGAAAAAGGGGGATCGATACTATTTAGGAAAGAATACGGTTGGTGATAATGCTCAGGTAGGGTGGCAATTAATAACTGATACCATGGCAAGCGGTATAGTAAGCGAGCCTAGTTGGTTGGCCATGACAACGAAACCCATCAAAAAAGAAGCAGCATTTAATAGTTATCCACTATATTATATCTATCCATCTTTTACCGGTTCAAAAGTTGTGACGGGAGCATCCACTTTTAATAATGCAGGATTGGCACCTTATGAAGATTCTAATTTATATGTAACCATTAATGACTTTAACCGGCAGTTTCGGAATAAAGATCTCGAACCGTTAATCGGAACTCATATTGATCAGCATTATCTACGATATCAAAACGCAATAATAGCAACGGGATCGTCAAACTTTAATTCGTTAGTTTATCATCTGACGAGAGTGAAAGAATATCTTCGGACTGTTGACTTTGGTAAAAAATCTTTTTTATGCATGTATGACTTTGTACTCTCCAGTTACTCTAGCGCTTTGTCAGGATTTCAAAGGTTTGTCACTATACCTGAGAGCGATTGGAAGTTTTACTTTGATGGCGGAATTTCAGGAGATCCTTTTAATTACCATCTGCATAGTATTTATCAAGGTGGAACAAGGCTAAGGTCTACTTTAACTGTAGTTGGTGCAACAGGCAAAACAGAAAATCCGAGCAACAGTGTATTGACACCATATTATGTACGTCCATCTATCTTTATTCAAAAGGATCCAGTAGTATTTGCAGTATCAATGTTAAGTACATCTTCAGGGACATCAAATCAAATAGCGTTTGTGAATGAGCCTCATTTACCTAGTGGATATTCGAATATAGCAAGAGATGCTGTCGGAGATGAAATGAAAATCCGAAGATATGATAATACGATGACAGTAGTATTGGATTCTGACATTATGGATTTGAACAATAATGTATTGGCAAGACAAGGAAGTCATTATCAAGCTGCAAAAGATAAAACCATTCAAATAAAAGCAAATGGCAATACAGCGGTATCGAACAGTACGATTTCTGTTATGATTTTCAATCAAAGCGGTGACTTTGTGGCGTATTCACCATTAGGAAATGCGACAGGCAGTATGACGAATTATACGGTGGATTTAACAGGCTTGGATGTGGGAACTTATCAAATTGCGGCAGTTAATGAAGAATTTAATAACGCTGATACAAACCCTGCCAGATCATCTTTAATCTCAGATGTAATTACGTTAGAAATAGTAGAGCCATTGTCCAATTTAAGTTTTACCCCAAGAACGAATCTAGTTTATGACAATAATGTTAATGCGAATGATATTGTTGGTTCGATATCATCAATAAATGGGGCAGGCATAATTTCCTATTCTATTGTTGAAGATTCAGCTTATCCTAATGAGCATCAAGGTTTAGCAAGTAACGGAAGCGATGTCATTGTAAGTGGGAATTCGTTAAATGCAGGTACTTATCACTTTAAGATACAGGCACAGGATGAGAATGGGGATCCCAATCCTGCATTAGTGATATCCGCATCTATCACTGTCGCAAAAACAAACACAACCATTGTATTTAATGACCCTAATATGACAAAAAAATCAATCGTTGATGCAGGGGTTTCATGGAGTGAAACTGCAACTCCAACACCATCACAAGGTACAAAGATTACCTATACAAAAGTAGGTGGAGATATCAGTATGATCAATATTGATCCCAATACCGGTGCGATCACCTATAACGGTGGTAATGCTTTCGGTAAAGTGAAAATTCGTGCAACTGTGGATGATGATCCTTCTACCGGTAATGACAATTATAATCCTTCTTTTGTAGAAAAAGAGATTGTGATCTATCGAGAAGTCGATGGTGTAGTCACTCCTGATCCTGCATCCGGTGATACGACGATTCCAACATTCACTGCCAGTGATACCAATATTAAAACGGGTGGAACCATTGGTAAGATTCAAGGAACACTGGGAACACCGGATACGATCGGCGGTTCTACAACGACTTATTCTTATACAATTAAACCAGATCCAACCAGTGATGGAAGTATGTTTCAAGTGAATGCAAGTACAGGTGTGATCAAAGCGAATGCCAATCTTGGTGTAGATACTTATAACTTTGTGATCATTGTTTCAGATAAGTGGGGTTCCAAAGAAATAGCGGTGATAGTGAATGTCGGAATGGCTCCTGCAGAAAACTTGAAGTTTTATCAAAGTCCTACATCCAATACAATCATTACTACAAAATCAGCTGCTTTAACAGATACAGGCGTTACAGTATTTGCGACAGTGAAAGGCAGTACGAATACCAACCCCGTCACGTATCGTATCCAAGATGGTTCCACCAATGTCATTACGGTACATCCAAGCAGCGGGGCGATTACGATCAATGGTGTAGGAACGGTAGTGATTGTCGCGGAGAAAGCCGGGGCAAACGGACAGGCAAATGCGATAGCGGAATTGACATTCACCGTAACGGCCGGTTCCCAGCACTTCATCTATACCGATGCCAGTGGCAATGAATTGCCAAAGAGTGGGAATCGTTATGACAATTACCATGAAGTATACGCACCGGCAAAGACGTTCCAACTGTATACCACAGGCAATCCAAGCGGCAGTATCGTAACCTATCAATTAAAGGCAGGAAGTCCAACGGATGTGATCAGCGTAGATCCCAGTGGCTTGGTAAGTGTACTCAATGCCAGCTTAAGCAGTCAAGTCGGAAGGGTTATTGTAGAGGCCACAAGTCATGATCCGACAGGGAATTACAGTGATAAGACAATCGAATTACCGATTAATATAGAAAAGGGCACAAGAGTCATCAGCTTTAAAGAAAAACCAATCTATGTGACGAACGGAAAAGGCAAGGTAACACCTGTCACAGAGGTTGACGGAGTCGTAGATACCGATGGCGATGTACTGATCGAGGTAGATACTAACGAGGATCACACCATCGCATGGACAAATGATAATAAAACAGTCGATTATAACTACAGCGGAGAAACAGGAAAAGATATCAAGATCCATGCGACAAAGCCGATGAATCGAAATTATAAAGCTGCGGAAGCGGATGGAACGATTCATATCATGGGACCTGATGAAAACATCTTAGCAATCACAAGTCCGGGACAAATCATCTACGGCGATCACTTTACGATAAGAAGCAGTCAATATGATGCGGACAGCACGAATGTACAATATACCTTCGAGGTTGATAAAACGACCTATATCTCTAGTCCAACAGTGAATGGTAACAGTGCCGAGTTTGATGCGAAACAATTCAGCGGAAGCAATAAGACAACAATCACGGTGACAAGAACAGCGGACGGAGAAACACCGTTAAGTAAACAAGTACATGTAACGGTATTACCGAAGCCGATTGAAATCATCATCGATGATAAAGAAAAGCTAAAGGGCGAACAGAATCCAACATTGACATATCAAGATTTCAGAAGTGAGTTAGTATCCTGGAACGGCGTGCAGGATGTAATACAGGAAAATGATATTAAGCTAAGCACAACCGCAAAAACAGATAGTAACGCAGGAGCTTATCCAATCAAGGGAGACAGTAACACATTAAACAAGACTTATCCAAATTACAGCTTTACTTTTAAAGAGGGAACCTTAAAAATAACTGAGGAAAACATTGAGGATGATTGGTATCACTTAGAATTAGATGACGGAAACAACACTGCCTATACAGGTGATTGGACAAATCAAAACGTCAATATTATCAGCGATCATAATGAGTATATCAATTTATCATTAGATGAAAGTACATGGAATCCGAATCAAGTCACAGTGACAAAAGAAGGAGAGACGAACCAAAGCTTTTGGATGAAAAAGGACAGCGGCGCAATCACGAAAGAGAAGCAGGAAGTCATCAAGATAGACAAAACAGCACCGAAGGTAAAAAATATTAAAGCCAAAGATACAAACAATAAGCTTCAAGACATCATCAATAAGCTAAGTGGCGGAATCTTCTTTAAGCCGGGAACGTCGTTTGAGATAACGACGGATGATACAAAGGATGATTTAAAGGTAAGCGGCACAAAGGAAATATCATATAAGGTATACAAAACAGAGAAACAATCAAGAGCCAGAGATGAGTTAATAAAGGAAGGTAATTTAGCAGTTACAAATGAAAAGGCAAGCATCACAATCAGTGAAACAACGGGAACTTATAAAGTATGCGTGATACCGAGTGATCATGCAGGAAATACAAATACGGAAAGCTGTCATGAGGTAGAGCTAAAGAAAATCGATGTTGATGTAGATGGTGACGGTAAGCCTGACTTTAATGATCCTGACGGTGACGGCTGTCCTGATTTAAACATCAAATGGAAGGATCCAGATGATGAAACCAAATGGATCGTAATCAACGGTGATCGCGATTACGATGGCTTACCTGACTTAAATATTGACAGTGACGGAGACGGCAAGCCTGATTTGAATGTTGATACAGATAACGATGGGAAACCTGACCTTAATCTTGTCATATTAAAGAAAAGTGATTGGAAGCCGACAAAGTGTGTCAAGGCAGACCCTGACAACGGAATCCTTGAGGAATACTGTACAGGTACAAGCGTTAAGGCAGTAATTAATGTTGATACGGATAACGATGGAATCCCTAATATCAACATTGACAGTGACGGTGATTTGAAGGCTGATATCAATATCTCAAAGGACGGTATAAATCCAAATATTAATATTGTAGAGCTTACTAATTGGATACCTGATAAAAACTACACATATCAAAAATTTAGTTACGATACAATGAAGGATATCAAGCCGTTACTTAACATTGATTCAGACAAAGACGGGAGACCGGATATCAACATTGATTTAGACGGTGATGGTAATCCCGATATCAACATCGATGTGGATGGAGATGGAATCCCTGATATCGATATAGACAGCGACGGTGATGGAAAGCCTGATGTAAATGTAGATACGGATGGTGACGGTAAGCCTAACGAAAATATTCATAAAATCACAGAATGGAAACCAAATAAAAATGTCGATGGAGATTTACCATACGATACAATGGATTTCAGTGAACCAACGAAACCGACTGAGCCCAATCCTTCAGTAAAGGGACAATATAATCCTGCGACAAGCATGGGCGGAGCTAATACTGGAGATAATACGAATTTAATGTTATACATCAGTTTAACTATGCTTATGATCGGTTTAATAAACTATCTGATATATAAATATAAGAAAGATACATTTCAATAAATAAAAGTCTAGTTAGGTAGACTTAAAGAGAGATAGGAAAAAGTTATTGAAATATATGTTTCTGAATAGAAAAACAGGCATTTTCGATTAAAAAACACCTGTTCAGAATCGTCTACATTTGTAGACAAAAGAGAAAGGATGATGGTTATGAGAAAGAAAATATTGATTATGTTATTTACATTAATCGGAACTTTTTCATTTGTGTATGGCTTTTACAGTCATAATATCAGTGCATCACTAGGTGTCCAAATATTAGATACAAGAGACACCAATACGCAAGGCAGTAAATTTATATTTGGGTCTTATAACGGAAAGGATGTCGAATTTGAACTTTTGAAAGGAGGAGTAAACGGAGGGGCATTGGCAATGTCTTATGGGAGCGTCCGTCGAACAACCCTTTGTAAAGGAGCGTGTATTGGAACAACGATTAACTATACAGATACAACATTATTTGAGACAGAGAATGCGGTAAATAATTCTTTAAATGCTGCTGCGAATATAGTGACTCTAGGCAATGTATTTATACCCTCTGCGACAGAAATATTTACCGGGGGTATTGTTGGTGCAGGCTTTGGTGGGACTCTTGGGTTAAATGCAGGTTATTTGAATGCTCCATCATTAAAAGTATATACATGTGATGACTCTAACCAACATGTTTGTGATACGGGATTGCCTTGTGAGGTAATGTGTACATGGGATAATGTATGGGTCAAGCAGTCTAGCTATACGATTCCAAGTACTATAGGTGGTATTTATGCGCCTGTATATTCAACGGTACATCCTAGTCTGGTTTCATGGAAGTATTGGGATATCCTAGGTGGTAAAACAACTTACTTTTCCTATGCAATACGTCCAGCAGTTATTTTGGATACATCAAAGATTGCTTTTGCATTAGAAATAGATTTACCAGATCATATTCTGCATACTATTGATAGAAATGATAAAAGTGCAACATTAAAGCTTCGTATAATCGATCACGCCATTTCTGCACCGATCATAGCGTCAAAAACTGGAAACTATGCAAAAGGAGACACGATTAAAATTGATTATACAAATGCAATTCCTGGTCAGCATATCTCGGCATTACTCTTTGATAGGAGTGGAAATATTGCATTCTATCAGAATTTTGATGTGAGTACAGCCACGGGACAAATAGAAATAGATACGAGCGGTTTTAATGTCGGAGATAATTTTGTGATCAAATTGGTCAATGAATTTGAAACAGGAGATAATCAGCCGAATGCAGTATCAGATTTTAGTAACAACGTATACGATGTGACCATCGTAGAACCGCATAAGCTTACTTATACCAAAACACCGCAAAGCGGAGCTTCTGCAGGAATTGATTATGAATTCGGTAAGAATGTGAATGCCGGTCAGGCAGTAGGTAAGGTTACGGCGAGTCCAACCGGTGTAACTCCGCTGACATATAGTGTAGAAACTAACGGTGATAATACTTATCAAAATTTTGAAATTGATGGTTTAGATTCTAATAATGCTTCAAGCAATACACCGCTGAATGTGAAAATCAAAAGCGGAGCGCCTGATTTAGTAAATGGCGGGTTGAAGGCAGGGAATTATAAATTTTGTATCACTGCAGTAGATGCGAATGGTTATCCTGTCGATACAAGCGGTAATCCGACCGAAAAGGTTTGTACCTCATTTACGGTAGAAAAGACAAATCCGACGATTGCTTTTGATGATCCGAGTACTACTAAGAAATCAATCGCAGATGCTGCTACTGCTTGGAATGAAACAGCGACTGCGACTCCAAGTACGGGGACTAAGATAACCTATAGTATTACGGGTGGTGATGTATCACTGATTTCAATTAATCCTGATACAGGAGCGATTACTTATACAGGAAGCAATGCGTTTGGTAAGGTAAAGATAAGGGCAACGGTTGATGATGATCCGACAACGGGAAATGATAATTATAATTCTGCCTTTGTTGAAAAAGAAATCGTGATCTATCGAGAGGTAGACGGAAGTGTGACACCGCATGCCAATTCATCAGATACAACGATTCCTACCTTTACAGCTTCTGATTCCAATGTCAGAACAGGGGGTATCATCGGTACGATTCACGGAACACTTGGTACACCCGATACGATAGGCGGAAGTACAACGACTTATCATTATGGTTTAAAACCGGGAGTAGGAAATGCGAGCTTCTTTAGTGTTGATCCAAATACCGGTGTCATCAAGACAACAGCGAATTTAGGAGTAAACAGCTATCATATCACAGTAACAGTAAGTGATAACTGGAGCACAAAGGAAATCCCGGTGACAATCAATGTAGGAGTAGCTGCGGCAGAGAATCTGAAGTTTTATGAGAACAGTACATCAAATACAGTGATAACCTCAAAGAGTGCGTGTTTGACAGACACAGGAGTGACGGTCTACGCAACAGTCAAAGGAAGCAGTAATACCAATCCTGTGAAATACAGTATTCAAGACGGCTCAACGAATGTGATTGAGGTAAATCCAACAAGCGGAGCGATCACGATTCACGGAGTAGGAACAGTCAAGATCGTCGCAGAGAAACAAGGAGCCGCAGGACAGGCAGATGCGATATCATATTTGACCTTCACAGTCACAGCGGGAACACAAGAATTCATTTATACAGACAGCGCAGGAAATGAGCTTCCTAAAACAAGCAACAAGTATAATGCGATCAGTGAAGTATACGCACCAAATAAAACGATTCAATTATATACGGCAGGGAATCCGACAGGCAGTACAGTAACATACCGTTTAAAGGCAGGAAGTCCGACTGATGTGATATCGGTAGACAGTACAACAGGAGAAGTAACGGTATTAAATGCGAGTATATCACCGAGTCAAATAGATAAGGTAATCGTAGAGGCAACGAGTCATGATCCTACAGGAAACTACAGTGATAAAACGATAGAGATAGCGATCAATATCACAAAGGCAAATCAAACGATATCGTTTGCGGGAATCACCTATGCGACAAGCGGAAACGGAACGGTAACACCGGTCATCAATGAACAGGATATCTCAAGTAATGCCAGCGGAGTAACGGTGAATGATACAGATTACTTCATAACGATAGATAACAGTATCAGCACATCGATCGCATGGACGAATGACGGAGTGAACATTGACTACAGCTACAGCGGAGATAATGGGTTAGATATTCCGCTGCATGTAGAGAAGCCGGGGAATCGAAACTATAATAAGGCAGAAACAGACGGTATGATGCACATCATGGGACCGAATGAGAATACATTGGCGTTGAATCGACCGGGAAAAATCATTTACGGCGATCATTTCACAATCCGAAGCCTACAGGATGACAGTAGCAGTATCAATGTGAAATATACGTTCGAGGTAGATAACACAACGTATATCTCAAATGCGACAGTAACCGGCAACAAAGCGGAATTTGATGCATTAAAGTACAGCGGAAGTACAAATATCCAAATCAAGGTGACAAGAACGGCAGACGGAGAGGTACCGTTAAGTAAAACGATAAGTGTACAGGTGTTGCCGAAACCGATCGAAATCATCATTGATGATAAAGAGAAGTATAAAGGAGAAGTGAATCCGACATTAACTTATCAAGACTTCAGAAGTCAGTTAGTATCATGGAACGGGGTACAGGATATCATCGAGGAAAATGATATCAAGCTGAGTACTACGGCGACAACAAACAGTAATGCAGGAACTTATCCGATTAAGGGAGACAGTAACCTATTAAATACAGCTTATCCAAACTATACCTTTACATTCAAAGAGGGAACACTGAAAGTCAAAGAGGAGAACATACAGGACAACTGGTATCATTTAGAGCTTGATGACGGAAGCAATACCTTATATACAGGCGGATGGACAAATAAGGATGTGAACATCATCAGCGGTCACAACGAGTATACCAATCTATCCTTAGACCAAAGCACATGGAAGCCAAACCAAGTCACAGTGGCAAAAGAGGGAGAAACGAACCAAAGCTTTTGGATGAAAAAGGACAGCGGAGCGATCACGAAAGAGAAACAGGAAATCATCAAGATTGATAAGACAGCTCCAAAGGTCAAAGGATTCAAGGCGAAGGATACCAACAACACCTTACAAAACATTATCAACAAGCTGACAGGCGGAATCTTCTTTAAGCCGGGAACCTCATTTGAGATAACGACAAGTGATGCGAAGGATGATTTAAAGGTAAGCGGAACAAAGGAACTCAGCTATAAAATATACAAGCTGACTGATGGCAATGAGGAAGCAATCAAAGACGGAACATTGACCGTAACGAATGAAAAGGCAAAGATAACGATCAGTGAAACAGTAGGAAAATACAAGATATGTGTGATACCTACGGACAACGCAGGAAATACGAATGCCGAAACCTGTCATGAGGTGGAGCTTAAGAAAATTGATGTGGATGTAGACAAAGACGGTAAACCGGATTTCAATGATCCTGATGGTGATGGCTGTCCTGATTTAAACATCAAATGGAAAGACCCAAATGATGAAAGTAAATGGATCGTCATCAACGGAGACAGAAATAATGACGGCATCCCTGATTTGAATATCGACAGTGACGGCGACGGCAAGCCGGACTTGAATATTGATACCGACAATGATGGTAAACCGGACCTTAACCTAGTGATTCTAAAGAAAAGCGATTGGAAACCGACAAAGTGTGTCAAACAAGATGATGATAACGGAATTCTTGAGGAGTATTGTACAGGTACAAGCGTTAAGGCAGTAATTAATGTTGATACGGATAACGATGGAATCCCTAATGTCAACATTGACAGTGACGGTGATATGAAGGCAGATATTAATATCTCAAAGGATGGTATCAATCCTAATATTAATATCGTAGAGCTTACTAATTGGATGCCTGATAAAAACTATACCTATCAAAAATTCAGTTACGATACAATGAAGGATATCAAGCCGTTACTTAACATTGATTCAGACAAAGACGGCAGACCGGATATCAACATTGATTTAGACGGTGATGGTAATCCCGATATCAACATCGATGTGGATGGAGATGGAATCCCTGATATCGATATAGACAGTGACGGTGATGGAAAGCCTGATGTAAATGTAGATACGGACGGAGACGGTAAGCCTAACGAAAATATTCATGAAATCACAGAATGGAAACCAAATAAAAATGTCGATGGAGATTTACCATACGATACAATGGATTTCAGTGAACCAACGAAACCGACTGAGCCCAATCCTTCAGTAAAGGGACAATATAATCCTGCGACAAGCATGGGCGGAGCTAATACCGGAGATAATACGAATTTAATGTTATACATCAGTTTAACTATGCTTATGATCGGTTTAATAAACTATCTGATATATAAATATAAGAAAGATACATTTCAATAAATAAAAGTCTAGTTAGGTAGACGATTCTGAACAGGTGTTTTTTAATCAAAAATGCCTGTTTTTCTATTAAGAAACATATATTTCAATAACTTTTTCCTATCTCTCTTTAAGTCTACATTTGTAGACAATAAGAGAGGAGACCAACATGAAAAAGAAAATATTAGTTGTATTTATAATGCTGCTCATAGCCTTTTCAATAGGCTATACGTATTATAACCAAAACTTAAATGCTGCATCAGCACTGAATGTCGCTCAGCTGAAAACAGGTTATCAGGTTGTAATAGGGACTGATGCTTCCAACCAGGAAATCATATGGGATGTTCATGCGCCGATTGCTTCCGGTTACACACTCTCTACAAAAACAGACAGAGTCAATCTGTGTACCAGTGCAACAAACAATTTTTCACAGCCGGCAGCTACAGTTGCGGCATATTGTGATTTTGTAAGTACGGTGCCGGGTAAGCATGATTCTCCTGTTTATGTTTCCGCAAAGGCCTTTGACGATGCATTTTATGCCGGTAATCAAAATAATGATTTTGAAAAAACAGATATCATCGATCAAACAAATATATCAGTCGGAGGGTTAAAGCGAGCCTTTATACCTTCTCCTGAACAAATAGATAACGGCGGAACACTCGGTATCACAAACAGAGCACAATTACTTGATGCCGGAAACAGCTATTTTGCGCTGTCAAAGCCTGTGTACGATGCATATAGTCCCGGCGGCTTCGGCTCCGGTATATGCGGTCCATTTTTCAGAACCGGATATTCAGCACCGGGCGGATATGCTTATGCAGATTGGGTAGAGTTTACATGGGCCTATCATAAGAACAATGCAGGCGGTTGGTTTATGGCCGATGTTCGCCCATTTATTCAAATTGACAATAACCGCATTACTGCAGTATTGGATGCAAACTATCAAAAGGATACATTATACGATATTCAAAATCAAGGGAATGTATTTAAAATACGCTATGAGGATGCAGCATACAGCGTAGTATTTACAGATATAAAATATCACGGTAACTCCGTAAGCGGAAAAAAGGTGATACGGGATGAAATCGTTCAATTAGATGCCTATGCTTCAGATACCTTATGTGTTTATATTTTCGATAATACAGGTACAAATTTATTGTACTATAAGGCACTGAGCGGGAATCAACTGGATTTAAACGGTATCCCGACCGGTGAATACAAAATCGCAGTAGCGAATGAACATTTTGATACAACGTCTGACCGCCCGACAAAATCCTCTCAGATTTCATCGATGAAAAGTTTAGAGATTGTTGCTCCTCATCAGATTTCATATAACAGGCAGCCGCAAAGCGGCGCAAGCGCAGGAAAGGATTATGAGTTTTCTAAGAATGTAAATGCGTCGCAAAAGGTGGGAGAAGTCAATGTTATTTCACTTGGCGCACATCCGCTGACTTATACATTAGAAAGCAACGGAGGTGACAACACCTACAAGAACTTTGAGATTGACGGATTGAGCAGCGGTGCTTCAAGCAGTACAAGTTTAGATGTGAAAATAAAAAGTAATGCGCCTGATTTAGTAAATGGAGGATTGAAGGCAGGAACCTATAAATTCTGTATAAATGCTAAGGATGCGAACGGTGATCCTGTGACTGCTACTTCAGATTCTAGGGTCTGTACCTCATTTACGGTAGAAAAGACAAATACAACAATTTCCTTTGATGACACGAGTACTACCAAGAAATCAATCGCAGCTGCAGCTACAGCTTGGAATGAAACCGCAACTGCGACTCCTAATGCAGATACTAAGATAACGTATAGTGTAAGTGGTGGGGATATTTCCTTGGTTACGATAGACCCGGATACCGGAGCCCTTACCTATAGAGGAGGCGGTGCATATGGCAAGGTAAAGATAAGGGCAACGGTAGATGATGATCCAAGTACAGGAAATGATAATTATAATTCTGCCTTTGTTGAAAAAGAAATCGTAATCTACCGTGAGGTAGACGGAAGTGTAACACCGCACAGTAATTCATCAGATACAACGGTACCTACCTTTACCGCTTCTGATACGAATATAAAGACAGGCGGAGTAATCGGCACCGTACAAGGAACACTCGGTACTCCCGATACGATCGGCGGCAGTACGACTACCTACAGTTATGCAATGAAGTCGGGAGCCAACAGCAGCTTCTTTCATGTGAATCCAAACAGCGGTGTTATTACTACAAATGTGAATTTGGCTGTAGGGTCTTATAGCTTTGTGGTTACAGTAAGTGATCACTGGAGCAGTAAGGATGTTACGGTTACTGTCAATGTCGGAATGTCGGCGGCAGAGAATCTGAAGTTTTATGAGAACAGCAGCTCAAATACGATGATAACGACAAAGAGTGTGAAGGCAACAGATACCGGAGTTGTCGTATATGCGACTGTAAAGGGAAGCACCAATAATAATCCGGTTACTTATCGAATCAAGGATGGCTCAACAAATGTAATCACAGTGAATCCGAGCAGCGGAGCGATAACGATCAACGGAGTAGGAACGGTCATCATTGTCGCAGAGAAAAACGGAGCTGCAGGACAGGCCAACGCAAGTGCTGAGCTGACCTTTACAGTCACAGCGGGAACACAGAATTTCATCTATACAGATAACGCAGGAAATGAACTTCCTAAAACAAGCAACAAGTATAATGCGATCAGTGAAGTATACGCACCAAATAAAACGATTCAATTATATACGGCAGGGAATCCAACAGGCTCTACAGTAACCTACAAACTGAAAAACGGAAGTCCGACCGATGTGATATCGGTAAGTCCGACAGGGTTAGTAACAATACTGAATGCGAGTATTTCACCAAGTCAAATAGGCAAGGTCATTGTAGAAGCAACGAGTCATGATCCGAGCGGAAATTACGCAGATAAAACGATCGAACTGCCGATCAATATCACAAAAGCAAATCAAACGATATCGTTTGCGGGAATCACCTATGCGACAAGCGGAAACGGAACGGTAACGCCTGTCATCAATGAACAGGATATTTCAAGTAATGAAGGCGGAGTAACGGTGAATGATACCGATTACTATATCACGATTGATTCAAGCATAAGTACATCGATCGCATGGACGAATGACGGAGTGAATATCGAATACAGCTACAGCGGAAATAATGGGTTAGATATCCCGCTGCATGTGGAGAAGCCGGGTAATCGAAACTACAACAAGGTAGAAACAGACGGCATGATGCACATCATGGGTCCGAATGAGAATACATTGGCGATCAATCGACCGGGCAAAATCATCTATGGCGATCACTTCACAATTCGAAGTCTGCAGGATGATTCAAGCAGTACGAATGTACAGTATACCTTTGCGGTAGACAATACGACCTACATCTCCAATCCGATAGTAACGGGAAACAAAGCGGAATTTGATGCGTTGAAGTACAGCGGAAGTACAAGCATTCAAATCAAGGTGACAAGAACGGCAGATGGAGAAGTACCGCTAAGTAAAACGATAACGGTACAGGTACTTCCAAAACCAATCGAAATCATCATCGATGATAAGGCAAAACTGAAGGGAGAATCCAATCCTACGCTAACGTATCAAGACTTCAAATCACAGCTAGTCACATGGAGCGGAGTACAAGATGTGATACAGGCAAATGATATCAAGCTGAGTACTACAGCGAAAACAAACAGCAATGCAGGAGCTTATCCAATCAAGGGAGACAGTAACACATTAAACAAGACTTATCCAAATTACAGCTTTACTTTTAAAGAGGGAACCTTAAAAATAACTGAGGAAAACATTGAGGATGATTGGTATCATTTAGAGCTTGATGACGGAAACAACACCTTATATACAGGCGGATGGACAAATAAGGATGTGAACATCATCAGCGATCACAGTGATTATAGTAACCTATCGTTAGATCAAAGCACATGGAAGCCGAATCAAGTAACAGTCACAAAAGAAGGTGAGAATAATCAAAGCTTTTGGATGAAAAAGAACAGTGGAGCGATCACGAAAGAGAAACAGGAAATCATCAAGATTGATAAGACAGCTCCGAAGGTCAAAGGAATCAAGGCGAAGGATACCAACAACAAACTTCAAGATATCATCAATAAACTAAGCGGCGGAATCTTCTTTAAGCCGGGAACAGCGTTTGAGATTACGACCGATGATTCCAAAGATAATTTGAAGGTAAGCGGCACAAAAGAAATCGAATATAAGGTATATAAAATTGTAGACGGAGCCGAGGAACCAATCAAGGCCGGAACACTAGCTGTCACAAGTGAAAAGGCAAGCATTACAATCAGTGAAACAGTAGGAAAATACAAGGTATGCGTAATACCTACCGACAATGCAGGAAACACAAATACCGAGAGCTGTCATGAGGTAACCTTAAAGAAAATCGATGTGGATGTAGACAAAGACGGTAAACCGGATTTCAATGATCCTGATGGTGATGGCTGTCCTGATTTAAACATCAAATGGAAAGACCCAAATGATGAAAGTAAATGGATCGTAATCAACGGAGACAGAAATAATGACGGCATCCCTGATTTGAATATCGACAGTGACGGCGACGGCAAGCCGGACTTGAATATTGATACCGACAATGATGGTAAACCGGACCTTAACCTAGTGATTCTAAAGAAAAGCGATTGGAAACCGACAAAGTGTGTCAAACAAGATGATGATAACGGAATTCTTGAGGAGTATTGTACAGGTACAAGCGTTAAGGCAGTAATTAATGTTGATACCGATAATGATGGAATCCCTAATGTCAACATTGACAGTGACGGTGATATGAAGGCAGATATCAATATCTCAAAGGACGGTATCAATCCTAATATTAATATCGTAGAGCTTACTAATTGGATGCCTGATAAAAACTATACCTATCAAAAATTCAGTTACGATACAATGAAGGATATCAAGCCGTTACTTAACATTGATTCAGACAAAGACGGCAGACCGGATATCAACATTGATTTAGACGGTAATGGTAATCCCGATATCAACATCGATGTGGATGGAGATGGCATCCCTGATATCGATATAGACAGTGACGGTGATGGCAAACCTGATGTAAATGTAGATACGGACGGAGACGGTAAGCCTAACGAAAATATTCATGAAATCACAGAGTGGAAACCAAATAAAAATGTCGATGGAGATTTACCATACGATACAATGGATTTTAGTGAACCAACGAAACCGACTGAGCCCAATCCTTCAGTAAAGGGACAATATAATCCTGCGACAAGCATGGGAGGAGCTAATACTGGAGATACAACAAATTTATTCTTATATAAAGGTTTATGCAGCTTCACAATCGCAACTCTATTGTATCTGATTTTTAAAAGGAAATATGATTCCGATACAAATGACAGATCATTCTAACAATAAAAAGGCGTTGAATGCGCCTTTTTACATCGATATTGAAGTTTTCGTCATTTACTTGAATATTCATATTAAAAAGCCATAGTAAAAGGCGCACGTTTTTTTAGGGGAGATGCGCCTTTTACCGTATTATAGGGATAGAATGATATACGTAAATTAGGGATAGTTTAGGGGATTCATTTACGTATACGACAAGTGTAGCTTAAGCACTTGTCGTACATAGTATAACCTATCAAAACTACGAAAAATGTCGATTTATGGAGTTTAACAAAAAAATCGTTGAAATTTATCAATTTTAGCCATAATTAAGAGGTCAAGAAAAAAGATTTGACCTAGGTCATATCGTATGATACACTTAATAAGTTATAAATATAAATATATAGAAAGAGGTAGTAATGAGTAAATTTAATGAATTACCAATCAGTGATGAAATTATCAGAGCGGTAAGTGAAATGGGCTATGAGGAGGCAACGCCGATTCAAGCTTCCGCAATACCGGCAATATTAGAAGGACATGACGTTCTTGGTTTATCAAATACAGGAACAGGGAAAACAGCAGCCTTCGGTATTCCTGCGATTGAAATGATTAATGATTATCGTAAGCATCCAAAAGTGATGATTATCTGTCCGACAAGAGAATTGGTGGAACAGGTTGCGACTGAATTAAGAAAGTTTTCAAAATATAAGGAAGGCATTAAGATAGCACCGATCTACGGCGGACAGCCGATCGATCGTCAGATACAGCTGTTAAAGCGAGGATGTGCCATCGTTGTAGGTACACCGGGCAGAATTATGGATCACCTCAGAAGAAGAACACTGCGTTTAACGGAATGCGATATGGTGATTCTTGATGAAGCAGATGAAATGCTGAATATGGGCTTTAAGGAGGATATTGAGGAAATTCTGAAATCATTGCCTGAGGACAAGCATCCGCAGACAATATTGTTTTCAGCAACAATGCCTAATGAAATAATGAAAATCACAAAGAAATTTCAGGTTGATCCCGTCAAGGTACAAATCAAAAGCTCACAGCGTACCATTGATACCGTTGACCAGTATTATTATGAGGTTCCTCGCGGTAAGAAGCTCAATGCACTTCGTGTACTGCTGAATCACTATGATCCTGATTTATGTATGATTTTCTGTAATACGAAGCGCATGGTAGATGAATTATGTGAGGAGCTGAATCATTGCGGTATTCGCTCTGTAGGCTTACATGGTGATATGAAGCAGGCTGCGCGTGATCGTGTGATGTATCAGTTTCGTGAGCGCAAATGCTCCATTCTGATCGCAACCGATGTAGCTGCCAGAGGTATTGATGTTGATGATATTGCGCTTGTAGTGAATTTTGATATTCCGCAGGATCATGAATACTATATCCATCGTGTCGGAAGAACAGGACGCGCCGGTAAAAAAGGCAAGGCAATTACCTTATTGAGCGCAAAGCGTCAGCTGAAAGAGCTGAAAGAAATCATGTATGATACAAAAACAAAAATCGTGAAGCGTATGCTTCCGACAAGCGAACAGCTGGAAGCATTGAACCGCAAGAACTTTATTAATGAGGTATTGACTGCATGTAATGAAGGCATCAATGAGGATTCAATGGAAATCGCCAACGATCTATTGGCCGAAGGAATCGCAGTTGAAAATCTTATCAGTGCTTTGATTTCCATGAATTATAAGAATGAAATCATTGATATTGAGGATAAGGACGCAATTCGTCGCTACAGTGAAAGCTTTGATGCGATCCGTTTGCACTTAAGCATCGGTAAAAACTGCAATATCAAGACAGGTAATGTCGTAGCCGCAATTATTGAGGAATGCGGAATCAATGCACAGGCACTGGGAAGAATCGACATTCGTTCCAATTTCACCTTAGTCGATGTAGATGCTGCGAAGGTAGACATCGTATTGGAAAAAATGCAGGGAGCACAAATTCGCGGTCATCAGATAGAAGTACAAATTGATGAAGCACCGAAGCGCAAATCAGATGCATCCGGTTATAATAAAAAGGGCGGAAAGCGTAATAAGCGTTCTGATTATTCCGCAAAGAAAAACAGAGGTACTAAGGACAAGAAAGAGCACCGCAGAAAAGAAAGCACTAAAACAAAACGAAAGAAATAAGCTGGAAAATGATTTATCAATTTATCTGATAGATCATTTTTTTATGCATGATTTGTCGAAGCCTTCATACTTCGATATGTACATATCTAAATTTGACCTCACATAAGATAAAACAGTCAAAGGAGGAGTCGTATGGCAGCGAATCGGATTTATTTCAGTAATGCTTCACTCACGGACGATCGAGCAATCGAAGCGATGATGATTGCGGTGAACGAAAAGCTTGGTTTCGAGGTTTGTATTGCGGATTTTGATCGACAGAGTAATGATGAAATCGGTTCAATGATTGTGTTATGTAACGGTATCGATATTAATGAGCTTTCGATATTACAGCGATTGGAACAGCTTTATCATAACAATCAAGCGATTATTTTATATGAGCCTACAAACAGTGAGGTAAATCGTGTATTTCACCGCTTGAAGGGTAAAAATTATTTTACCGCAGAAACCAAAGGACATCGACATAGTCTGTTTGGAATCAAATGCTGTAAAGACGGCATCTGTCGTATTTTAGAATCACATGAAAAGAACGTACAGGCGATTGCGGAAAGTGTTGTGCAGTTTTTGGATTTGGAAACAGAGGAAGAAGTGCTGAAGCAACGAGCATTAGAATCGGAGGCAGCGAAGGCACTGGAATATTCTAATACAAATCTCTATGAAGCAGCTATGCAGCATGTAATCACGCATAAATTTGAATTGGCAGAAAAGCCATGCTCCTGCAGCTATTATGTCGTATCTGCACATAAATATATGGGAGAGGATGCCGACGGCGGAGAGGATTGGTTTTTTATCAAGCAGGATGCGATGGTAAGCGGCGGTAATGGGTACACATATAAATGGGCAGGGGCAAGAGTAGATGCGAACGGTGAAAGCTGGTATGTGGGAGATGGCGATGTCTGCCTAAATTATGTGAATTACTGTATGATGCAGAATGATATTAAGCAAACGAATAAAGACGAAACACTGGAGGCAGATTTAATCTATGCAGAGCCGGGGGCAATCAACAATGAAACCACACATTCGGTAACGGAAGGTGTTGAAATCGGCGGTATGATCGGGTTTGAAGCAGGATCGGACGGCGGTGCTGTCGCTAAGGGTAATGGCTCCTTTTCCGCCGGTGCCAATTTCAGTAATACTTATTCCTTTACGGTGAAAGATGTGACATGTGTTGGTACTTCCTTAAGTGCCGGAATTGCTTCTGCCTCATGGAAATATTCCTTTCAGCGCGCTCGCCAAAATCATTCCCTGGGAAAATGGCAGCACCTGTATGAGCCTGCGGCATTATCTCGCTCTGCCTTTTCACCTAAAAATTCATGGGTATGGAAGTTTCCTACAAGCAAGCGTGATGAGTATAAGAGCTTTGAATCCTTATTCCGCATTTCCACGATGAATACGATCTCACGCTACAGCGGATCACAATCACCGAAGCATATTGTGAATACATTTACGAAGGGTAATGTTGATGTAGAATATGAGGAACAAAGCTTTGAGGTTACATTGGCATCACCACCGCTGTTAGGTGTAAGCAAATCCAATTTCCTGCTTTCTAAGGATGCACAATCCGTACCGTTAGAGCTTGTGGCACAGGGCCCGTGGACAATCCAAGTTCAAAACAATCAAAATTGGCTTCGTGTCAACAAGGTGACGGGAGTCGGTCATGCTACAGTGAATCTTTCGGTCGATCTACTCACAGAGGGGAATGAGCGCTCAACTTCCTTGACCTTGATAAAAAGTGCCGGCAGAAACAGCCTTGCGGAACAAATTACGATTGAGGTCATGCAGTCGGCAGGCAGTGTTCCCGAATAATTCAGTAGCGATGGTTCTATCAAATGATAGAATCGTTTTTATTAAAAAAGCATCGCTCACTTATGCGATGCTTCGCTTTCGTCTTTGTTATTTTGCTTGTCAACACTGTTTTTCTTATCATGTTCTTGTTTCAATATAACGCTGCGATGCGGATAAGGAATCTCAATGCCTGCTTCATCAAAGCGTTTTTTGATTGCGATTCTGATATCAGAAAGCATCGCATAGCCCTGTGCGTTATTTTCAGAGTATACGGTTGCCTTAAGCTTTAAGCCGCTTTCTGCGAAATCAACAAGTCGTATGACAACCTCAGGCTGATTTTGTTTCTTTTCCTCTGCAGTTCTGCCGTCCAGATAATCAGGATGCTTTTTCACTTCCTCACTGATAATCTGCATCGCCTTCTCCAAATCGCTTTCATAGCTGATTTCCAGCTCTAAGAAATTGCCCTTGTGATTATTGACTGCGGTAACATTTTCCAAAACCGCCTTGTCGATTACACTGTTCGGTACAATGATTTTAGTATTTTCAAAGGTTTTGATTACGGTATGACGCAAAGAGATATCCTCTACGGTACCGATCAGTTCACCGTTGTTGATTTTAATTAAATCACCGATTTTAAACGGCTTAAACATTACGATCATTAGTCCGTTGATAAAATTTCCGGCTGCCTCTTGCGCTGCCAAACCGATGACGACCGCAATAACACCTCCGCTTGCCAATAATGTTTTCAAGAGAGTTTGAAACGGTTGAAATAAATCTAATACGGCGTAAAGGGCAATGATATAAACTGCGATCGTTTTTAAACGCAGCACGAATTTCAGATTATCGCGTCGATAATGCTTCTGAATCATTCGTGCAAATATATGATTGACGATTCGTGCCGCTATCAGCAGTGTTAAAGCAGTGGTAATCGTAGTAAAGAGGGAGTATTTCAAAAAATCTGTGTTACTGCCCCATGTAGTAATTGTATCTATAAATTCGTTAAAATTCAATCAAATCACTTCCTGTCTAATTAATGAATGGGTTATGATTTCAGTTTATAGATTCTGTTTCGATTTGAGCCTTCTGCTGTAACGGTGCCTTCCTCTACAAGAAATTTCAGATAGTCTCTGACTCTTGAGGCCTTCAGACCGCTGTATTCTGCCAACTCGCTGGCTTTTGCTTCTGCATGATCCGTTAAATATTCAATGATTCGATCAATCTTAGCTGATTTTATCGCCGATTTTTTATCGCCGATTTTTATCGCCGATTTTTTATCATCATCTTTTGTGATCGGTAAAACAAGAGTAATTCTGTTTGGCTCAAAGGATTGTCGGAAATACGGTTCATTCAATCCTTGCTTCTCCCATATATAATAGATGCTTGGAATTCCGCTTCCTGCACGTTCACCGATATCGATCAAATTAAACATTTTCATTAAGGTGCTGTTGCGCGGATCTGAATAGCCGCCTGATTTTGCTGCATCCAATTCGATTCTGAAATCACCCGGATTGGAAAGCAAGATGCTGTCCTTGGTTTTTATAACGACTAAGCCTTGTCTGCCGTAATAATCCGCATTGATGATACAGTTGGCAAGAGCCTCACGAATTGCCATATGAACAGGTGTATCATCGATCCGCATATTACCTTCTAATTTAAAGGGAACCTTGATGTCCTGCTGCAGTTTATTATATACTCGGAAATAAAAATCATAAACATTCCCGCTCCAATCACCGGAGGAGGACTGAATGCGATCGGTCCATCGTGTGGAATTATCATAATCCTCACGATAATCAAGAAAATAATTCGGAAATTTACGGACAATATCACTTTCATATCCAAACATTAAAAGTCCTGCAGCCGTAGGGTGAATTTTACCGTCAGCTCCGATTCCCGCAGCACCTAATTTCATTAGAAACACTTCATCACTTAAGCCTTCCCAAATATGGCCGGGACGAGATAATTTCATTCGCTGCCGATAGCTGTTGATGCTGTCGCTGCATAAGAGGGAAGTATCCATGGCTTCTATTATCATAATATCCTGTGCCTTAACATTTGCTTCTCGATACATTTCCTTCAGTTCTTCATTGTTCACATGATAATCGCCTTCACCGTTTCTGCGATAGGTACCGGAAACAGGATTCCCGTTTATATAAACAGGCTTATAAAATCTTTGTGCTCTCGGAACATTGATGACAACGATGCTTTTGCCGTTTATTTCTTGGATGAAAACATCACTGCTTGTTAAAATATTGATATTAATTTTATTTTGATTATTGATAATATACCAAAAATCTTTTATCAGCTTTTCAGGGTCAGACAAACCTATCGGTACCAATGATTTATTTTTAGTTTCTGCGACACCGAGTAAAATAATTCCGCCAAGTGTATTTGCGAAGGATGAGTAGGTTTCCCAGATACTGTTCGGTAGAGTGCCCTGTGCTTTTTTGACTTCTATTCGATTGTTTTCCGTATAGCTTTCCAAGTTTGAAAAATCGATCATTTTCTGCATCTCCAATTTTCTTTCTTCTATGGTATCCATGGTTTTGTTACAGCACTGCTTTATTTTTCTAAAGTTTTTTATTATAGTCTATTTATAAGCAATATCTTTTCCTACGTTATCATAGCATTAATCACTTGATTTATCAATGCTGAGGATAAACTTATCCGATAAGAAAGCAGTTATCCGGCAATATAGTTTTAAATTCTCTGTGTAATTATATGCAGAATAAGTGGAATTATGTGATTGTATTGAAATGAATAAAAAAAAGAATATAATAAACAAGAGAAGGTGAAAAAGTGGATGTACGCAGTCAATCAATAAAAATCAGAAATTTACCTCAGGGGCATAAGTGTATTGCCTGCATCAATGCCAAGCCCTATTTGCTGTTTGCGATTATCGGAATCATCGGATTGCTGTTGCTGCTGAAAGAGAAATATATGATCCTCGGAATAGTATTTTTGTTCAGCTCCGTATACAGCTTTTTGTTTATAAAGAATGAGCGGCTTGTCGAATTCTATGACGACTACTGTGTTTTTTATCGCACCAATGCCTATCGTGATGAATGCTTTCTGTTATTTTGGAATGATATCTTGGCATGGGAAATAGAGTCGAGCAGTGAATACGATACCTTGATCGTAACGCTTCGAAATCAAAAAAGGATTTGCTTAAAATGTGTCAGTCGTCATAAGCTGATACGTTATTTGAAACGAAATGTGAATCATCCGCAACAGGAGAAAGCCGTAATATCGGAATCGATTTAGGCGAAATCCTGTTTTTTACTGCACTTTATGCTATAATAGCGTATAAACATAAATCAACGGAGGATTTAGCTATGGAGATGAAGGAAATAAGTGAATTGCTGAAAAAGCAGCTGAAAGGAAAGTATTTACGATATGTGGGAATTTTAATGCTTTGTACCTTGGGCACATCAATCTTAAATATTTTATTTCCGCTGTCGGTTGTGGTGAATTATACCCTGTGGTATCCGATTTATCTGCTGATTATGCTGAGTATGATCATTATCCGTAATACTGTTTATTTTTTATTTATCAAATGTGTACGCAATGAACGCTTTCAAACAGAGGATATACGCTATTCCTTTCGCAAAAGTACGCTGCATATCGTCAGCGCCGTATTATTTGAAATCCTGCAGCTCGGTTTACTTTTGCTTGCGCAATTTGCAGCTACGCTGATGCCGTTAGTGACGATATTCCTGACATTGTTGATACAGATACTGTTCAGCAGTGTATCCTTATTTATTGCGTTTGCGATTTATGACGGAGTTAAGGGCGCTATGAATATCGTAAACAACTCCTTTCGCCTGATGCTTTTCAAACTGCGGGATATCATCTATATCTGTGCACCGTTTTTGATCTGGCTTTTGATCTATCAGCTGTTGAATCAATATTTGGTATCTGAGCTTCTGTTTAAAGACGCGACAACGATCATTGAGCTGTTGAAGCATGCCCTGCATTCAGGTGCAGCCTCCTATGCTTACGGCTATTTGGCGCTTGAAGCGGTTCATCTGTTGATCAGCTGTATGATCTTAGTGCCTATCTATACCTATTTTGCAAATCTCTATGAACGGGATTATGTGAATTTTTATCCGTTTACCTCGGTGATTCAAACCAATGTCATTGATATTGATTATCAAAATCAGAATGATAACAATGATTAGATATGCGTTGTAAGTTCTGATTTGAATGAATATTATCCAGTATAAAGAAACATGTCCTTTTTTCATAGAAAAGTTTTTCTTTATATAAGAGAAGGAAAAGTGCTGTGAATTTATAAATGAACAAGGCAATATCTTTACTGTAAAAACATCACTTTTATATAACTTATACTTATTAAACATGAATTGTTGTATTAATATATTGAAAATTAATTATAAAAGAGTTATGATATATGACGTACGAGAAAAGAGGAGACAGCTATGATCGATTATCGCTTATTAACCTTTATGGATTTGCATGAAACAATGAACTACACAAAGACAGCTCAGAATCTGCATATCACTCAGCCTGCCGTAACGCAGCACATCAAATACTTAGAACGCAAATACAAGGTGCGTCTGTTTCATTATGAGCGTAAGCATTTGGAATTGACGAAGGAGGGAGAATACCTGTATCGTTATGCGCTCAGTATTTTATCCAATACGGAGCAGCTGCTTCAAGAGCTTCAGCAGCTTTCCGATCCAAAGGAGAAAATACAGCTGGGCGCAACTTTGACGATCGGTGAATATCTGCTTCCTGAAATGCTGATAGCACTTTACGAGCGAAACAATGAGCTTGATTTACAGCTGACACTTGAAAATACCGAAATGCTTGTCAAGGATGTAAGAGACGGAAAGCTGGAATTTGCGCTTGTGGAAGGCTTATTCAATAAAGAGGAATTTCATACATCATTATTGAAAAAAGAGGAAATGATTTTAATTCTGCCGCCGAATCATCCGCTTGTGCATCAAAAAACGATTACGATCGATGCTTTATTAAAGGAGCGACTTTTTGTCAGAGAGTCGGGATGCGGTACAAGAGAAATCTTTATACAAGCGCTGGAACAAAATAATTTATCCTTGGATAATTTTGCGAAATGTACACAAATTTCACATATCAATATGATTAAGGAAATGGTACAGGGCGGTACCGGTATCTCCTTCCTGTATGAAAGCGCGGTACGTAAAGAATTAGAGGAAAAACGCTTAGCGACACGCAAGGTAAAGAACTTCTCCTTGATGCGTGAATTTAATATGATATCGATGAAAAATTCGATTTATCGCGAACAGATCGATTCCTATTACAGCTTCTTTAAGGAGTGCTTAAGCAATCGCTGATAAAGAAAGAGTGGGCCGAGTTTGTATAGGCGTATCCACTCTTTTTTTGTGTTTTTCGGATTTTTTTATCAAAATGTATTCGCTTTTTGGTCATATGTCTCATATACTAGAATGTCTTACACTCAGTGATTGAGATATAACAGGAAGAGGAGGATACAAATGAACAAACACTTGTTGAGAGCGTTATGGGCATGGACACACCCGTCATTGATTCAAACAGTGAATCAAAACAGGGAGGATGAACATGCGATGGCTTTAGACATTCGTTTGCTGGATCAGGATGAAAACGGCAATAGAACTACGGCATGTGATACCAGATATGTAAGGATATCTGATTCATCCGGAGGTGATGTCGTATATCCTCTTTGTTTACAAAACGGAGAGGCATATTTACGACTGGAGGATTGTAAAGGAGTTCAATATACGCTTGTGCAGTGTGATGAAAACGGGAATCAGCTGATGAACGGTGATTGCAGGGCGATTACCTACATGGTAAACGATGTGCTCCAACAAAATGATTATGCGCGAATCGATTGTGAATGCGGTGCTTGTCAACAGATCGAAATCATCAATCTGCCGAAGCAGCCGCTGACACTTCATATCGCGAAGGTTTTGGTAAATGAATTCGGTGAACCATTGGATTTCAGCTGTGATATGTGCTTCCATGTGCGTATTTCAGGCTGCGGCTGCGAAAGAAACGTAAAGCTGAATATGGAAAATCAGTTTCATGCGGTACTCGAGGATTTAAATGCCGGCATGTATGAAATTACAGAGGAGCCGCAAGAGGGTTATCGAAGTACTATGCGCTTGGACGATGAAGCACTGTGCTCGCAAACGGTCTTTTTAAGCTGCGCTACGCATAACCTTGAGGTAATCAATCAACAGTTTACCGGCAGTATTTTAACGATCGATAAATTTATACGCTGTGAGAACGGTGAGCTGATCAAGCCGTCTCGTGACGCAGTGTTCCGCATTCAGGTCATTTCCGATCGTTATGAGGAATGCTTTGTTTTAAATCATGAGAATGATTTTACGTTAGAGCTGTGTAATCTGCCGCAGGGCTGTTACGATATTAAGGAGCTCAATACATGTGGCTGCGAGGTAAGCTATATGGTAAATGAATGCAAGGAAAGCAGCTATGCGAATGTGGAAATCGGACGTTGTACCAAAGCATCGGTAATGATTATTAATCGCGTAATTGAGTCTATTCAGGAAAGTCCGCTGCGTATTTGTAAATATGTGAGGGGCAACGACGGCTGTTTGAGCAAGCCTGATGCGAAGGAAAACTTTAAGGTTATGGTAAGCGGCTGCGGTGTATGCGAAATCTTTAATTTGAATATTCACAATAACTTCTGTGTGGATATTGAGCACATCTGTTGCGGTGCTTATGAGATCAAGGAGCTCGATCATTGCGGCTATGTGGCAAGCTATATTGTCAACGACGGCTGTGAAACGACAAGTGCTCAATTGTGGATCCATGAGAATTGCACCAACTGCGTCTCAATTATCAATGAAGCACGAAATCAAGGAAGGATAACCATCAGTAAGGTCATTCGCCAAAGTGACGGAACCCTTGTGAAGCCGGAAAAAAGTGCACGCTTTGTCGTAACACTGCGTTCGGTATTCGGTCGTGAATCTTATGTATTAGATCATGAAAATGATTTCTGTGTGCATATTCAGCATTTGAAGGAAGGTAGCTATGAGGTGAAGGAGCGCTGTACAAGCGATTATGAAACGACCTATATGATTAACGGTAACAAAGAGTCTAAAAAGGCGCGCTTTGTCGTTACGAATGAATCCGACAGTGATATTAAGGTAATCAACAGCGTAAAGAAAGAAATATGCGGTAATTTGCGCATCTGTAAATATATTGCGAATGCCTACGGTGATTATGTGAAGCCGGCCGCAGATGAGGAATTTATCGTTCATGTAGAAGGACCGTATTTTAACGAATGCTATACACTTCGTGCCGCCAACAGCTGGTGTATTATCCTCGAGGGCTTGAAAAGGGGCGTTTATCGCATCAGTGAGCAGTCTCAGTTAAATTATGATACGCAATACTATGTGAATGACTGTGAAGCATGTGAAGCATTGGTAAAGCTGGATCATCATAATCAGGCAGTGACGATCGTAAATACACGCAAAAGCTTCGGCAATATCAAGCTGAATGTTCAGGTACAGGATTGCGACGGTAAACTGCGAAAACCGAATAAGAGTGAATTCTTTGAGGTCATCTTAGAAACCGGTGAGGGCTCAAAAGAGTTACGCTTCGATGAATGCAACAACTTTGGCATGGTGCTTGAGGATCTGCCGTTCGGCAAGGCGCGAATTACGCAAAAGGACAATTACGGCTATCGCGTTATTTACGATGTGAACGGCAAGGAGGAAAACCATGCGGCAGTGATGATGGAGGGCTGCAGCGCTAATATCACGATCATCAATCAAATGATGGACTGCAGCGGTATCTTACGTGTCAGAAAGTTGGTACGCACCTTAGGCGGACGATTGATTACACCGTGTGATGAGGATTGTTATGAATTCACCTTGAAATCACGCTGTTTGGATCGTCAATATACTTTAAATGAAAAAAATCATTTCTGTGTGTTGTTTGATGATTTGGAGCAGGGTGAATATGAATTAAAGGAAGCTTATGTGTACGGTATGAAAACCGAATATCGCATCAACGGCAAGAGCTGCGACAAAGCATGCTTCCGATTGGAAAGAGAGGATATAACAGTCGATATCATCAATACGGTATTACCGCTTCCTAAGCTGACGGTGCAAAAGCGAATCCGTAAACATGATGAGCTGATCAAGCCGCAGCCGCAGGAGGTCTATCATTTCCGATTGATCGGCAGAGGTGTCAATGAAACGTATTGTCTAAATAAAGAAAATGATTGGTGCGTTACCATTGAGGATCTATGTTCCAGACATTATGAGATCAGAGAGCTGAATACAAGTGGTAATGTTTGTTACAAGATCGATGGGGAATTGTCCGATCAAGGATGCTTCCTGTTTGACGATCGTGATGTCGAGGCTGTGATCATCAATGATGCAGGCTGTGATGCACTTGTACGCATTGCGAAAATGATGGTTACGGTTGACGGTGAGGTACAAAAGCCATGCCGCGGCGATCATTTTGGAATTGTTTTGGAGAGCGACTGCAGTAAGCATTGTTTCACACTTGATGAGCGAAATGATTGGTGCGTTGAGGTAGAGGGACTGCCTGAGGGCGTTTATACCGTCGGCGAGCACGGCTTTGATAATTATGATGTGATGATTAACGGCTGCAAGGTGTTGGATCGTGAATTTCTGTTGAAGGATGACGATGTGGATATCATGCTGTATAATCAGCTCGGCTGTGAAAATGCCCTTATTATTCAAGCCAATCAGCTGCTTCAGGAACAAAATAGGCTGCCCGATGACGATGCAATCTATCATGTGCATGTAGCTCATGAAGGTGTATGTGATGATTTTAATTTAAATAAGGAAAATGACTGGTGCATCAAGCTCTGCGATATCGTTTTAGGAGAATATCATATTTATGCCGATGAAGCTGTGCTGTATGAAAGCTGCGGGGAATGGTTTGAGAACGGCATCTGCATTGAGATGGGCTGCGGTGCCGTTACCGTTAATTTGGTAGAACAGAAAAAGCCGCATCGTGATATTACGATAACCAAGCGCATTTATGACAAGGATGGCAATGAGCGACTTCCCGAGGAGAATGATGTGTTTGAAATCCTGTTGCTGTCGCATGTTGAGGAATGCTTTATCTTGAATAAGGCAAATCATTGGACGATTACACTCAATGATTACCCTTGCGGCTGTTATGAGGTAACGGAAAACGGCTGTAACACTGTGCGTTATCGCATCAATGACGGCAAACTGAGTGATCGAGGCGTGTTTACGCTTGAAAATGAACCGGTGAGCGTAACGGTTTTAAATGCCTGTGATGATATCCCGGGAGATGCGCTCGGCGGCAATGTATTGATACATGCGCTTGTGAAAAACTGTGACGGTTTGTTGGAAACAGCGGCGGCAGGCGATCGCTTTGAGGTAATGCTGGACGGCAGACATGTTCAAGAGGATATGATATTAAGTGAGCGCGGCGGTTTTCAGCGACGCTTCTATGAGCTGCCAAAGGGAACGTATACGATCACGCAAAAACAGCAGGATCCGTATACGCATGTGATGTATCGCATCAACGGTACGGAAACGGCAAACGGCACGTTTACACTGGCAGATGATGAGATACAGGTTGATCTAATCAATTATAAGAATTGCGCAAAGGGCAGCATTCATGTCAGAAAATATATCAAGGAGGAATCCTGCGGCTGTCTGAAGCGGCCGTCTGCTCAGGAAAGCTATGATATTACCTTACAGGGCGAGGGTCGCAAGGAAACAGTAGTGTTGAATGAAGCCAATGCGTACAGCTATACCTTTGCCGATTTGACTGCAGGCACCTACACGATTGAGGAAGCAGGCAATCAGGCAACCTATATCGTAAACGGCGGTAAGGAACAAAATGAGGCAATTATTGAGGTAACCGGTCAAGATGTCAATGTAAAGGTCATCAATCAGGGGAATGGGGACAAATGCGGAAGCATAGAGCTGTGTAAATATGAACGTGATGAGTACGGAAAGGATCACAGTCCCGATCCGAAGCATAACTATTGGATTACGGTGAGGGGCAATCAAGAGGAGCAGCATATCTTGCTTCATGAGGCAAATCATTTCTATGCTCAGCTGACCCATTTACCGGCAGGCGTTTATGAGGTCATCGAGGAAGAAGGAAACGATGTCCTATACAGTGTAAACGGCGGAAGAGAAACCGGCAGTGCGAAGGTCAACGTACAGGCAAATCATAACAGTGTTGATATCATCAATAAAACAACGATCTCAGGCAGTCTTACGCTGAGCAAAATGATTCAGCAAAACGACGGAACGCTGAAGACTCCCGGTGAGGGAGTCTATCGAATTCATGTATCGGCACCGGGCTATAATAAGGTGATCACTCTGGATGACAGCAATCATTACAGCGCCGTATTGGTGAATTTGAAGCAGGGGCTGTATGTTGTGGACGAGTTGGATCATGAGGGTGTTACCTATACAGTTGATCACGGAACACCGGTCGATCGCGCTGTAGTAAACGTGAAGACGGCACATGATGTAGTAATTATCAATCCCGGTAATTCACAGGCTGTCGGTTCCATCGTTTTAACCAAATATGTACGCGGAAGCGACAATCAGCTTATGACACCGCCTAATGATGCAGCTTATGAATTTCACATCAGCGCAAATGATTTTCATCAGCGAATAGAGCTGAATCGCTCCAATCGTTGGATGGCAACACTTGATGAGCTAAAGAGCGGTGATTATACGATAAGCGAAAGCGGTAATCATCAGGTCAGCTATATAATCAATGACGGTGAAGAACAGCCGAATGCAATCATTGCCGTGCATAATAATCAGAATCACGTATCCGCAATCAATGAAAATGAAATGAACGGCGGTCAAATTACGATTTCTAAATTTATTCGTGATGAAAATCAACAGCTGATAAAGCCAAGCGGTGCGTATCAGGTACAGGTTCATGTATCCAAGCCGGGGTATAATGAGGTTTTCACCTTAAATAAGGAGAATCAATGGGAAACAGTGCTTAATGATTTAGCCGCAGGTGATTATGTATTAAGCGAAGTAGATGCACAGGATGACGTCACATGGCAGATCGACGGCGGTTATGAGGTCCGCTACGGTGTCGTCAGCGTTAATCATGATGCTCATCATGCAGTGATGATCAATCAGCAGCTGTTTCCATCAAAGAACATTTTGCGTTTCCAAAAGCTGATGCGAAGCGATGACGGTCAGCTTACCAAGCCAAAGCCGGAACAGCGCTTTACCGTTTCTTTAAAGGGGGCATATGAACAAACGGTATTATTGACCGCTCTCAATAATTGGACTGCGGAATTAAAGAATTTGCCGGACGGTGCCTATGAACTGAAGGAGGTCAGTGAAGGGTATCAGGTTTCCTATCAGATCAACGAACAGGAGGAGAACTTGAACGCAAGATTTATCCTTCAAAGCAGTGAGGTAAATATCAATATTATCAATAGCTCACGTTCAATAAAGGGCCGCTTGGAAATCGCCGCTTATGTAAAAAACGGAAACGGCGCAATTTTAGCACCGGTTGCGGGCGACAGCTTTACGATCAATGTCGGAAGCAATGAATTAAATCGCGTTTATGTCTTAAATGCAGCGAATGATTTCCGCTTAAGAATCAACGATCTGCCTGATAATATGTATCAAATCAGACAGATTGCGCCCACCAATCCGCTTGTGACGTATCGTGTAAACAACAATGAGGAAACGTATGAAGCAAATGTGGCGGTTCGGGCAAACACAAGCAATACGGTTGCGATCATCAATGCGCATGAGGATAATCAAAATGTGGTTGATGTGTCAAAATATATGTTGGATGAACAGGGGAATTTCGCTAAGCCTGCCGCCAATCAAGTTTTCCGCTTCCTGTTGTCGGGAAATAATGTGCATCAATTCTATACGCTAAGCAATGATAATGATTGGCATGTGAGAATTGATACGCTGAGCAGCGGAGAATATGAAATCAGCGAACAGACCGGCGGTAATTATGAGGTGAAGTATCGAGTGAACGATGCGCCGCTTTCAAGAAATGCAATTTTGGGTGTAACTAACGGCAGTGAGAATCGGGTTGAAATTGTCAATATCGAGCCTACACAAATCGATGGCAAGATCGTGCTTGAGAAAAAGCTCAGAGATGAAAACGGCAATTTAGTCATACCGGGCAACGGCGAAGGCTTTATGATCCGCGTGTGGAATTCGATCAGCGGCTATGATGAAATCTTTACTTTGGATCAGCTGAACGGTTATTCACTTGTGATCAGCAGTTTGACGCGCGGCACGTATCAGATCGAGGAAGTAGATACAGCAGATTACGGGGTAACCTATCAGGTCAACGGCGGTGCAGAGGCTGCTTCGGCAAGTGTTGTCGTAAGTGATTCCAAGGAGAATCAAGTACTGATTATCAATACGCGTGTTTCACTGTTCTATCGTGTTGACAACAATGATGATCTTAGAATTGTGATTGAATAATTGAGGGATAGGGAAGGTAAAATATAAATGAAAATGCACTCATTGAACGGGTGCATTTTTTAGCTTTGATCGGTGTGAGGCTTATGAAAATAATATCTTGCATATAAAATCAATCTTTAATTTATGTGAAAAGGAATGACATGGTAATGAAGCTTATCTGATTAATATTGAAATACAGAGGCTTTGCTTATTTCATATCTTTGTAATTCATCTGAAAGCAATTCGGAAATAGGATAAGCTGTTTTATTCGAAAAATCTAAATATTCCTTCAGTGCTTTCATATTACCGACTACAATTTTATCAAACCTATCGCTGCCCGTTTTTCCGGATAAAATCAAATCCGGTTTAACAGCCGAAGGGCTTAATTCATTGCCTTTCATTAATGATTTCGGACGACATTTTTTACCGTATGAAAAACCTAAGGTTGCCTTTGCATTCGCTGTCGCGATACTGCAGGTAACCTTATTTTTAATAAATGATTCTTCGACCGTAGAACCCTCAGTTATTAATTTGTCTAATTCCTCAAGAGCGGTAATCTTTCTTCTGACAGAGCCTTTGACTTCTTTTTCGTTTCGACCTTTAAAACAAAAGTCAAAATCTGTCTCGGTTAAACTTCCTTGATAACATTTAATAAAGAATGTCAGAGCACTGAGGGAACTGTTGACACCGATCAAATGTAAATAATTAGTTTCTGTGGAAGCTAAAAGATATTCGCGACTTATGGTAAAATGCTTTGAATATATCAAATACTCCTTGTCAATCAATTCTGTTTTATATATTCTCGCCTTTTCTATTGCTGCATTTTTTACTCTCTCCTTAAAATCAATTATATTATTCATATCCATTTACTCCTTGATACTATCGGATAATGTTAAAGGACGCTTTCGCGTCCTTTAAGTTTTAAGCAGTATTCTCTGCACTGAGGCAGGTTTAAGGTCTCTGCCCCGACCTCTGGCATGTGTTTACAGTCTCCATGCCGACTGTTTCTGTAAGCATAATATCATTGAAAAGGGTATTTGTCAACAGCTTGGCATTGTTTCGATGATTAAAAAAATATCTATCTATGCCGTTATTATATGCAGTTTTCAGAAACAAATCACGATATGTTATTCAGAAATAGTTTTGCTTATTATGAAAGGTTTTCATTATTAAAAAGCACATACAGGAATATTCCCATAAAGATAACGAAGCTGACCTCAATAATTGCCGAAACACAGCCCGTTAATAAAAACACCAAACACAATATTGAAATGAATGAAACATAGGTACTCAGCATTTTTTTAACGACTGAGCTTGTGCAGGACAGCTGACAAAGCAGATATAAAAACAGAATGATATATGCAACGGTTGCGCTCATTGCCGCTCTGACATGAAGCTTGGAAAGCATACCTGCTTGATTATCATAGGGTATTAAAATACTGATTACCATAAGCAGACAGCTCGCTGTTAAAAGATAGCGACAGCTTTTTTTATGTGTATGCAGTTCTTCGATCAAGCGATATCCGGTACACCAAAAATAATAAGCACAGGTGCTTGCCCAAAGGATTACAAAGGGCAGCTTTTTATTTGCATATGCAATATGAGTAATGTTTTCATTGATCGGATCACAGAGAAACAGTGCACTGATATTGATGATCGGCAGAATCAGAAAAGCCCAAAGCCATTGGGTTCGTTTCATAAAAGAATAATGAAGCTTCATACTGCCACCGCCTTATTCCATATTATAGCATGATTCTATGCTTGATAAGAACATTGTGTGAAATTATGTGAAATAATGAATTTTTTTGGGTTTTTCTTCATTGCTATGGATAAGTAAGATAGAGCAGCTATTAAGAAATTTTTGCTGCTTATCAATCAGGAGGATATTATGAAAGCAGTGAAGCAATTTGAAGTATTGGAGGAAGGATGCTGTAAGCTGACGCTCAGTGCTAAAAAAGAATATGATCCGTATATGCTTTCATTGATCGAAAGAGAAGCAAGTGCGCTTTTGTGTCGCAGCAAGGGAGCAAGCACCACAATCTTTTATTACGATAATTGTGAGCATCTTCCTTTATTGACCTTGTTAAGCAAGTATGAGTTTACGGAAAAAGAGGCCTGTGCCTGCTTGGAGCGCTTATTTGAGGAGTCGGATCGGCTTGCGAATGAATATCCGCTGCTGCTGCGTTTTGACAGTATTTATTACGATCCGCTGAGGCAAAGCTTTGCCTTTGTACTGCTGCCGATTCATGAGCGCGTGCTTGAGCATGATTGGAACGGCTTACTGGCGGAAATAATTGCGCATATCAATGTAAGAAAGGCAGCGTTTTACGGCTTTTTATGCAGTATGCAGAAGCAGGAGCATATGACGGCTTCACAAATCGTAAAGCAATTTCGTGTGTGGCAGCTGCAGCATACCCTGTGGCGGCAGTTGTCGCTGTGGTTTGCGGGAGTTCGAAATCAGAGAATGCGTAAAAAACAAAATGAACAGCGTCTGCAGGAGGAGCTGATTCGACTGCGCTTTATTCATCGCTCTTCAAATCATGAGGCACATTTCAACAATAAAAGTCAGCGACAGACTTCGGATACGGTAGTTTTGTTTGCTGAGCACGGAAGCTGCTTAAGTGATTTAAAGGGTAATCGTTATTCACTGCAAAGTGAAACACATATCGGCAGAAATAAGAATAACGATATTGTGATCGATCATGCGACAGTTTCTTCATATCACGCCGTAATCAAACAGACGACAGAGGGAATGAAGCTGATTGATTTAGGTTCCAGTAACGGTACTAAGTTGAATAATAAAAAGCTGAATAAGCAACAGGAGATCGTTTTAAAAAACGGCGATACGATTTTATTCGCAGACAGCTGTTGGCGCTTTGAGGAGGAAACATGATGAAATATTCCTATTATAGTGATAAGGGAAATCATAAAAAACGCAATGAGGATGCCTTTGAACTGCATATTGCGACATCCGCGAATCGAATGCGGGGAATGATTGCGGTGTGTGACGGAGTGAGTACATCGGACGATGGACTATACGCCTCTCGTTTTGTGATATCGAAGCTGCATGAGCTTTTTGAAAGGTGGAAGGATCAATCGCTTAATTGGCGATATGAGGTAAATAAAATTCATGAGGAGCTGTATGAGCAGGGAAAGTGTTCACATAAGCGCTTCGGAACTACGCTGTCATTGTTTTGTTTTGAGGATGACAGCTATCATATTCTGCAGGTTGGTGACAGTCGTATTTACTTGTATCAGGATATACTTAGGCAGCTGTCCGTGGATCAAACATTGGCTCAACAGAAATACAACAATCAGACGATTTCATTAGAACAGCTTTATGAGTCTGATGAGCGCCATATATTGACACAGTGCATCGGAATCACAAAGCGATTGAGTATTGTTGAGGACAGCGGTACATGGGATAAACAGGACGGTGTGCTTGTATGCAGCGACGGTATCAGTAATCGCCTAAGTATAAGCATGCTGAATGAGCATATGCGATTGTTTCTGAATGAGGGCAGCGATGAGGCACGGCAGCTTGGTGAGGAAGCACTTGCATTGGGCGAGCAAGATAATCTCACTGCGATTTTATACAGCAGAGGCGACAGCGTATGAAAACGCAAACTCGCTATCGCAAACTCGAGCTTTTAGGAAGCGGCGGTATGGGCGAGGTATGGCTCGTACATGATGAACAGCTCGGCTGTTACTGGGCAATGAAGCTGTTAAAGGCAGACAGTGATAAAGACTGTCGCAACGCTTTTGAGCAGGAAATTGCCGTATTGACCTCACTCAAGCATCCTGCGATACCGCGTATTGTCGAGCGTATTCAATATGAAGGTCAAGACGGTGTTATTATGGATTTGGTGGAAGGAATCGCACTGAGTGAATATAAGGAAATGAGTGAGGAAGCACAGTTGTTGGATTGGGCGAAGCAGCTGTTGGATATTTTAAAGCATATCCATATGCAGCAGATTCTGTATTTGGATTTAAAGCCGGATAACATTATGCTGGATCGAAGCGGTCGGCTGCATTTGATTGATTTCGGAATTGCCTGCTTTAAAGAGGAACGAAACGAAAATCATCAGCGCTTCGGTACGATCGGATATTCGCCCAAGGAGCAGTTTGAGCGCACAAGACTGGATGAGCGTTGTGATATCTATGCCTTCGGTAAAACGATGCTGTCACTGGCTACCGGCTGTAACGCAGATCAGTTAAGGAATCTCAGTGCTGCAGATACCTCATTATCGCAAGGCTTTCGCTTATTGCTGGAAGGCTGCATCAAGGAGGAGCGTTCGCTTCGTTATGATGATGTCGATAGCATTTGTCGCGATATCGATAAGCTGCATCGGCTTCATAATGAAATCCATATCCGCAAAAAAATCAGAAAAAGAGTTCGCTGTGCTTTATTTGTGCTTGGCAGCACGTGTTATTTAGGGGCAATGCTTTGTATGCTTACCGATCATCATCTGCGCCTTCATCGTTATGATGAGGCAATGCGAAATCAAGACTATGCGCTCGCAATCGCACAGGGAACATCAAATGATGAACCTTATCAGCGCCTGTATGAAAATGCCTATAATGTGCAGCTTACACAAACAAAAAGGGAAGGCTCGTTGATCGATGCGATGGCTCAGGCAAGGAGCTATAGTATTCAAAGGATGAAGGAATATAAGCTTGATTTATCCATCTGTTCCGATGCGTTTTTGGCGCGCATGATCCAGGATGCGTTGATGAGCGGGGATGCTTCCTTATATGAATATGCCGCAATTGCCTGTGAACAGCTGCAGAATCGTACAAGCTATGAGCTGCTTTATCAGCTGTGTATGAATACGGTTGAAGAGAAGCCGTTTTCTCAAACAGAACAGGTGATACAGAATTGGCTTTCTCAAGCCCGCAATCAAAAAAGCTTTATGGAATGGGGATTTCTCTATGCGCAGCTATATGAGCTTCACGCTTTAGAATTGAATGATGAGGGATATCGTCACTGGCAGAGTTTGATGGAGCGCTTGGATGAACAAAGACTGCGGCAAGAGACAGATTGGCTCAATGAGGATATGACGCGCTTGTTATATCTCATGAAGGCAGACAGCTATTATCAATACGGTCGCTATTTAAAAACAAGAGGCGGCAAGCTGAAACCATGTTATGACAAGCTGTTTGCGGTCAATGAGGCAATGAAGGAAGCGGGCTATCAGGAGGCGCAGGTGCTCTCACAATGCGGAAATGCGTGTCTTGATCTGTTTTCGCAAGGAGGTAAGAATATGCAGCTTCAATGGTTAAAGCAATCTAAGCAATATTTTGAGTCAGCTCTGAAAATCAGAGACGATGATATACCGGCCGCAAAGGGGTTACAGGATTGTGAGCGGTTGATGAGTTATTGGGGGCGAATATGAATTTATTAAAATCAACGGCATTGTTTTTGTGGATGCTGGGAAGCAGTGCATGGCTGTGTTTGTGTTATCTGCGGATGCAGAGACATAAAAAGCACGAAAAAAAGCCAAAAACAAAGCGCATCGAAATGAATTTAGAAACAAATGAAAAAACACAGCTTTTAGAAGAATGGGAGGATCAAATATGGGAACATACAAGCATCGACAATTTATAATAGCAGTATGTCTGTTAAGTATCTGCATGCTGCCGCTGTTAAGCGCATGTGCTACAGCATTTCAAAGAATCGATACACAAATCAATCACATTGTGCTGTTGAATGACAAGGATGAAGCAATCGGCACAATCAATGAAACAGGGAATTATATGATAAGTGTTGCATCTGCACAGGGCGAGCCTGAAATCTATTATCGTTATGATGATCGGCTGGAGCAGTTGGAAGGTACATGGAACGAGGAACAAAATCAGTGGCTGGCGGAAGCTGACTTTTCTGAAGGCAGCTATCAAATCATCGTTAAATGGTTCAATGAGGAGCAGTTGATCGATGAATGGGAATCAAGCATTTATCAATTCGTAGATATTGAATCATTACTGCACCGGGAGCGTCAGGAAAACCAGTCCTTATATTTACAGCTTACCGAGGAACAAAGCTTGGATATCATCGTAGAGCTGAAAGAGGCTGATCGCGGTGAAATACTTTCTGTCGATAAGGAAACACTCTACCAAGGCTATTTGCTTGAACAGGAGGGTGAATGGGAGCTGACTATATGTATCACAAATGATACAGGTGATACTTTAACAAAAAAACAAGCGGAAACTATTGTGATTGATCGTACAAGTCCACAGCTTTCCGTATCAGCCTTGAATCAGGATATCACAGAGGACACACTGCCTTTTCAGGCACAGCCGCTTACAGTCGTATTGACGGCATCGGATACACATATCGATGAAGCATCTTTACTTGTTAAGGTCAATGACTTGCCCTATGCGGCAACATGGAGCAATGAAAATGATTCCCTGCAGACAAAGCTTGAATTAGTGAAGGACGGAACCTATAGGATTGAGCTGTATGCGAAGGACAGCCTTCAAAACGAAGCGAATATTATCAGCACTCCGATAGTGATTGATCAAAGTGATCCGAAGATTCATCTGTATTTGGATGATAAAGAAATCACGGCTTTGCCTAAGTATATCAATCATGATGCAGTCTTAAAATGTGTCATTGAGGATGATAACTTTGATCATGAAAACAGCTTTTTGACCGATGGAGAAAAGCGCTATGACAGCTGGCAGCTCAATGACGACTTATGGAGCTTGGAAATCTTACTAACACAGGGTGTGCATGAGATCCATATTGAAGCCTTTGATTTGCTTCAGCATCATTCTGTTCTTAATGAACATACCGTTATTGACAGTATCAAGCCGATTGTCTTTATTACCTATGAGGCCTTAAGCAGCTATCAAAAGGATATGACGATAAGCTTTACAATAAAGGATGAAAATATAAAAGCTGATGCTTCCGTGCTTCAAATTCTATATAACGATGAATTGCTTCAAGCACCGATCAAATGGGAAGAATACCCTGAGGGCATGAAAGGCAGTGTTCAAATATCGGCAGAGGGAAGCTATCAGTTTTCGTTTCAGCTCTCTGATTTAGCCGGTAATTCCGCTGTTTACAGCTATCAAAATAAGCAAACAGATTCCTTTACTCACGCGTTTTTATTGGATAAAACCGCACCTGTCATTGATGCAGTATTATCACAGCCGAACATGACAGCGAATAATCAAACGCTTCGAATAATTGTGCAGGATGATTATTTGACAAAGGACAGTATTCAGCTGAATGTCACAAAGGATGACAAAAAATATTCGTTTGCGGATGCTTGGCAAAGCACGCAGGGGGCAATGAGCGGCAGTTATGAATTCACACAGGAAGGAAGCTATACCCTCACGGTTCAAGCAGTCGATCGCGCAGGAAATAAAAGCACTGTAAAGAGCCTTGAATTTATTATTGATAAGCAGGCACCTTTGATCTCAATCAAGCGCTCTGCGCAAATGTATTATGCGAAACCGACAGAGCTGACGATTGAAGTAAGTGATGCTTATTTAACACAATATGAAATTAAGGTGCTGCAGGATCATAAGGAGCTTACTTCCTATAATGGGAAAGCTGATGTAAATCAAAAGATTACGGTTGATCAAGATGGTGAATATGAAATCCTTGTATTCGGTCGTGATTCAGCCGGAAATAAAAGGGAACAGCGTGATTATTTTATTGTCGATCAAACCGCACCTAAGCTGATTACTGAATTTAATGAACTTCCGGCTTTAAGCAAGGATCGATTTATTACTAATCAAAATGTCGTATTATATATGAAATGTGAGGATCGCTATTTAAAGGAAGCACAAATCGAAATAACGAAAAACGGTAAGCCGCTTTCCGTAGGCTTTCAAAATCATACATTGAGCTATGAGTTTAAAGCGGAAAAGAATCGTGAGGACACATATGAAATTCATGTGTATTTAAGTGATGAGGCGGGCAATCATCAGGAGGCAAGCTATGAGCTGATCATGGATACCTATATACCGCCGCTGCGCTTTGCTGATGATCCGTTTCAAGGCAAAGCACGAAATATTTCATGGACACCGCATTTAATACTGGAAAATGAAGCATTCCAAATCAGTGATGTCATCTTGTATCGCAATCAGCAAATGGTTCCCTCCTATCATTGGGGTGATGCAATCGATGGTGACGGACATTATGTGTTGAGCATTCGTATTCGTGATGAAGCAATGAATGAAGCAGCCTTGATTCCGCCGTTTACCTTTACGATTGATACGACACCTCCCGTAATTGAAATATTAGAGGAACAGCGAAAGGCAGAATTATTGAATCAAAATGTTTCTGTTGATACAGTGCTGCGTCTTTATATCAGTGACAGCTTAAGCGAGAATATCCATATTCATTCCTTGATGATCGGCGATGAAAAGCTTTCTTTTGACAGTCGAAAACAGGATGAAAACGGTGTATGGTATTATCCGATCAGCTTTTCAAAAGTCGGTGATATACCACTGTTTATTGATGTAAGTGATGAAGCAGGAAATCATAATAAACGCCTGATTACTTATCATGTATTACCGCATTTGAGTAAGGAACAGGTAAAGACGGTTGAGAAAAAGAACACAGTGAGCAGTGTTGAATCAAAAGCGAATGATTATCGCGCTGCATGGATTTTAGGCGCAATGGCTTCTGTACTGCTGCTTGGGATTGTGAGAAAGCTGTATGCTGAAAAACACTAGCTTTGTATGCTTAGGGGCACAGCGCATCTTTGATATACCGCTGACCTTTGAGGATGATGAAACCTGTCGATGGATCGATCCGGTCGATCATCAAGTCTATTTCACACTATGTAAGCAACAGGAGCAATGGATCTTTGATAAAGGAAATGCACTCGGATTGAAACCACAGTCCCTTTGTGTAAATCGTTCTTATCCGATTCGTTATCAAAATCAAAGCTGTTTATTATATGTATCTGAAAATGAACCGTTAAAGCAACAGTTTTATTATTATCGAATTCAAGATGAAGATGAAATCGTGATCGGACGAAAAAAGGGTGATATTCGCTTTGATCATCCGCTTGTCAGTGCTGAGCATGTGAAGCTTATCTTTCAAAATCATCGCTGTTATATTGAGGATTTAGCGTCTACCAATGGTGTGTATGTGAATCAAAAACGCATGATAAAGGGAGAACTGCAGCTTGGTGACTGTATTTATATCATGGGCTTACAGATCATAATCGGCAATGATTTTCTGGCAATCAATCAAAAGGGTGAGAAATTACGAATAAAAGCTCGTTTGCCGCCATTTCAGCCGGTGGATGAGCCAAAGAGTGTGCAGCCTGTGAGCGCTTTGAGCAAGGCGAAGCCGCAGCCCTATTTGGCTTATGAATTAGAGTCAAGGCTTTTAAAAGAGCCGCCTTCAGCTGTAAAACAGGAGCGACAACCGTTGCTGTATTTACTGGGGCCCTCCTTGACAATGAGTTTAGCAAGCGGCTGCTCCTCATTGTTTATGGTTCAGAATTTACTGGCGAATCAACAGCCGCTTTCCATGGCGATGCCTTCTCTTGTGATGGCAGGAAGCATGCTTGTAGGATCACTGCTTTGGCCTTTGTTGACCAGGCGATACGAGCTTAGAAAGGAGCAGGGCTTAAACTTAAAGCGCGAGGCTTGTTACGAAGCGTATCTGAAGCAGGAATCATCGATGCTAAAGCAGCAACTGTTACAGTATGCACAGGGGTTAAAGCAGCTTTATGTAAATGCACAGACAGCGATTTGGCCATATGAATTAGGCACAGAAGCACTGTATGTGTGCATCGGTATCGGAAATAAGGTGCTTAAAAATCCGTATTATGCGAATGAGCAGCCGTTACAGATTGAAACAGATTCACCGGAAGAAAAGAAGCAGGCTTTTTTAAAACAGTCGCTTTATGTAAGGGAAGTGCCCTTACTGCAGCATATTTCAAGGCTTTCCTGCTTTTATGTCTCAGGCAGCTATGAGGATCAATGCACCTATGCCCGATATCTGTTGTATCATCATGTGCTGTTATATGCGCCTTCTGATGCCCATGTGCTGATTGCCTATACGGAATCCGAAGCAAGCTGGCTGCCTCGCTTTTTGCCGCATGTGTTTCATGAGAGCGGCTATCGCTTTCTTTGTTCCGACATGCAGCATCTGCCCAAAGCATTGATGTATCTGCATCAGGATCAATTGCCTGTTTTGGCATTATCCTTTGCGGCTTCATTTACAGAATTTATCAGTCAAAATGCACTTGATTTGCCGATGGCATTGTTTGCTTTTCATAAGCATCGGGAGGATCATGCGATTGAAATACACGGCAATCAAGGAATGTGGAAGCAGCGACAATTCAATTTTGAATTGATAAGCGAGTTTTCAACAGTGATGCATTGTTTAAGCAATACCGATAGTAATCATCACAGCAGGCATTTTCCGAAACAGATCGGCTTTTTAGCCATGTATCAAGCGGAAAGCATAAAGCGATTGCAGGCAGAAAAACGCTGGTATCGTGAAATGTATGAGCCGAGTCTTCAAGCTTTTCTCGGTGTCCGAGAGGACGGCGAGATTCTGCATTTGGATTTACATGAGAGAGTCCACGGTCCTCACGGCATTATTGCCGGTATGACGGGCTCAGGCAAAAGCGAGCTGTTGATTACGCTGTTATTGTCATTGGCGGTAAATTATCATCCGTATGTATGTTCCTTTATTTTAATTGATTATAAGGGAGGCGGTATGGCTAAGGCATTGGCACATCTGCCGCATCTTGCCGGTGTGATTACCAATTTGGACGGAGCTATGATTGAGCGCTCCTTGACCTCTTTGCATGTAGAGGTGCTGCGCCGTCAGCAGCTTTTCGCCCAGGTTATGGAGAGCGGCGGTTATCCGTCCATGGATATCGATGTATATCAACGGCTTTATCATGAGCATAAGGTAACGCAAATCGTTCCTCATCTTGTAATCGCAGCCGATGAATTTGCGGAGTTAAAGCAGCAGGAACCGCAGTTTATGGAGCAGTTGATTCGCATTGCTCGAATCGGGCGCTCTTTAGGCATTCATTTGATTTTGGCGACACAAAAGCCGAGCGGTGTAGTAGACGATCAGATATGGAGCAATGCCCGCTTTCATATTTGTCTCAAGGTTGCCGAACAAAACGACAGCATGGATATGCTGAAACGCGGTGAGGGCGCTAAAATCAAGGCAGTCGGTCGCTTTTACCTTCAGGTTGGCTATGATGAGGTCTTTATCGAGGGGCAGTCTGCATATGCGAAGCTGCCTTATGATCCCGATCATCAAGGCTTGGGACAATCTTTGATCAAAGAGCTTGCGGATGACGGTTCCGTTCAAAGAGAATGGCAAAGAGCGTATGCGCGGCAGGTTCAAAGCGAAATGAATGCAGTGATTGAGGAATTGAATCACATAGCTCATAAGCATCAGGTAGCTGTGCCGCATCTATGGGTAGAGCCCTTGCCTGATAAGCTGTTTTCAAGTGATCTTACACAAGGGAGTTTCGGACTTGTCGATGATCCGGAGAATCAACGGCAATACGAATTATCGATTGAGGATAATCTTTGTAACACACTTATGCTGGGGCATGATGTCAGTTCCTTACGCAAAGCAATTCATGCTTATCTCAGTGCACTTTGTGTCAGCAATCATGCAGAGAATTATCGCATCGTGATTATCGATGCGGCAAACGGAAGGCTTTTAGAGTGGAAAGAAAACAGTCGCATTTATGCGGCAATCACGCCGGAGGAAAAGGAGGACTTCAGCTTCCTGTTGAGCTTTTTCAATCGACTGCGCGAACAGAAGGAAAAGGATAAGAAGTGGCTTTTGATCGTACATAATGTCGCAGCACTGCTTGATGCCTGTGAGGAGGCGAATCAATGGCTGACACGTCTTGCCCGCGATCACGGCAATAACGGAATCCATATATTATGCAGTGCAATGACGATTACCGATATGCCATCAAGACTGTTTCAGCAGTTTGAAAATCTGCTTGTATTCCATTTACAGGATGAACAGGAATGCCGCAGCCTTGTACAGACAGCTGTTTCCGGCAGTGTGCAGATGCGTGCCGTTCATAAGCAGCAGGAGCAGCTGCATACGGTGCAGATTGCGGAAAATGATGAAATCGTTCGCTGTGAGGAAGCATTAGAGCGTCTACCGGTATTAGAAGAGGAAATCAGCTATACCGCGTTATGCAAGGAAATGGATCAAGGGCTGTTGTTAGGTCGATCCTATCTAACACGAAAGCCGATCGCCCTTCCGATGGAAGGCTGTTGGATTATCAGCGGCTATCAGTGGTGCTCGCTCTATGAGCTGCTGCAGAAAACGGCACAAATCAAGCAGTATCCGATTACATTCACTACCGAATTAGAGGAAGCAAGTCATACAGGGATGTGTATTATCGGCCTGTCCCCGCAAGCTTTGTCGATGAATTTTCATCATCCGAAGCTTCAGGAATGTTCCATGTCTCATCGCATTTTATGGAGCGGCCAGGGCTTAAATGAATATCGCTATTTATGGAATTTAGACTCCTCGTTTCAAACAAGCAGTCGGCATGATATCTGTTGGATCAATGAGGAAGCAATTGTAATCAGAGGGATCAGCCGTTATGAATGACAAAATCTTGTTGACGATTATTGCACCATCGGTACAGCTTTCAATGGATGTAGCAGTTGCGCCGATTATCAGCGGTGATGAATTATGCCGCATTTGTGCACGATGGATAGAAGAAAAGAGTCAAAAGCGCTATATCGCATATTCGGGAAGCATATTGCTTCGTAAACGAACACAGAGCGTTTTTATTGGTACTCAAACTTTGAGTGTGAGAAATGTTGAAAATAACGAAATATTCTATTTGTTCTAAAGGAGGAAAAAAGAACATGAGTATTAAAATCAGTGTAGAACCACAGGCATTGGACAGCAGTGCCGCTAAAATTGAGGAACAATGTACCGCCTATGAACGCAGCTATCGCAATTTATACCAATGCGTAGATGAAATGCGTGCCGGATGGCAGGGAAAGGACAATCTCGCTTATACGACACAGCTTCGCGGCTTTGAGCAGGATTTTGTGCAAATGATGCGCTTGATGCGCAATTATGCGCAGTTTTTACGCAGCTCGGCACAGGCATATCGCAACACACAAGAGGATCGTGCAGCGAAGGCACGAACTCTGACAAATTAAGGAGGAATCAAGCATGGAAGCAATTATGATATCACTGGCAGAAGTCAGTAAAACATCGGCACAGGTTCGCAGATTAAACAGTGAGCTGATGCAGGAATTAATGGAAATGAAGCGCGTTATGAACGCATTGGCCTCTAATTGGCAAAGTCCGGCAGCCGAAACGATTCGCTCACGCTTTAACGGTATGATGCCTATTTTTGAGAATTACCGTGATATTATTGAAAATTACGCTAAGTTCTTGGATCAGACAGTTGCCGGCTATGAAGCGACCGAGAACAATATTCAGCAGAGTGCCGCTTCATTCCAATAGTGAGGCAGTGCTATGAGTGCAGCATCATATGAGCAGCTACGACGTCAGCAAGTAAATGTAAGCAATGCCGCTGCAGCCTTCTATGAAGCACGAAAAGCGCTGATTGCGTATCGCAGTGTTCTGCAGAATAATTATCATGCGAAGGAAGCGCAGGCGCTTATGAATGCCTGCAGTACTTGTATTGATAAGCTGCAGCGCATGATCAACGGCTGTAACGGCTTAAAAGATCAGCTAATATATGCTGAACGGATGGAATTATGAGGTCGCTGTGTATTTCGGTAGATCGTTTGGCTTATCCGTTTGCGGAGCATATTAGGGCTTCGCAGAATATGAATACAGCCATACGTTCTCTGCAGAATGTCCAATACAGTCTTTACGGAACTAACTACCCGTTGAGTATGAAGGCTGCAGGTTTAATGAATGAAGCACTGCGATTGAAAAACAGCTTAGATGCGCTGAATCACTATGTCGTACAAAGTGCCGATATTTATCGTTCATTAGAAATGCGTTTAACGAAATCTGCCGGTTTAATTAACGGTAAAAAGCCTTCAACAGACGATTTCAACGATTTGACCAATCGTGTAGAGGATGCGTTTGCGCTTTGGAAGAAGCAGTTGGAATGGCTCAAGCCTTCGCAAACCGGTAAAAGTGAAGCAGTCAATCGAGCGGAATGGTATGCAGAATTCTTTGACGGCTATTATGAAACGATAGCCAGCGGATTTCGACCCGGTTCTATATTCTCATTATTATCTGAAGGGATAAAATATCGACTTGAAGGAGCGCTTCATCTTGCACATGTCGGTGTGATGAAGCATTACAATGCAAATCTTCATGCTTCGGCAGAAGTCGGTGTCGGTAATGCGGAAGTTTCAGGAAAAGTGAAAGGCGTTATATTTGATGATGACGGATTAAATCCGACATTAAAGGCAGAGGGCGATGTAACGGTATCTGCCATTCAAGCGAAGGTAATCGGTGTATTGAAAAACGATTTTATAAAAAATACCTTAACATTACAGGGTGATGTAGGAGTAGCATCAGCCAGCGGAAAAGCTGTAATCAGTAAAGATGAAATCACCGTAAAGGGTGAGGTGAAAGCATCAGCAGCACGTGCCAGTGCCGAAAATACCTTTGAATTTTTAGGCCTTAAGTTTTCATTAGGTGCATCCGCAGAGGTCGGTATAGGAGTCGGCGGAGGCTTTTCATCAACAAGCAACTCGTTTGAAATGGGCGCCAGTCTGTCATTGATAGCCGGATTAGGCGCAAACATAAAAATTGAATGGTAAAGGGATTGACATGAACAGACAGTTTGCGTTATCCTATAACAGAAAGGACAATGATAATGAAAAAAGAATTTTACCCTTTAGGGAGTGTTGTACGTTTAAAAAACGGAACGAAGCGCATTATGATCTGCGGTCGTTTACAGATGCGTCAAAGTGATCAAAAAATATTTGATTATTGCGCATGCTACTATCCTGAGGGAATTTTAGATCCCGAAGAATTATTCCTTTTCCAACATGAGGACATTGAAGAATTATGTTTCAAGGGTTTCCGGGATCAGGAGGAGGAAAGAGTTCTGCAGTATATACAAAAGCGCTGTGAGGAATTAAAGCTGTAGCGCAACAGGGGATCACTTCGGTGGTTCCTTTCTTTTTAAGGAGAATGATTATGGATGAGCTGACAAAAATGAAAAACGGATATCTTTACAATGCTTCGGCGGCAGAGCTTATCGAGGCAAGAAAAAGATGCAAGGATTTATTGTATGAATATAATCAATTATTGCCGAGTCAAACAAACAAGCGGCGGGAGCTGTTAAGAACGCTGATTCACACAAACGGTAATTTTCAAATTGAATCGAATTTTTATTGTGATTATGGGTTTCATATTACGATCGGTAATGATTTTTATGCGAATCACGGCTGTGTGATGTTGGATTGTGCCGAGATCATAATCGGCGATCGAGTGCTGATCGGACCGAATGTAGGTATTTTTACGGCTGCTCACCCTCTTGATGTCGAATATCGTAAACAGGGCTTGGAATACGCACTGCCGATTATCATTGAGGATGATGTTTGGATCGGCGGAAACACAACGATCAATCCCGGGGTAACGATACACAAGGGAGCGGTGATCGGCAGCGGCAGTGTCATCACCAAGGATGTAGCCGAATATGCAATCGCTGTCGGAAATCCGGCCAAGATCATCAGAAGACTGAGTGAAGCAGATAAACGAAAGGATGCATTGCGTTTTTATACCAATAACAGGCATAATTAGCGCTTATATGTTTCATTATCACTGTAAATATGATAAAATAAATTTAGTATTAGGAGTTGATATGGAATGAATTTTATTTACATTTCACCGCAATTTCCCCGTACCTATTGGAATTTCTGCGATCGCCTGAAAAGAAACGGCGTCAGAGTGTTGGGAATCGGTGATACTGCATATGAGCAGCTTTCCAATGAAACACGAACGGCATTAGATGAATACTATTATGTCAATGATATGGAAAGCTATGATGAAATGCTGAGAGCGGTAGCTTATTTTACCTTCAAGTACGGTAAAATAGATTGGTTGGAATCCAACAATGAATATTGGATGAATCAGGATGCACGCCTGCGTGAGGATTTTCATATCACAAGCGGATATTGCGGAGAAGAAGCGAAAAATATTCAACATAAATCTAAAATGAAAGCATATTATGAAAAAGCCGGGATCAAGACAGCACGATGGCATCTTGTCTCTACTTTAAGGGAAGGCAAGGACTTTGTGAAAAAGGTCGGCTATCCGCTGATAGTGAAACCGGATATCGGTGTAGGGGCCAATGCTACCTATAAAATATCAAATGAGGAACAGCTGATTAACTTCTACGCTCATTTGCCGAAAACACAGTATATCATGGAGGAATATGTCCCCGGATATATTTGTTCCTTCGACGGCGTTGCGAATTCCGAAAAGGAAATACTGTTTTGTACAAGTCACGTATTTCCCACTCCGATTATGGAAATCGTTCAGGCAAAGGATCATCTTGTCTACTACAGTCAGCGTGAATTGCCGCAGGATTTGACGGAAATCGGGCAAAGGGCCGTAGAAGCATTCCCTTGTGAGCGCCGCTTTTTCCATTTTGAATTCTTTCGAATGCTGGAGGATAAGAAGGGGCTCGGCAAGGCAGGCGATTTGATCGGCTTAGAGGTCAATATGAGGCCGCCGGGCGGCTATACACCAGATATGATGAATTATGCGAACAGTCTTGATGTTTATCAAGTATGGGCGGATATGGTATGCGGCGATCATACGAATATCGATACATCGAAGCGACCGTATATTTGTGTATTTGCATCACGTCGCGATACGCATATTTATCGTCACTCACATCAGGAAATTATGAATATTTATCGTGATTTTATCGTTATGGAAGAGCGTATGCCGGAAATATTATCAGATGCGATGGGAAATCAAATGTATACAGCATGCTTTAAAACAATGGACGAGGTAAAGGCCTTTGTTAACTTTATTCAAGAAGAAGCAGGAGGAAGCGCAAATGAAGGTTGAATATTATAAAGAGTTTTCACATGAACTGAATCGTGATATGGAATTCAAGGTATTCGGACATGCCGGCAAGCCATGCTTGGTATTTCCTCCGCAGGACGGACGGTTTTATGATTATGAAAATTTCGGTATGATTGAAGCCGCAAGAGAATATATCGATGCCGGAAAAATTCAAATGTTTTGTTGTGATTCTATTGATGCGGAAACCTTCAGTAAGCAGGACGGCGATCCGAAGGAGCGCTCTGCCTTACAGGAGCGTTGGTTCCAATATATCGTTAATGAATTAGTACCGCGTATTTATCAAATCAGTCAATATGAGCATACGGAAACAAAGGGAATTATCGCAACCGGATGCAGTATGGGCGGTTATCATGCGACCAATGCCTTCCTGCGCCGTCCCGATATTTTCGATTGTTTGCTGTCACACAGCGGGATTTTTGAAGCAAGCTATTTCTTTCAAGATTATCAGGATGAATTGTTGTATCATAATTCACCGCTTAATTATTTTGCCGATATGCCTAAGGATCATCCTAATATGGAGCTATATCGCAAGGCTGAAATCATATTCTGCTGCGGGCGCGGTGCATGGGAACAGGATATGGTTGATTCCCTGCATAAAATGGAAGCAGTCTTAGCTGATAAGGAAATCGATGCATGGATTGATTACTGGGGCTATGATGTTGCGCATGATTGGTATTGGTGGAAAAAACAGCTCGTTTATTTTCTGCAATTTATTCTTTAAGAAAAGAAAAGCACTGTGCGAAAACACAGCGCTTTTCTTTTTAAGGGATAGAAAAATTGTATGAATTATCATTAGGGAGAATGACTACATACAAGCTAAGCATTCGGGAAGTTCGCTTAGCTCACTATTATAATAACGGATATCATAAGCAGAAATTTGTTGAAATTTTGTTAAAGTATGTGAAAAACCCTGAATTGCAAGTAGAAACTGGAATTAAAGATAGAAATTAATATCAGGGTTAGGCAAAAGCGAAGAAAGTTCACGTTTAAAGAGGAGAGAAGAAGGCAGATAGCCAAGAATTTTCCTCTTTTTATCATTGATTTTGAAGTTGATATCCTTCAGGAAATCGCGATCAAGCAAGTTAATATCCGTACCCTTCTTAATAAAGTAACGGACAAGACCATTACAATTCTCATTACTGCCTCTTTCATAAGAGCGATAAGGGTGTGCAAAGTATACAGTGGTACGCTTTAGCTTAGAACCCGGTTTTCGTTCAATGTCTTTATAACGAGCAAATTCACTGCCATTGTCAAAGGTAATGGATTTGAAAATGTCAGGGAAAGCATCGCCAAAGAGTTTGTTTAGTTGATTGATTTTCATATAGACCTGCTTGGCAGATTTGTTTTTTATGGGAATCATATAATAGAATCTTGTTTTACGCTCAATGAGAGTAAGCAGAGCGCCATTACGACCGTCGCGAGGTCCGCTGACAAGATCGCCCTCCCAATGACCGAATACAAGTCTGTCATTGATATAGGATGGGCGCTCATCGATGGAGGTGCCTTTTTGACATTTAGGGATATAGGTCTTATCGTTAGGCGTTTTCTTGCGTTGAACGGTTCTGGGAAGGTCAATGGGCTTAATTTTAATGAGTCCGGCATGAACATAGTTATAAAAGGTTTTTGTAGAGACAGTAGTCAAACCGTCGATGAGATGCGGACGGTTGAGAACCAGATCATGAATCGTTTCGTCGATGGAAGAAAGGGGATTTAAGAGAATTTCATCAGAGACGATGTCAATGAAGGCGGAGGCCTTAGCGAGCTTAGAAGCATTAGAAGGCTTGTTCGCCTTATTACGTTTATGAAAAGCAGCAGAGGCAGAGAGTTCAGAGGATGGTCGCAGATAAGTATCCAAAACAGTGATGGAAGCATCCTTAAGGATATCATAAACAGTAGAGACAGAGGCACCGACATGACGAGCGAGATTACGAATCAAAGCAGTACGACCTGTATTACGACGTTTAGAAGGATGAGCAGCATCATGTTTAGTAACTTCACGAATAATGTATTCATAATGCTCGAAAGAAAGTCTTTTAAATTTAGGTGAAGGTGTGATAGAATAGAAAGTGTCCATAGATAGTCTCCTTTATTAATTTTGTGGTGATATTAATAATACTATCTTTGGACTTTTTTTGCGACAGGATATGAACAATTGGTTATAACCAATTGTTCATATCCATAATTCCAACTTCATTTTACAACTCACGGTATGTGAAAAACAAAAGTTTTGATTAAGCAAGACTTTGGTAATACGATAAAAAGTGCTATAATACTACTTATTAACTACTAAAAGACTATAAATGCAGATTATTATGTCGAATTGAGGTGTTATCAATGAGTAAAAAGGAAGTGTTTTCAATCCCTAATATTCTGTGCTATATTCGCTTTTTATTAGTATTTGCCTTTTGTTATTTTTATTGGCATAAGCAGTATGGATACAGTGCGGTGATGATCATTTTAGGCGGTATCAGTGATTGCTTGGACGGACAGATTGCTCGAAGATGCAATATGGTAACCGAGCTTGGAAAAATTATCGATCCGCTTGCCGATAAAGCAATGCAGCTGGCAATCGTAGTTGCATTATGCACACACTATCCGCAAATGCTTATTTTATTCATTTTGTTTGTACTTAAGGAAGGCTTTCAGGGTATTTGTTGTCTCATCGGCTTAAAGAAAAATAAGCGTTTAAACGGCGCGAAGTGGTATGGTAAGGTAGCCACTGCTGTTTTCTATGTCGTTACTGTGATTTTGATTGCGTTTTACGATATCCCTTTATGGCTGTTACATGCCTGTACGCTGATTACTTTCATTGTGTTTATGAATGCGTTTGTGCTGTACGGGGTAACATTTTATCGCTTATTGAAGGATTGAGAGATTGCGGTTAGTATGGATCCTTCAGGTAGTTTCTGTTGATGTTTGAGAATAGAGCTAAGCTCATAAATAGGGATAATCAAAGACAGTAAATGAGCTGTGAATGATTACGAAATCAAATGATATATTACATGATTTCAGTATTATTTTGTACATTATAATATGTTATGATTAAAGTCTCTTAAAGAAGCATAATAAGTGCTTCTGTTTATTATCCTCATAAGAGTGGGAAGTGAATCTATGGGTAAACAATATGATGAAATCATTTGCCTCGTAGAAAAGGCAATTAAGGCTATGAACCGCCAAACTTCTAAGCAAGAATATCTCAACAAACAAGCGCCAAGGACGCACAATGAACGTCTTTGGCTTTTTTATTAATCAAAATAATATCATTAATTTTTTGTAAATCCGCCTTATTATCTAAAACAAAATATATTTTCATAAACAAATGCTTTAGCCGAACTCTCATAATATAGGAAGCAAAATCATTGATTGTTCCTACATAAGCATACATTGCGATATCGATTCTATTATAAAAAAATAAAATTTGTAAAAAATTGAATTGACTAACGGTGGATTCTGATTTATGATGATAATAATAAGGAGTGTTGAAGTATGACGACTGAGGAATTGGCAATGATTACAGAGGCAATCGCCGGAAGTGAAAGCGCATTTGATGATTTATATCGCCATTATGAGCGACTGGTCTATTATATCGCCTATAAAAATACTAAAAATGATGCTGATGCAAAGGATGTTGTACAGGAAACCTTTTTAGAAGTGAAACGCACCATTCATACACTGCAGAATCCTCAGGCCTTTAAATATTGGTTAAATCGTATTACTCTTTCAAAGTGCAAAAATCTGTTCCGTAAAAATCACTATATCAATGTTGATTGTGAACAGCCGAGCATCGAAAACAACAATATTGAAAATCGTACTTATTTGATTCCCCATGCGAATTCCCGCAAGGACAGTGACTGCACGGTTATCAATCAATTCATCAGTGAGTTGCCGAAGGGACAGCGAGAAGTTTTAGTGATGTTTTACTTAGAGGAACTTCATCTGGAAGAGATATCTCAACGCTTGGATATACCGCTGGGAACAGTGAAAAGTCGTTTGTCCTATGCGCGAGATACCTTAAAAGATAAGGTGAAGAAATACGAAGCAAGAGAGGGAATCAAGCTTAATTTCCATTCCTTGGGCGAAGGTATTACCGCCGCACTGTTGTTGGAAGCGGCACAAACCCACATACCTGCAGTATTGCCGATCATACCGACAGAATCATCAACTACCGGTGTTTCTTCATTCTTTTCCTCAACTGTCGCCGTTAAATTGACGATTGCCGGCATTATTTTATTTTCAACCTTAACCGCAGGGAGCTATGCTTATGACTATTTTCAACGAAGTACAACATCGAATCCAGAGGATGTCTCAGTCACAGAAGCATTCCCAACCTTTCAAGTATTCAATAAACAAATTTCAACTTCGGAAAGCGCGTATTTTAATCTAAAGCTATGGCTGTGCTGTGAGGAGGAAATCAATGCTTTGACAAAAGCGGAATTTTTAGAATTGCAGCCAATCTATGAGGAATTAAAAAAAATAAATAACGGTTATTATGAATCCTTACGTGCTCAGGGCTTAACAGGCTCTTTTGAAAAATTATATAAAAAGTTTCATATCGAATAATCATTTTAGTTGTAAATTTATATATAATGCTTTATTATTTGTAATATATCAAAAATATGTTGATTAATAATCAAACTTTTTCTGTGTGCTTTCAAATGTGCAGTGAAAACAGATTTTTTAAATGCTTAAAATTTGTATATAAAAAATAAAATATTTTTGAACCTTTTCATTTTATCTTGTGGCAGTGTAGTGAACGGCTGTGTATACAGCCCCGGTAATCGGAAAAATGGTAGATGAACCAAACTGGTTGGCAATGTCTACTGAACCAATCGCAAGGGTTGCGACATTTGACAGCAAACCGGTATATTACATTTATAATACCTTGGCAACTAAAACACCTGTTTAAAAATGGTCTACACTTGTAGACATAAGGGAAAGGAATGATGACTATGTGTAAGAAGATTGTGATTGTATGCATGACTTTGCTTGGAATGTTATCTATTGGTTATGCATATTATCAAACCGCTTTGCATGCGGCAGTTAATACTTATCAAAGCGGCGGTGAAATAGCAGGTAGAGTCCATCAAGCACCTTCCAATATTACCGGTAGCCATATTGGTATGCAAAAGGGTGATAAATTTCATATTGGCGCAATCAATCCAAAAGATGGAAGTCCTCTTGGCTTTATAGTCATTTTGAAAAATGAAAATTATAATGACTATATATCCCCTGTTGATGCAAGTACAGTCCGGTATGGAGATGATCTTACAGGATGGTTCTCCATGACTACTGAGAGTATAGCGGAGGTAAAAGCTGTTGATTCCCCAAGTGCATTTACAGAATACTCCGTTGGCTCATATTACTTCGCCAGTTACAACTCTACTAATATAAAAGGTCCAATCGATCAATTAACAAATTCATTTCTTTCGACACCGAAAGGAAGTTTATTATTACCTAGAGATATAAAAGATATACGATTGGTTTACCAAAATTCATACTCTTATAACAGCTGTGGAGGCGATATTCTAACGAAAACATATGAAATGGGAAATATTTTTTTCCCATTAGTGCCATATTCATATGTAAAATTGGGAAGGCCAGCAGGTTATAATACAAGTTATACAGGAAGGTTATCTTCAAATGATCTAACATTTTCCTCTGATTATTGGACTCCAATGAGTTATTATACTCGTTCTTTGTATAATTATGTATTTGATTACTTTATAGGATCATCTGGTCAACAAGGGATGGCAGCAGCATCCTACACAGTTGTAAAATCTGTTCGACCAAGTGCTTTCTTTGATTTAAACAAAGTCGTGTTTGGTGTCTCAAAAGGTACATCCAATCAAATAGGGAAAGTAAAAGAGTTCACTTCTTCCGGTGGTTCATTATGGAATGAAACATCTTCTAACAGTCATATGAAACTTCGCTTTTTGAATTCTCAAATGCAGGCTTCTTTATTTAAAATACAAAATGAACAAAATGTGGATGTGTCCAAGGTAGTAGAAAATTCTAAGGTACATTTAATCGCAGATGCCAATCAAGGTAAAGATGCGAATGGGAATCCTTATACGTTATCAGTTATTGTCTTTGATAAAGATAATCACTTCAAATATTATCAGCCGTTAGAAAATGCAAAAGGCAGTGATATCTATGAATTTGATACAACAGGAATTATTCCGGGTAATTATAAAATCGCTGTTGTGAATGAGGCATATCATGAAATAGACAATGAATCAATCGATAGTTCACTTATTTCAAATGCATTAGATTTAGAAATAGTTGAACCACATAAATTAACATATACCAAACAACCGCAAAGTGGAGCGACAAGTGGTAACGATTACGAATTTAGTAAGAATGTAAACGCAGGTCAAGTAGTAGGTAAGGTTACGGCGAATCCAATGGGTGTAATTCCATTGACTTATACTCTGGAAGCTAATGGTGATAATTCGTATCTAAACTTTGAAATTGATGGCTTAGATGCGAATGGTGCTTCAAGCAGTACACCGCTCAATGTGAAAATCAAAAGCGGAGCGCCTGATTTAGTAAACGGTGGGTTGAAGGCGGGAGAGTATAAATTCTGTATTACTGCGGTAGATGCGAACGGTGATCCTGTGGATACAAGCGGTAATCCGACAGAAAAGGTTTGTACCTCATTTACGGTAGAAAAAACAAATCCGACGATTGCCTTTAATGATCCTGCTCAAACCAAGAAATCAATCGCAGCTGCAGCTACAGCTTGGAATGAAACAGCGACTGCGACTCCTAGTAGTGGCACTAAGATAACGTACAGTATTACGGGGGGTGATGTATCACTGATTTCTATAAATCCCGATACAGGAGCGATTACTTATACAGGAAGTAATGCGTTCGGTAAGGTAAAGATAAGGGCAACGGTTGATGATGATCCAAGTACAGGAAATGATAACTATAATTCAGCATTTGTTGAAAAAGAAATCGTAATCTATCGTGAGGTAGACGGAAGTGTGACACCGCATGCCAATTCATCAGATACAACGATACCTACCTTTACTGCTTCTGATTCGAATATAAAGACAGGCGGTATTATCGGAACTATTCACGGAACGCTTGGTACTCCTGATACGATAGGCGGAAGTACAACGACTTATCATTATGGTCTAAAGCCGGGAGTAGGAAATGCGAGCTTCTTTAGTGTTGATCCAAATACAGGAGTCATCAAGACAACAGCGAACTTAGGAGTGAACAGCTATCATATCACAGTAACAGTAAGTGATAACTGGAGCACAAAGGAAATCCCTGTAACAATCAATGTCGGAATGGCAGCGGCAGAGAATCTGAAGTTTTATGAGAACAGTACATCAAATACAGTGATAACCTCAAAGAGTGTGAAGGCAACAGATACAGGAGTGACGGTCTACGCGACAGTCAAAGGAAGCACCAATAATAATCCTGTCACTTATCGTATTAAGGATGGCTCAACAAATGTAATCACAGTGAATTCAAGCAGCGGAGCGATAACGATCAATGGGGTAGGAACGGTCATCATTGTCGCAGAGAAAAATGGAGCCACAGGACAAGCAAATGCAAGTGCTGAGCTGACCTTTACGGTCACAGCGGGAACACAGAATTTCATCTATACAGACAGCGCAGGAAATGAGCTTCCTAAAACAAGCAACAAGTATAATGCGATCAGTGAAGTATACGCACCCAATAAAACGATTCAATTATATACGGCAGGGAATCCGACAGGCAGTACAGTAACATACCGTTTAAAGGCAGGAAGTCCGACTGATGTGATATCGGTAGACAGTACAACAGGAGAAGTAACGGTATTAAATGCGAGTATCTCACCGAGTCAGATAGATAAGGTAATCGTAGAGGCAACAAGTCATGATCCTACAGGAAACTACAGTGATAAAACGATAGAGATAGCGATCAATATCACAAAGGCAAACCAAACGATATCCTTTGCGGGAATTACCTATGCGACAAGTGGAAACGGAACAGTAACGCCTGTCATCAATGAACAGGATATCTCAAGTAGTGAAGGCGGAGTCACAGTAAACGATACAGATTACTTTATAACGATAGATAACAGTATCAGTACATCAATCGCATGGACGAATGATGGAGTGAATATTGACTACAGCTACAGCGGAGATAATGGGTTAGATATACCGCTGCATGTAGAGAAGCCGGGGAATCGAAACTATAATAAGGCAGAAGCAGACGGCATGATGCACATTATGGGCCCCAATGAGAATACATTGGCGATTAATCGACCGGGCAAAATTATCTATGGCGATCATTTCACAATCCGAAGCCTGCAAGATGATTCAAGCAGCATCAATGTGAACTATACGTTTGAGGTAGATAAAACGACTTATATCTCAAATCCTACCGTAACAGGAAACAAGGCAGAGTTTGATGCATTGAAGTACAGCGGAAGTACAAATATCCAAATCAAGGTGACAAGAACGGCAGACGGAGAGGTACCGTTAAGTAAAACGATCACGGTACAGGTGTTGCCGAAACCGATCGAAATCATCATTGATGATAAGGCAAAGCTGAAGGGAGAACAGAATCCAGCCTTGACATATCAAGACTTCAGAAGCCAGTTAGTATCATGGAATGGAGTACAAGATGTCATAGAGGAGAACGATATCAAGCTGAGTACTACGGCGAAAACAAACAGTAATGCAGGAAGCTATCCGATCAAGGGGGACAGTAACCTATTAAATACAGCTTATCCAAACTATACCTTTACATTCAAAGAGGGAACACTGAAAGTCAAAGAGGAGAACATACAGGACAACTGGTATCATTTAGAGCTTGATGACGGAAACAATACCTTATATGCAGGCGGATGGACAAATCAAAATGTCAACATCATCAGCGATCATAATGAATATACCAATCTATCCTTTGACCAAAGCACATGGAAGCCAAACCAAGTCACAGTGACAAGAGAAGGTGAGACAAACCAAAGCTTTTGGATGAAAAAGGACAGCGGAGCGATCACAAAAGAGAAACAAGAAATCATCAGAATTGATAAAACTGCACCAAAGGTAAAAGGTATCAAAGCAAAGGATTCAAATAATAAGCTACAGGATATTATTAATAAACTAAGCGGTGGAATCTTCTTTAAACCGGGAACAGCGTTTGAAGTCACGACAAGTGACAAAAAGGATGACTTGAAGGTAAGCGGTACAAAGGAAATCGCATACAAGGTATATAAAATCGTAGACGGAGCTGATGAACCAATCAAGGATGGAACCTTATCTGTCACAAATGAAAAGGCAAGTATCACAATCAGTGAAACAGTAGGCAAATATAAGGTATGCGTAATACCGACCGACAATGCAGGAAACACAAATACCGAGAGCTGTCATGAGGTAGAGCTTAAAAAAATCGATGTGGATGTAGACAAAGACGGTAAACCTGATTTCAACGATCCTGACGGAGATGGATGTCCTGATTTAAACATCAAATGGAAAGATCCAAATGATGAAACCAAATGGATTGTCATCAACGGAGACAGAAATAATGACGGTATTCCTGACATTAATATCGACAGTGACGGCGATGGCAAGCCTGACTTGAATATTGATACGGACAATGATGGTAAACCCGATCTTAACCTAGTCATATTAAAGAAATCAGACTGGAAGCCGACAAAGTGTGTAAAGGCAGACCCTGACAATGGGATCCTTGAGGAATACTGTACAGGAACAAGTATCAAGCCAACAATAAACATTGACTTAGACGGTGATAGAATTCCTGATATTAATATCGATACAAATGGGGATATGAAAGCTGACCTGAATATAACTAAGCAAGGTGACACAGAGCCATACCTAAACATCATACTGCCTCAGCATGTATGGGAACCGAAGAAGGATTATAAGAGCGGTTCATTTAGCTATGATTCAATCGGTAAGCATGATCCAATCATCAATATTGATACGGACAAAGACGGACTTCCGGATGTGAATATTGATCTTGACGGAGATTTAGAGCCTGATATTAACATTGATACAGATGGCGATTTAATACCGGATATTGATATTGACAGTGACGGAGACGGTATTCCTGATGTAAATGTAGACACAGACGGAGATGGCAAACCTGATGAAAACATCAAGAAAATCACTGAATGGAAGCCGAATAAAAATGTTGACGGCGAATTGCCATACGATACGATGGATTTCAGTGAGCCAAAGGAACCAACTACATCTGATACATCAGTAAAAGGTCAATACAATCCTCAAACCAGCATGGGCGGAGCCAATACCGGAGATGATAATGATTTAACACTTTGTGTGAGCGTTATGTTGGTAAGTTTAGTTATCATAAGTTATCAGTGCTATAGTTATAAGAAAGATACATTTCAATAAATAAGAGTCTAACTAGGTAGACATATATAAACAGGTGTTTTTAACTTAAAAATGCCTGTTTTTTTATTCAGAAACATATATTTCAATAACTCTAACCAATATTTCTTAATGTCTACATTTATAGATGACAAAGAAAGGATATTAGTATGAATCGTAAAATGATTATAACTGGAATTAGCTTGATGTGTTTATTATCGATAGGAAATATGATTCATAATATTTCAAATACAATCTATGGATATACGCCCACTTTTCATTTAAAGAAAGGTGCTAAAGTAATTTATGGAGAGTATAAAAGTCAAGAACAAATATGGGATGTTGGAAATATAGACTCAAATCAAATATTGCTGATGTCAACAACAGGTTTGGGTGAATTTCCTGTTTTTGGTTCTAGTACTGCATCTTCTTGCAACATGGAGCCAACCTCTCATCATTATTTATATTGTCCAACAACCATTTTACATGATGAGATTAGGAACATTCTTTTAAATGTTGTTGAAACAGCTAATACAATTGATGTACCGTTCTTACCTTCTATTAAGCAATTGGAAGATGGAGGGAGTTTAGGATTATTAGTAAATGATAGAGAATTTAAAGATGATACTGATTACTGGGTGGACGGCTCTGTAAATATGCATGGATATGGCGGTAATTATTATGGATATATTGAATTCAATGTTATCATGGTCGGCAAAACCACTTCCACGCCACTTTATTCTATACCAATATATTATGGCAAAGGAAATACTTCCCTTCCATTATCTAATCGGATAACGACGAGAACCTCAACGATACCGAATTCAGTTACTGATCCAGCTGAGGTGCAGCTTCGTCCATTTATGATAATTAGTAATGAAGTATCTTTTGCCGCTCCGGTCAGTTTTTCAGATGGTAAACTTCATCAATACATGCAAACATCTAGCATTCCGGGAGATAAATCTGTGGCAAACGCAATGCAGCTAAGAATAAAAGATTTGTCATTAACTGCTCACTTTATGGATGTTAAAAATAGAGATGGCAGATCGATTTTTAAATCAGTGAAAGATAGTGAAATATACTTACAAGTAGATGCAAATAAAGTGCAGAATACACATATCTCAATCTTATTATATGATATCAATACGCATGAATTAAAATATTATAAAGTGATAGAACCAACAAGGAACGGAATTAATGATTATGTGTTAGATTTGACGGATATTCCAATAGGAAAATATGATTTGGCAGTGATTAATGAAGACATTGATACAACATCTGGAAGACCGGTGATTGCTTCCGAAATTTCAGATACAATGCCTTTGGAAATCGTTGCACCATTAACCATAACAACAACTCCAAGGACTGGTTTAGAATATAACAGGAATGTAAATAACGGAGATACTGTAGCTACTTACACAACCAAAGACGGTGTAAGCCCAATTACTGTGAGTGTTGTAAGTGATACAAGTGTAAATGGGCATGCGAATGATTATCAACTGTTTTCAATATCTAATGGAAATGTCGTTGTTAATGATCCAAATGGTTTGGATGCCGGTGACTATTATTTCAAACTCAATGCAATTGATGATAATGGAGATCCGGTAGGTGGTGTAAATAGTAATACTATTCATATTGTGGTCGCAAAGAGTAATCCGACAGTAGCGTTCAATAATCCGAGTACCACCAAGAAATCAATCGCAGCTGCCGCTACAGCTTGGAATGAAACAGCGACTGCGACTCCAAGTACAGGTACTAAGATAACCTATAGTATTACGGGTGGTGATGTATCACTGATCTCAATTAATCCTGATACAGGAGCGATTACTTATACAGGAAGCAATGCGTTCGGTAAGGTAAAGATAAGGGCAACGGTTGATGATGATCCGACAACGGGAAATGATAATTATAATTCAGCATTTGTTGAAAAAGAAATCGTGATCTATCGAGAGGTAGACGGAAGTGTAACACCGCATGCCAATTCATCAGATACAACGATTCCTACCTTTACAGCTTCTGATTCCAATGTCAGAACAGGGGGAATTATCGGTACGATACACGGAACATTCGGTACACCCGATACGATAGGCGGAAGTACAACGACTTATCATTATGGTTTAAAACCGGGAGTAGGAAATGCGAGCTTTTTTAGCGTTGATCCCAATACCGGTGTCATCAAGACAACAGCGAATTTAGGAGTGAACAGCTATCATATCACAGTAACGGTAAGTGATAACTGGAGCACAAAGGAAATTCCTGTAACAATCAATGTCGGAGTAGCTGCGGCAGAGAATCTGAAGTTTTATGAGAACAGTACCTCGAATACAGTGATAACGACAAAGAGTGTGAAGGCAACAGATACAGGAGTGACGGTCTACGCGACAGTCAAAGGAAGCACCAATAATAATCCTGTCACTTATCGTATTAAGGATGGCTCAACAAATGTAATCACAGTGAATTCAAGCAGCGGAGCGATAACGATCAACGGGGTAGGAACGGTCATCATTGTCGCAGAGAAAAACGGAGCTGCAGGACAGGCCAACGCAAGTGCTGAGCTGACCTTTACGGTAACTGCGGGAACACAGAATTTCATCTATACAGACAGCGCAGGAAATGAGCTTCCTAAAACAAGCAACAAGTATAATGCGATCAGTGAAGTGTATGCGCCAAGTAAAACGATTCAGCTCTATACGGCAGGGAATCCGACAGGCAGTACAGTAACATACCGTTTAAAGGCAGGAAGTCCGACTGATGTGATATCGGTAGACAGTACAACAGGAGAAGTAACGGTATTAAATGCGAGTATCTCACCGAGTCAAATAGATAAGGTGATCGTAGAGGCAACGAGTCATGATCCAACAGGAAATTACAGTGATAAAACGATAGAGATAGCGATCAATATCACAAAGGCAAATCAAACGATATCGTTTGCGGGAATCACCTATGCGACAAGCGGAAACGGAACGGTAACGCCTGTCATCAATGAACAGGATATCTCAAGTAATGCAGGTGGAGTCACAGTAAACGATACAGATTACTTTATAACGATAGACAGCGGAATCAGCACATCGATCGCATGGACGAATGACGGAGTGAATATTGATTACAGCTACAGTGGAGATAATGGGTTAGATATACCGCTGCATGTAGAGAAGCCGGGGAATCGAAACTACAATAAGGCAGAAGCAGACGGCATGATGCACATCATGGGACCGAATGAGAATACATTGGCGTTGAATCGACCGGGAAAAATCATTTACGGCGATCATTTCACAATCCGAAGCCTACAGGATGATTCAAGCAGTACGAATGTACAGTATACCTTTACGGTGGACAATACGACCTATATCTCCAATCCTACCGTAACAGGAAACAAGGCAGAATTTGATGCGTTAAAGTACAGCGGAAGTACAAATATCCAAATCAAGGTGACAAGAACGGCAGACGGAGAAGTACCGCTAAGTAAAACGATAAGTGTACAGGTGTTACCGAAACCAATCGAAATCATCATTGATGATAAGGCAAAGCTGAAGGGAGAGCAGAATCCAGCCTTGACGTATCAAGACTTCAAATCACAGCTTGTCACATGGAACGGTGTACAGGATGTGATACAGGCGAATGATATCAAGCTGAGTACTACGGCGAAAACAAACAGTAATGCAGGAAGCTATCCGATCAAGGGAGACAGTAACCTATTAAATACAGCTTATCCAAACTACACCTTTACATTCAAAGAGGGAACACTAAAAGTCAAAGAGGAGAACATACAGGATCATTGGTATCATTTAGAATTAGATGATGGAAACAACACCTTATATACAGGCGGATGGACAAATAAGGATGTGAACATCATCAGCGACCACAACGATTATATCAACCTATCGTTAGACCAAAGCACATGGAAACCAAACCAAGTCACGGTGACAAAAGAAGGAGAAACGAACCAAAGCTTTTGGATGAAAAAGAACAGCGGAGCTGTTACGAAAGAGAAGCAGGAAATCATCAAGATAGACAAGACAGCACCAAAAGTAAAAGGCATCAAAGCGAAAGATACCAACAATACCCTACAAAACGTTATCAACAAGCTGACAGGCGGAATCTTCTTTAAGCCGGGGACAGCGTTTGAGATCACGACCGATGATTCTAAAGATAATTTAAAAGTGAGTGGGACAAAGGAAATCAGCTATAAGGTATATGAGTTGAACAACGGAAGTGAACAGGAAATCAAGAACGGAACACTGGCTGTCACAAACGAAAAGGCAAAGATCACAATCAGTAATACGGTAGGAAGCTATAAGGTGTGTGTGATAGCGACCGATTATGCAGGAAACACAAATACCGAAAGTTGTCATGAAGTTACGCTAAAGAAAATCGATGTGGATGTAGACAAAGATGGCAAACCTGATTTCAATGATCCTGATGGAGATGGCTGTCCGGACTTAAACATCAAATGGAAGGATCCAAATGATGAAACCAAATGGATCGTCATCAACGGGGACAGAAATAATGACGGTATTCCGGACTTAAATATCGACAGTGATGGGGACGGTATACCTTGCAATGACGAGAATTAAGAAAAAGCCTTATATAAAGGCTCTAAATGATTAAGGCTAGGATTGTTTTTATATTGATTTACACCAGTTTTACACCAATTTTAGAAAAGCATATTGTAATGCTTTTTTATTGATTATTATATTTGTTTTTATGAATGAAAGAATAGGAAATCATTCTATAATGATAATAGCATATAATTGAATATGAAGCAACTATATGCGAATACAAACAATTCTCAGAGCGTGTAATATGCTCTGTTTTTTTATTGGAGGAGATAACATGACATGCATTAAAGAAATGTCCAAAGAATTAAACACAAAAATAGTAAACGCAATGGAGCGGATAGAACAATTAGTACGCATGACTGATGGCAAATGCTACTTATCTTTTTCTGGTGGGAAAGACAGTACAGTGGTATTGGCGTTAATAAAAATGTGCCAAGATATATATACGATAAGACCTTATAGTATACCTGCGGTGTATAGCGAAACAGGATTGGAATTAGGCGCTACAAGTAGGTTTGTTCGATTTATTAAAGACACCTATTATCCAAACATACATATGATACGCCCTATTTACTCTTTTCACTACATAATTGAAAATTTTGGTAAGCCAATCAAGTCAAAAATGCGGAGCGAATATTTATTTAGATACCATTCTAAAAACAGTCAGAGCGCACTGTCGAATTTACTCGATCCAAAACAAAAGAAAATATATATAGCAAATAAAGACCTCCATATGTTACATCCTGATTTTAAAATCCAGTGTACTAACAAATGTTGTCTATATCTTAAGAAAAAACCTTTTGATACATATTCAAAAAATAATGATATCCTCGGATATTTAACTGGATTACGAATGGCGGAGGGAGGGGCTCGTACCATGAATGCGTTGAATAGAGTTAAAAATGGCGGTAGATTGTGTATGACTGCAAGTAAAGGAAAAACAGTTATAATGCCAATCATTGACTGGACTAACCAAGATATAGAAGATTTTATAAGTTATTACAATGTTCCGCTTTCAGAAGCCTATACTGAATATCATTGTAAAAGAACAGGTTGCTTTCTTTGTCCTTATTCTTTGAATTTAAAGGAAGATTTAAGCGTATTGTATTACAATGAACCAAATCGTTATACTGCTGCTATACACTGGCTTAAAGATGTTTATATCGCACAGAACGTAATACTACCTTTTGATTTTACATATGAGAGAGAGCGTATTAAAAAATGGGCAGATGAATATGACAAAATGAGGTACGATATGATGTTGAAATATAGACCCAATATTGCGTCTAAACATAGTAATTGCCAGTTATCATTAGATCTTTAAAGAAAAATAGACTTGTCTATGTAATAAGACAGGTCTATCGGTCATATGGTCTAGCAATCCATATGGTAACAAAACTTAACTCCTACTACCCTTACCTAAGTCAACTTAATGTAAGATGTAGGAGTTAGGAACTGGTACCTATCTTCTAACATAAATAAATCTTAAATCAAGATATATTTGAAGTTTATCTTGATTTTTATTGAAAGTCATGATTGACTAGAAAGGAAATATCAATGAAAACTATAGTATCACTTTTTTAAGCAACATAGAAATTAAAATGAATAATGGCAGGGCAAACACGCTCTGTTTTTTATTGCAAATCAAGGAGGAACAATGACAAAAATTATTGCAATATCTAATCAAAAAGGCGGAGTAGGAAAAACAACAACTACCATAACACTGGGGGCGGGTTTGGTTCAGCAAGGTAAGAAAGTCTTGTTAATTGACTTTGATCCTCAAGGCAACATGACAAGTGCTTTAGGTGTTAAAGAGCCTGATGAACTAACAAATACAATATCATATCTAATGGATCAAGAACTGAAATCACAACCTATCCTCATGAAAGATACTATTCTTAAGCATAATGAGGGAATGGATTTCATTCCTTGCAATATCAATTTAGCAAGTATAGACGCAAAACTCGTCAATACATTTTCAAGAGAGAAAGTTTTAAAAAGAGTGCTGAGCAGGGTTAAGAATAAATATGACTATATCCTTATTGATTGTCTGCCTACGATCAATTTATTGAATATAAATGCTTTGACTGCGGCAACTGATGTCATAATACCTGTGCAAGCAGAGCATTTATCTATTATGGGATTGCGCTCATTACTTGACAGTGTAAAAAGAGTAAAAAGAGAATTGAACAGAAAACTCAATATTGAGGGCATTGTAATCACAATGACTGATAATCGAACTAACCTATCTAAAATTGTAGAAAAAACTATAAGAGACAATTTAGGAAATTCAATCCATATCTTTGCTGAATCTATACCTCGTTCTGTGCGTGTCGCTGAAAGTAGCCTTGCAGGGTGCAGTGTCGTACAGACAGATCCTCATGGAAAAGCAACAAAGGCTTATCAGAGCATAGTTATGGAGGTCTTGATGAATGAAGAAAAATCAATTAGAAAACTCCATGAAAAATATAGGGATCGCTGATTTTTACAAAACACAAGAGGAATTGGAACAAGGAGAATTAGGGAAATACACTTACATTAAAATTAGTGAAATTGATGATTTTCCCGATCATCCGTATGGACTGCATGAGGATAGCGAGGACATGAAACAATTAAACGAAAGCATTGCTAACAATGGGATTTTGAATCCTGTATTGATACGACCAAAAAATGATAATAGATATGAGATGATTTCGGGACATCGAAGAAAATATGTAGCAGAATTGAATGGTATGCAAGATATTCCATGTATCATAAAAGAATTATCAGATGAACAGGCAACGATTCTCATGATTGACTCGAACATAACACGGGAGAATATACTTCCCTCTGAAAAAGCCAAAGCATATAAAATGCGCTATGAAGCAATGAAACATCAAGGTAAAGCAACTTCTAGCCCACTGGGCGAGAGGCTGTTGTCTATTACTAAAATGAGTCAAGAAGTAGGAGATAGTGAAAGACAAATTAGTCGCTATATACAGTTAAATAATTTAATACCCGAAATCTTGAAATTGGTAGATAACGGTAAAATGAAGTTACGACCCGCAGTAGAGATATCAAGACTATCTGAAAAAGAGCAAGAAGATTTGCACGAAATAATCCAAGTAGAGGGGCGTGTCCCATCTCTTGAGCAAGCGGAAAAAATGAAAAAAACAAGTAGATTAGGCAGACTTACGGATGATCGCATACTGGAAATCATGATTGAGCAAAAGCCGAACGAGCAAGACAGGTATATCATTAAACAAAATGAGGTAAGGAAGTATATTCCAAAGTCGTATACACCGAAACAGGTACAAGACCTCATAATTGAATTGTTGAAACAATGGTATCAAAAAAGACAAAGAGAAATGGAACAAGAGCGTTAAAGAAAGGACGTGAAAATGTATGTCTGATAAAACACAGGGAGTGTACAAACTATTTCAAGATACCGCAAGGGATATCATTTCAGATGAAGAAAAATGGAAATCCTTTTTAAAAGTAATTGCTTGGTCGTATAAGTATTCATTCGAGCAACAATTACTCATATATGCGCAAAGACCTACTGCAAGAGCCTGTACTACTTATGATATATGGGCAAAGAAATTACACCGTAATGTCAAGCGAGGAAGTAAAGGTATAGCACTGATAGTGCAAGGTAAAAATACTATGTATTTAGAGCATGTGTTTGATGTGTCGGATACGGTTAGTAGAGAAAAAAAACCATTTAATTTATGGGAGATAAGAAGTGATGTACATGAAGAACTGCGAAACTATTTAATTGATAAATATGCACCTGAATTAGAACATGCTAGTCTTTATGAAGCATTAAAAGAGATGATTGCTACTTTTTCAGATGAGATTGTTATTTCTGAACGCCTTATAAAAAAAATATCAGATAAAAATACTGAATACAAGTATCAAACAAAAGTAATTGCGGATATCAATCAGTTAATCGTCAACAGTATTGCTTATGCTGCGATGATACGGTGTGATATTAAAGATGTAGAAAATTATTTCAATAAGGATGATTTTTCGGCTATCAAAATGCTTGATATGGACACGATTGCCTTTATAGGTCATACAGTGCAAGAATACAATAAATACGCTATAAACGAGTTAAAATCTATCAATGAGAATTTATCCCGTGCGAAACTTGCTAAAACGGTAAAAATGGTTCATAATGATAGTACAGAGAGGAGTAATTCAAATGAAAATCAATTACAAGCAGGTAGGGGACGTACAACTTCCGGACTTACAAATGGAGAAGATTACACTTACAGAAATGTACATGAAAGCGAGAATGAAATACCTAGAGGAGGACAAACCGGACTTATATTTCAAACTACTGACTCAAAATCAAATGAACAATCATCTCAAAGAGATTCAGCAAGAGGCGGAAGAATTGGAAGAACTGTTGATGAATCAAATGTTGGAGAGCGAGAAGAACCTGATACCGGACAAAGCAACAGCGCAAATGGAATGGGTCGGCTACATGAACAATTTGAAGAATCGAGTGCAGGAAATGGTCTTGGCACAAGTGGTCTACAACTAATTGACAAAGGCGGAAATACAGATGTATTACCGCCTTTTAATTTACAGTATTTATCAACATTACTTTGTGAAGATATTGGACTTACCAAAAAGAAAGAAGAAATTGCGCAATATTTTATAGAACATATAGACGATGAAGAAAGAGCAAATTTCTTAGCAGAGTGTTATGATGACAAACTTATCCAGACTTTTAAAGCCCCACAGAATTATGACTTTAGTTATATAGGGTGCAGAAAATATGGTAATGGTCTTGATATATGGGAGGGAAGTTATTTAAGGAAAGAATCTAAATCATTTTTATCGTTTATGGTTCTTCAAAAGGAAGTTGCTAAACTGATTGAGAGCGGTGAATATTTACTTCCAAAATGGGAAAAGATGTCAGGGGTTCAACGAGCCTATAAAATGAATGTACTTAATTCAAATGCTATTTTCCATTTACTCACATATAGAAATGAACTACTGAAATCGTCGACGGAGATTATTTCATTCTTTCAAGAACATACAGATAAAAAGGAACAAGCCACTTTCATTAAAGAATGTTTCCCGAAGCACACAGTAGAATGGAAAGTAGATGGTGTTCCTCTTGGTTTTATAAAAGAAGAAGATTCACTTCATCTTTATTTTGGAACATATGATAATCAAGAAACAAGCGTAAAGTATAATTGGAAATTAGTTGCAAACTTGGTTGACGGTTTCATTATATCACGGTACTATGATCCGACTGTCCAAATTCCCACTGCTGATGAACTAAGAAATGCAGTTTATGAAAACGAAAAGTCTTTCAAAAATGGTGTGTTTTTTTCTCAAGATGAAATTGATCGTATTCTCATTCGTGGCAGTGATGTGCAAGATGGTAAATATCGTATCTTTCAACATATGCAAAAGCATTTAACTAAAAAAGAGAATATTGATTTTCTTAAGCAGGAATATGGAGTTGGTGGAAGCAATCCTGCATACGGCTGCATTGATGAATGGCACGATGGTAAAGGGATTACAATCAGCAGAAAAAAAGAAATAGGAAAAGAAGAAATCAAGGTTACTTTAAAATGGGATAAAGTCGCAAAACGAATTAGTGAACTCATAGCGACTAATCGCTATTTAAGTAAACAAGAACTAGAACACTATCCTGTATTTTTACAAAAGCAAGTGCAACGAAAGCATGAACATGAAAGACAAATAAAGATAGAAGAACAAGGAAAAGATACAGAGCCGACCTCAGTAGAAACCATTCAAAAAGTTGTTCCAAAAGAATGGAGTGTTGGTGATACTGTTTATATTGGCATTACGGAATATGTAATCATGGATATAGCAAGTGATTCTGTTACTGTATCAGAAAAAGAATTTCCATTATTTCAAGAAATATATAAGAAAGCAGATTTTGAAATACGTGTTGCTGAAAGCCCCTTGAATGAAACGGAAATAAAATCTTTTAAGGTAACGGAGTTAAAAGAAGATGAAATCTCTCTCAACGAAACAGAGCCTGTCAAGAACCACTCAGACGAAAATCACTTAGCGAAAGATGATATTAAGCGACATAACTATAAAAGCAAAGATAAATACATTCCACAGACGGCTAAAGAAAAATACCGAGCCAATATAACTGCTATTAAATTGCTAAAGAAATTAAATCAAGAGGATCGCTTGGCAACAAAAGATGAACAAGCGGTACTTGCTAAATATGTTGGATGGGGCGGTCTGTCTGAAGCATTTGATGAAACCGCAACATCTTGGAGTTATGAATATCATGAATTAAAAGAACTGCTTAGCGAGGCAGAATACAAAAGTGCAAGGCATTCCGTATTAACTTCTTTTTATACACCAGACATCATCATAGATTCAATGTATGAAATATTAGGTAATATGGGGTTTTCCAAAGGGAATTTACTGGAGCCGTCTTGTGCTATCGGTAATTTCTTTAAGGCTTTACCTGAAACAATGGCAGATGTAAATCTTTACGGTGTTGAACTCGATACAATATCAGGAAACTTGGCAAAACAATTATTCCAAAAAAGCCATATACAGATAAAGGGTTATGAAAAAACAAATTTCTCGGATAGTTTCTTTGATGTGGCAATCGGTAATGTACCTTTTGGACAATTAAGCGTGCTTGATTCCCGCTATGATAAACATCATTTCAGTATACATGAATATTTTTTCGCTAAAACATTAGATAAAGTAAGGAGCGGAGGGATAATTGCATTTATTACTTCAAAATATCTTATGGATAGAAGAAGTAGTAAAACAAGAAAGTATATAAATGAAAGAGCCGAGTTTTTAGGGGCTATTCGTTTACCTAATAATGCTTTTAAAGCATATGCAGGTACTGAAGTTGTCAGCGATATCATTTTTTTAAAAAAAAGAGAGCGCCCTAATTATATTGAGCATGACTGGATAAATGTTGAACCGTTTGAGTCAGACACATTTGTTAATTCTTATTATGTTAAAAATCCCAATATGGTATTAGGAAGTTTAGAAATTACATCCTCTCAATACGGACGTAATGAACTAACGGTAAAGGCTTTCCCCGGCAAACCGCTGAGAAGTGCTTTACAAGAGATAATTCCTCATATACAAGGAGAAATTGAACCGTATGAATATGATCGCAGTGATACAAAAAGCGATAATACAATTCCTGCGGATACGAGCGTAGACAATTATAGTTATACTATCGTAAACAATGAAGTTTATTATCGAGAAAACAGTGTTATGTATCGCCCTGATTTATCAGAGCGCAAATTAGAGCGTATAAAATCCTTGATAGCGTTAAGAGATTGTATGCGACAACTTATCTATTATCAAACAGAGGATTTCAATGACGATATAATCAAACAAGAGCAAAAACGGTTAAATGATATATATGACCGTTTTTCAAAAGAATATGGATTGATTTCAAGCCGTACAAATGCGAGTGTTTTTAGAAAAGACAACTCTTATTACCTGCTATGTTCATTAGAAATCTTAGACGATGAGGGTAAGTTAGAACGTAAGGCTGATATGTTTACGAAAAGAACGATAAAAAATAAGCCGAAGATAACACATGTCGATACTGCCAATGACGCCTTGTTATTATCCTTGAATGAAAAAGCAAAAGTGGATTTAGATTACATGATGTCAGTATCCGATTTTAGCAAGGAGGAGTTGCTGAAAGAACTTAAGAATGTTATATACAAAGTACCGAATGCACTGGAGGATGACTCTTTAGAGGAATATGTAACCGCAGATGAATATTTAAGTGACGATATCAGAGAAAAATTGAAAATAGCAGAATTGTCCGTTAAGTTTGATTCATCTTTACAAGAAAATGTTGAAGCCTTGAAACAAGCGTTGCCGAAAAGACTCACAGCCTCAGATATTGAAGTGCGTATCGGTGCTACATGGATTCCAGTTGAAATATATAGTCAATTTATATATGAATTGTTAGATACCAGTAAATTTCATCAAAGCAATATTAAAACAATGTATTCAAAAGTAACAAATTCATACAATATCAGCAATAAACGGCAAGATAGTTTTAATGTAAAGGTGTTTAATAATTATGGGACTAGGCGAGTCAATGCGTATCATTTGATAGAAGATTGTTTAAATCTAAGGGATACGAAGGTGTACGACCATTATAAAGATGAGTCGGGAAATGATGTGGCAGAATTAAACACAAAAGAAACTATTTTAGCGCAACAAAAACAAGACTTAATCAAAGAAAAATTCAAGGATTGGATATGGAAAGATTATAATCGTAGGCAGGAATTGGAAGAAATATATAATCAATTATTTAATAGCATCCGTCCCAGAGAATATAATGGCGATCATTTAACATTTTATAATATGAATGCGAATATTACTCTAAAAAAACATCAAAAAGATGCGGTCGCACATATTTTATATGGTTCAAACACATTACTTGCACACGTAGTAGGTGCAGGAAAAACTTATGAAATGATTGCAGCCTGTATGGAACTAAGACGGTTGAAATTAAGCAATAAACCGATGATTGTTGTCCCTAATCATTTAATTGAGCAATGGGGTTCTGATTTCTTAACACTGTATCCCTCTGCAAATATATTAGTCGCAAGAAAGCAGGATTTTCAAAGAGAAAATCGAAAACGATTTTGCAGTCGTATTGCGACAGGAGATTATGATGCAATTATACTAGGACATAGTATGTTTGAGAAAATACCTATATCTTATGAATATCAAGTTGAGATGATTGAAAAACAGATAGATAACATAACGGAGAGTATCAAGGAGGCGAAAAACAAAAATTTTGAACGTTTCACGATTAAGCAAATGGAAAGAGTTGCGCACCAATTAAAAAACCAAATAGTAAAGTTGAACAAGAGAGAACGAAAAGACAGTGTGATAACGTTCGAAGAACTTGGGATAGATCGTTTATTTGTTGATGAAAGCCATTATTTTAAAAATCTATTCATGTACACTAAAATGTCCAATGTAGCAGGTTTGACTTCTGCGCCTGCTCAAAAATCAAGTGATATGTTTTTGAAATGTCAGTATCTCGATCACTTGACTGGTGGAAAAGGGATTGTCTTTGCGACTGGTACTCCTATCAGCAACAGTATGGTAGAATTGTATACAATCCAACGATATTTACAATATGGCGAATTAGAGAAAAGAGGTTTATCTCATTTTGATTCGTGGGCATCTACTTTTGGGGAAACGAAAACGACAATGGAACTAGCACCTGAGGGAACAGGATATAGGGAGAAACAGCGATTTTCAAGTTTTTATAATCTACCTGAATTGATGAGCATGTTTAAAGAAATCGCTGATGTAAAAACTGCCGACCAACTAAATTTACCTGTTCCTAATACTCATTATGAAAACCTAACAGTACCCGCAAGTGAAATACAACAGAATATACTAGAGGATTTAGTAGAAAGAGCAAATGTCGTCAGAGCGAAACTAATTGAACCGAATATTGATAATATGTTAAAAATCACAAATGACGGAAGAAAACTAGCACTGGATCAGCGACTGATTGATGAGATGTTTGAAGATTATAAGAATAGTAAGGTGAATGCCTGTGTAAACAATGTTTATGAAATATGGAGAAAGCACAGTGAATCGAAAGCAACTCAAACAATATTTTGTGATCTCTCTACACCAAAGCCTAAAATCTTTAATCTCTACACAGATATCAAGGATAAATTGATAAAAAAAGGAATTGATGAGAATGAGATTGCTTTTATTCATGACTACAATACAGATGAAAAAAAGAAATCATTATTTAAAATGGTACGCTCCGGAGATATACGTATTCTATTAGGGAGTACCTCTAAAATGGGAGCAGGAACCAATATACAAACAAGGCTCATTGCTTCTCATGATTTAGATGTGCCATGGACTCCTGCAGCACTCGAACAACGAGCAGGACGCATTGTTAGGCAAGGCAATCAGAATAAAGATGTATATATATACCGCTATGTTACTGAGGGAACATTTGATGCATACAGTTACCAATTACTTGAAAGCAAGCAACGTTTTATTTCGCAGATAATGACATCTAAAGCAATCTGTCGAAACTTTGAGGATACTGATATACAAACAATGTCATATAGTGTTTTGAAAGCCTTGGCAAGCGGAAATCCTTTAATTATGGAAAAAATAGAATTAGAGGAGAAGATATCAAAATTGAAACTTGCTAAAAGTGAATACCTTTCCAATAAGTATATGCTGGAGGATATGATGATAAAGAAGTATCCAAGACAAATAACAGAATTAAAGACTAGATTGGAAGCAATGGAAAAGGATATAGAGGATACAAAAAAATACGGAGATAGCCATGAAATCACAATCAAAGGCAGGACTTTCAGTGAGCGAAAAGAAGGAGGAGAAGCGCTGTTGTTGTGTGCAAGGAAGAATACAACACCAGAAACAATTGGTGAGTTTTTAGGTTTTGAATTACGCATACAGTATGATGAATATTCCCGTATGCACACTATTTTATTGAAGAAATATAACACTTATCAATTTGATATGGGAGAAAATAGTGTTGGCAACATGACTAGATTACAAAATGAAATCAATGCGATTCCTAAGTATGCGGAGAAAGTAAAAAGACAATTAGAGGAAACGGAAAAAAGTTTAGCAGACGCAAAAGCAGAGATTGAAAAACCATTCTCAAAAGAAACGGAATTAAAAGAAATGCAGGATCGCTTGAAATCAATTAACAAGGAATTACATATAGATGAGGAGGAAAAGCAGCCTCGTGGTAAAAAGCGAGGGCAAGTCGAGATAGAACGATGAGGTTTTCAAGAGAATATATAGCAGAAATAAGAAGTATAGATTTATTGACATACTTACAAAACTACGATCCTGATGAATTGGTTAAAAGTTCAAGAAATGAATATAGGACTAGGACGCACGGCAGTTTAGTAATCAGTAATGGATTGTGGCATTGGATTGCAAGAGGGATTGGGGGTAAGTCGGCGTTAGATTATTTAATTCATGTAAAAGAAATGAATTTCGCTGAAGCAGTGGAGCATCTCGGAAACTGTATCAATAAGAAAATGACAACCGTTGTATCTCATAAAACTAAGTATAAATTCAAACTTCCTCTCCCTTGCCAAGACACAGTAATCACAAATTACCTGTGTAAGAAACGCAGTCTAAGTGAGGAAGTAGTTTCATACGCTATTCGCCACTATTTTATCTATCAACATGATAGTGATGTGGTCTTTGTCGGATACGATGAGGGGTGCAAAGCACGCTTTGCGAGTGTGCGATCGACCGTAGGAAAGGACAGACGAGATATAGCAGGGAGTAATAAGCGATATAGTTTTAAATTGACATTCCAGTCAGATTCTGATGTATTGAATGTATATGAAAGTCCGATAGATTTATTATCCAATCTAAGTTTGAGACAGTTAAAAGGAAAGGCGTGGAGAACGCAACATCACTTGTCGATCGGCGGTGCGATGAGAATCGATCATCCTGAAAAGGATAGAAAACTACCGATTGCCCTTGAACAATATTTGAAACAATACCCGCAAATCAAAACAATCAATCTGTACTTAGATAATGATAGGGCAGGACGAGATACCTCAGAATTGATTAAAAAAATGCTAGATAATTCATGTGAGATCATAGATCATGTTCCTGCCCATTACAAAGACATCAATGATGAATTGAAACACTTCATATGCAAAAGAAATGAAATAGAACGATAGTTGATGAATGCTAAACCAGTATTATGATACGAGTAATTCGATTATGAGTTACTCTTTTCTTATTGAGAAAGGAGAGTTGAACATGAAAAAGTATCTAATTGAAATCACAGAAACCTTGCAAAAACAAATTACAGTAATTGCAAAAAATCGTGAAGCGGCTGAACAAATAGTCAAAGAGAAATACAAAAACCTAGAAATTATTTTAGACGAAAGCGACCATATTTCAACTGATTTTAAGACTTTAAAAGAAACAAGAATACTTGAAAATAAAGAAAGATGAGCAAGTGTAATTCAAATAGTAAATGCTGCGCTTGTACTATGTCTTGAAATGCCGCAAGCACTGAATTATGATATCATAATTCGCTTGTTAGGGGGGAAACCCCCTAAAACCCCACTGGAAAGGAGGCATACTATGCTGAAACGAAACAAAAGTTTTTTGATACGCTTGTCCCAAGACGAACTCACTCAATTAAATAATGATGTAGAGAAAACAGGCTTATCAAGAGAGTCCTATGTGCGCTCCCTCATAAACGGATATATTCCCGCTGCCAGACCTAGCAATGATTTTCAAAAGGTACTTTATTTTCTAAGGATAACAAGCAATAACTTAAATCAGATTGCGATGATTGCGAATAAGAACGGAAACATCAATGCTGAGGAATATGCACTGGAAGTCCAAAACTTAAAAATGTTGATATTGGAAATCAAGCAGGAGCAGAGCAAAGCAATTAAAATCAACTATGGCTGTCATCAAGATATGGGACATTAAGGATAGTTTGCGCCGATTGTTAGTCTACATCACAAATCCTAAAAAGACCAAAAATGAAAATTATACAGATGATCCCAGTGCAATGCCATATTTCATAAGCGGGATAAACTGCGATAGCGATATGGCATATGAAGATATGATGATAACGAAACAACAGTATCAAAAGACTGGAGGGATACTTGCTTTTCATGCAGTCCAGTCATTTAAGCCGGGCGAGATAACTCCCGAATTAGCACATCAACTTGGTGTTGAATATGCAAAGGAAATGTGGGGAGATCGTTTTGAAGTCATTGTCGCAACTCATACAGACCATGAGCATATCCACAATCATTTTGCAATCAATTCTGTATCTTTCAAAGACGGCAAGCGTTACTATGATAACAAAGCAAATTACAGGGCAATGCAGAAATTGAATGATACTCTTTGCGAAAAATATTGTTTATCAGTTATCAAACAGAAAAAGAATATCGGACAGCCGTATGCGGCTTGGAAAGCAGAAAAGCAGAATCAGCCGACCAGACGAGCGCTGATATGTTGCGATGTGGAATATGCGATTACGAATGCTCTTACCTATTCGCAATTTATGCACCACTTAAAAGAAATGGGATATTTGATAAAAACCAATGTGAAGCATATTGCGGTATGTCCGCCGGGAAGTAATAAGTTTTTTCGATTATGCAATTTAACAAAAGATCAGCGATATGCTGAGGATATGATAAAAGAGCGAATATTGAAAAACCGCAATGTATCATCAAGGCGTAAGAGTAAACCGATAAAGATGAAAGGCAAGGTTACACATGCTCGCAGAATTACAGGAATACGAGCATTATACATCAAGTATCAGTATCGAATGGGAGTAATACCTAAAAATGTACCAAATCGTAAGGTGCATTTTTATTTTAAGCAGGACTTGATCTATCTTGAAAAAATTACGCAGGAAGTTACCCTCATGTGCAAAAAGAAAATTCATACAATGACAGACTTGGAAAATTGTATGCTGCAAGCAAAAAATACCATGAGTACATTGATGAGGGCGAGGACTAAATCCTATAACAAGTTAAGACGTTGCAGCGATCCGATTCAGATAGAGAACATAAAAAAGGAAATTATGAACTTAAGTGAGGATATTAGAAAACTTAGAAAGGAGGTGGTGCTATATGAGGGTATCAAAGCACGATCTATCGTAATCAAAGAAAAACTTAATGTAACAAAACAAGATAAGGAGCGTGAACAAAATGAGCGTCACTGGAGAAACCGCTGACCAACTTACGAGGATGACACTTCAAGGCATACAATTTGCGGCTGGACTATCTGCAAAGGCAGGTGGAAAAACTTTAAAGTCATTATCAGTCTTTCTATACTCTGTAATTGCTGAACAGAAAAAAGTCAAAGGCAAGACAAATTTAAAGTCATTCTTGAAGTCTGAAGAAGAATTAAAAATATTTGCGATACACCGCAAAGACCTGCATTCCTTTTATAAGGAGGCAAAGAGGTATGGGGTATTGTATCATGTGATTATGAAAGAAAAGGGCGAGGACGGCATATGCGACATCATGATAAAAGCAAAGGACGCCAATAAGGTCGCAAGAATAGCCAATCGTTTGGAAATAGGCACATTAGATACGAAAGCCATAAACTCAATGATTGAGAAGGAACAAGCAACCGTTGATAAACAAGTGCCGATGATGAATGAAACAGAGCATAATGATACAATCAGGGCTTTAATGGAAAAGGCAATGAAACAAGACCCCAAGAAAGCCCGGATGGATACCACGAAAGATCTGTCCGGGCATTCCTTGAAAGTTTCAACGAATGTATCTGAGAAACCATCGGTAAGAAAAGAATTGAGCGATATTAAGCAAAAACAACAAAAGCAACAAAAGCAACAACAAATACAAAGAGCAAAGCATATCAAGAAAAATAGGAGGAAACAATATGCCAACAATCGAAGAAGTATTGCAAGGTAAAACCTTTCAAAAGGTATCAAAAGAAGAATTTGCTTTACAACAAAAAACATTAAGGGAACAGTTGTGGGAAGTTGCAAATAAGCAGTATATGGAAAGTGTGTCATCTCCTGCGAAGTTTCAGCATTATTTAAATATACAGAGTATGAGTAGTCATAAGCCAACCAATATCATGATCGGTATGAGCCGTTATCCGAACTTGGGTGAAATGCACGAAATGCAAACATGGGAAAAAATGGGAAAGACTTATATCAAAAAAGGAGAGCGAGCATTTCATATTTTTAAAGGAGATAAGAATGGATTTTACAACCCCGTCAAGGTGTTTGAAGAATCGCAGTTACAACGCCGCCCAAAACCCAAAAATATCTTGCAATTTTCACCGAGTGAACAAATAAACCTAATTGCCGGAGGTACTAAAGTATTAAGCATGGTGGAAAAAGTACAAGAGGGTAAATTGAATGTTTATTATAATCCTCAAAGTAACTTAATTGAGGTTGATAAAACTTTAGATATTCAGAAGATTATACAGGGAATGGTGCGAGAGTATTGTCATAAATCGTATGCCGAACACTACCAGTATGATAGAGAGGAGGCTTCATTCACATGTGATTGCGCCGCATATATGATGTGCAAAAAACTTGGTATCGAGCCTGATTGTACTTTTTTGAATAATGTACAGCCTTATTTCCATGGCGCAGATGCAAAAGAGGTTCGTGAGGAGTTAGAGGCTGTTCATAAAACATATAAAAGTTTTAATGACAGAGTCGATAAAAACATCTATCTTGAAAACCTTAAAAATAAAGAGAAAGAGGTCGAACAAGAAAAATGAGGTAAAAAGACATGAATAGAAACGGTAAAACAAATGATATATACCTATTCATGCTAATCATGATTGTACCGATTTCATGGGGGGCGCTATTAAGCGCTCCCTATCTTGATAAAGGCATGTTTCAGTTTTTAAGCAGCATAAACATCATGCTTGAGAATCCTTTTAGGATTCAATGGTGTCAAAATACACTGAAAACTCTATTGATATTTTTGCTGATATACTTCTTTGTTTGTGTGTATTTCATCAGTGAAATAAAAAACACACGCAGAAAAGAAGAATATGGCAGTGCGAAGTGGGCTGATTCCAAAAAGGTCAACAAAAAATATCAATCAAGCGATTCCATGCAAGATAAGATTTTAACACAGCGGATAAGAATGGGACTTGACGGTAAAATCCATAGACGGAACCTTAATACCATTATAGTCGGTGGATCGGGTTCAGGAAAGACAAGGTTCTATGCGAAGCCTAATCTTATGCAGTGCAATACAAGTTTTGTTGTGCTAGACCCTAAAGGTGAACTTTTGAAAAGTACAGGAAAACTATTAGAGAAACAAGGATATGGAATTAAGGTTATCAATTTAATTGATTTTGATAAATCCGACCAGTACAATCCTTTTTGCTACATTCAAAATGATAATGATATTTTGAAAATGATAAATGGTTTAATCCGCTGTACAACTCCAAAAAACTCGCAAACAACTGATCCTTTTTGGGAAAAAAGTGAGATTGCATTATTAGAGGCATTGTGCCTTTACTTATATCATGAAGCACCGCCAGACGAACAGAATTTCAGTATGGTAATGGAAATGCTGAGTTATGCAGAAGTTAATGAGGAAGACAGTGATTATCATTCTCCGCTTGATATATTGTTCGAGCGGTTGTCTATGCACAAGCCGAATAGTTTGGCAGTGAAACAATACAAAATCTTTAAACAGGCAACCGGGAAAACCGCAAAATCTATATTGGTTTCTGTCGGTGTCCGCCTTGCGACTTTTAACTTAGAAAGTATCGCAAAAATCACAAACTCAGATAATTTAGAACTTACTCAACTCGGAGAAAAAAAGATTGCCTTATTCGCAGTCATTCCTGATAATGACATGACGTTTAACTTTTTAATCAGTATGTTATACACTCAATTATTTCAAATGTTATATTATCAAGCCGATGTTGTCCACAACGGAGAATTGCCTGTACCTGTCCATTTCCTAATGGACGAATTTGCTAACGTAGCACTGCCCGATGATTTTGAAAAATTACTGGCTACGATGAGGTCAAGAGGTATATTTGTCAGTATTATAATTCAAAACTTGGCGCAGATAAAATCATTATTCAAAGACAACTGGGAAAGTATTGTAGGTAATTGCGATACTTTAATTTATTTAGGTGGTAATGAGCAAAGTACACATAAATTCATCAGCGAATACCTCGGTAAAGAAACGCTCGATACGAATACTTATGGTCGTTCGTATGGGCGAAGTGGTAACTATTCCACGAATTATCAACAAGCAGGGCGTGAATTATTGACACCCGATGAGGTACGTTTATTAAACAACGATTATGCGCTTGTGTTTATACGAGGCGAGCGAGCCGTTATGGATCAAAAATACGATATTTTGAAACATCCAAGATTGAGTGATACCACTGATGGCGGAGCAGGAAACTATCACCACAATAATCATCAGATTTTTATTGACGATTGGTACAATATTCTACTTCCTGATTTTGATACCTTAAATATTTTCAGTGAGGAAGATTTACAAGAAGTTTTTGAAAAAGAAAAACAAAATGGAGGAACTAAAAATGAAATTTAATTATAAAAAAATGTGCATGTATGCTTATATTATGTTCGTTATGGTATGTAACTTTGCCGTGCAGGTTATGGCAAAAGAAGGAGGAGGTGATCCACTCGTAGCGATTGATAATTTGAGTACATTTATATTTTCAGTGATTCGTGCGATTGGAATTGTAATTTTAGGCTTAGGTGTCGTTCAGTTTGGTATGGCATTGAAATCGCATGACCCCAGTCAGCGAGCAAATGGACTGTTGGGCATCGCAGGTGGCTTGATGATAACATTCGCAAAAAATATTATTGATTTAATCATCGGCTAAGAGCAAATAAAAAAAGAAAAGAGGTGATAAAACATGATTGGTGCGATTATAGACCAATTACGAGAAGCATTGGAAACTTGGAATGAAAAATTGGCGGAAATATGGGTGTTATTGACACAATCACCAGCGGAGTTTAAAGGCGGGCATATATGGAATGTCATCGAAGATGTACATGGTGCTTTGACGGCGATAGGATTAAGTTTATTAGTTCTATTTTTTGTTATAGGTATGGTGCAAACTTGCTTGAGTTATCAAGAAGTAAAACGACCGGAACAGGCAGTGAAACTATTCTTGCGTTTCGTCATTTCAAGAGCGATTGTTGTTTACGGTTTAGATATCATGTTAAAGATATATGAAATCGTACAAGGTATGTTATCTGCGGTTATTGCCAAAGTTGGATTGACTCCTGCGAATAATATCTTATTACCAGACGAAGTAATAACGGCAATAGAAGATTGCGGATTTTTTGAAAGCATAGCATTATACGCACTCTCTTTAATTGGCGGATTATTCATCACAATTATAGCATTCGTGATTATATTGACTGTTTATGGGCGGTTTTTTAAATTGTTTTTATATACCGCGGTTTCCCCTGTGCCTCTTTCTACGTCTGCAAGTGAAAAGACGCAGCATATCGCTGTATCGTTTATTAAATCTTATACAGGAGTATGCTTAGAGGGATTGATCGTAATGTTATCGTGTGTGATATACACTGCTTTTGCAACGAGTCCTCCGGGAGTGAACACGGATTCAAGTGCGAGTGGTATGGTATGGGTATATTTAGGAGAATTGATTTTTAATATGTTGATATTGGTTGGCATTGTGAAAGCAAGCGACCACACGGTAAAAGAAATGATGGGTTTATAAGGAGGAAAAAAATATGCAAGGAATGAAATTAACCGTCGAAGATATGTTTTATGACTTGGAGTTTTTAGACAGTGCTTATCAATTGGCATTGGTGAAAGGTCTAATGGACTTAAATTATTTGAGCGATTCGCCTTTAAGATTAAATTTAGGTAATTCAAAACATAAAAGGGAGTTAAAGAACGCATTTTTAAAACCTTTAAAGGCAAGCCAAATAAGAGAACTCATGTCGTTCATAGTCAAAGAAACGAAAGATAATTTTCAATATGACGCTTTTAAAAGAATCCATTCAAGATATTTGAGATGGGCAAAGCAGATAGAATCATATGATAAGGCGCAAAAGAAAAAATTAGATACAAGATACAAAAGATCGGAGTCGATAAAAAATGGAAGTCAAAATAAATAAAGAAATCCGCAATTATACTGAAAGTATTATGTTTGGATTATCGCTCCGGCAATGTATCTATTCAATTCTTGCTTGTATCGTTGCGATGATTGTGTATTTCTCATGTATTCATCGTTTTGGCACAGAAATAACAAGTTGGTTATGTATGCTTGGGGCTGTTCCGTTCGCAGCACTTGGCTTTGTAACCTACCAAGAAATGACCGCCGAAAAAATAGTGAGTGTAGCAATTCGCTCATTTTTTCTGTCATCACGAAAACTGATAAGCAGACCAACGAATGTTTATTATTTGTCTGTAAAAGATTATATCGAAAAAAATATAAAGGAGGATATGAAACATGATAAAAAGTCTTGCCAAATTAAAAAAGCAAAATAAGGAAAAATTTAAAATCCCACGTTCTGCTCAAGACATTATTGATATTGATGTGATATATAAGGACGGCATTTTTCAGAAAGGCAAAAACTATTCAAAGGTATTTCGTTTTGAAGATATCAATTATTCGATTGCTTCTAAAGACGATAAGATGGGATTGTTTCTTGATTACAGTGAATTACTGAACTCATTCGATAGCAGCGCATTGGTTAAAATCACAATCAACAATCGTAAAATCGACTTGTCGGATTTCAAAGATAACGTGCTGATTAAATTACAGAATGATCCGTTAGATGAATATCGAGAGGAATACAATACGATGTTGTATGATAAAATCAAAGATACCGATGAAATTGTACAAGAGAAGTATATTACAATTACGATTTACAGAAACAATATCATAGAAGCACGTTCGGCATTCAATAGATACAACAGTGAATTGAGCAAGCATTTTTCAAAATTGGGAACACGTTTTCAAGCATTGGACACACAAGAGCGATTGAAACTGCTACATGATTTTTATCGGAGCGGACAAGAGGAGCATTTTCAATTTGATATGAATGACTCGGCATACAAAGGGCATTCATTTAAGGACGCAATTTGTCCGATTGCTCCAATATTCAAACACAAATACTTTCAACTCGACGAAAAATATGGTCGAGTTTTATATTTAAACAATTATGCGAATTATATCAAGGATAATTTCATTTCTGAATTGTGTAATCTAAACAAGAATATGATGTATTCAATGGACTTAATCAGTGTGCCAACGGATGAAGCAGTGAAAGAAATTGAGCGAAAACTGTTAGGTGTAGAAACAAACATCACAAATTGGCAACGACGTCAAAACGCAAACAATAACTTTTCTGCGGTCATTCCTTATGATATGGAATTACAGCGAAAGGAAAGTAAGGAATACTTAGATGACTTGACAACGAGGGATCAAAAGATGATGTTTGCATGTATCACTGTAACTCATTTAGCAGACAGTTTAGAGGAACTAGAGCGAGATAGTGAAACACTCATGAGTATCGCCCGAAAATTTATGTGTGAATTGACACCGCTTGCTTTTTCAAGCCGTCAACTTGACGGTTTGACCTCATGTTTACCTATCGGCAGAAACAAATTAAATATCATGCGGACTTTATTGACGGAAAGTGTTGCGGTTTTTATTCCGTTCAGAGCGCAAGAAATCATGGATAAAAAGGGAATATGGTTAGGACAAAATGCAATCACGAATAATCTGATTATGTGCAATAGAGAACTTCTACAAAATCCTAATACCTTTGTTTTCGGTGTCCCCGGTTCAGGAAAATCATTCTTAACAAAAGAATTGATTGAATTTATAGCATTGGCAACAAAGGATGACATTATCATATGCGATCCGGAGGGAGAATATAGTGCCTTGGTGCGTGAACTCGGTGGACAGGTTCATGAATTATATGCAGGAAGTAACGACCATTTAAATGCAATGGATATGGAAGAAGGTTATGGAGAAAGCGGGAATCCTGTTGGGGATAAATCACAGTTTATCATGAGTTTACTAGACCAAAATAGTAAAAACGGTATCAGCGAAGAGGAAGAAAGTATAATTGATCGCTGTGTAACAGAAACCTATCGGCGATGTGAAGAAACCAAAGAAATTCCAACATTGAAGATTCTTAGAATGATTATGCTGGAGCAACCGGAACGTCAAGCAAAAAGCCTTGCGTTGAAATTAGAACTATTTACTGAGGGAAACCTTAATATTTTTGCACAGCCGACGAATGTGGAACGTACCAATCGAATCACTTCGTTTGATATCAGAAAAATGCAAAAGCAGTTGAAGAAATTCGGTTTAAGTGTAATTACGGACACTATGATAAATCGAGTAAATCGAAATTGGCAGATGGGCAGACGCACCCATCTTTTTTATGACGAAATTCATGTCATTTTTGAGAATGAAACAGCGGCGGAGTTTTTGGATTGTGCATGGAGGCAATTCAGAAAAAGAGACGCTTATCCGACAGGAATTACGCAAAATGTTCGTTATTTATTAAACAGTGAAAAAGGCAGCACTATGCTGTCCAACAGCGAATTAGTCATCATGCTCAATCAATCATATCAGGATCGGGAGCAATTAGGGGAACTGTTGAATATAAGTAGTGAGCAGATGAACTATATCACGAATGCGAAAGAGGGTTGCGGGCTGATACGATATGGCGGTGCCGTTGTGCCTTTTATCAATTCATTTCCTAAAAATACAAAACTATATCGTTTGATGACAACCAAACCAAAAGATAATGACTAATAAGGAGGCTATATGAAAAAGAGCAAAGTGAAAAAGAACGAAATACAAAAGTGTTTAGCCTATCTAAAAGAGAATATGGCAAAAAGTGATGATGTTGAACAATTAGTGAAGTACGTCAATAAACTTGACACGGAATATCAATCATTTTTAGCCGACTTCCAAGAACTGAAAGAAAGCGTGAATCGGCTTCAAGAGGGAAAGCCTAAGCGGCTGTTCAATTATGCTCTCGGTGCAGTTGAACATCGAGTAAACCATATGAAAAAACAAAGGCAAGAAGTACGAAAAGAAACTTTGTCATATCTTAAATGGAATGTTCATTGCTATAAAAACAAGATTGCAGTGAAAACAAGTGATACTTTAAAGTTAAGCGAAAAGTTAAATGGCTTAAGAGATTCATTAGTAAAAGTATCAAATGCTATCACAGGGTTCACCTTGCAGTTTGGAAGGGTTGTTGAGGACGGTAGGGCTACTAAAAATTCGATTAAAAAACTAATCGGAGTAAAGACGCAAAAGCAAGACGGAGATAAAGTAAATGCGATACATAAACTGCTAATCAATTCTTCTATTTGTGTGATGAAAATGCAAAATCATACAGAGAACGCAATCCGCAGACTTAATAACATGCAACGCCAATCAGTGCATATCAAATTACAACAACAGGCACAAGCAGATAAAAAACATATAGGAAAAGCAAAAGTACAAGTACAAGAAAGAGGTTAAAGAAACTATGAAATTTTTAAACAAGCAACATCAGTCTTTTTATTATAACAGTTTGAATCACAGTAAAGTAAAGGATGTATACCATAAAGCATTGTTTTATACACTTGGAACGTGCGAGGATACAAGAAAACGTATTCAAGAAATTTATGATTTCAACACGAGATGTATTCATACGGAAATACTGGAAAAAGGGTGGCAAACATCAGGCTCTCGTCGAGCCTGTTTGCTTGCATTTAATCTATTTAACGGTTATATGAGTAATGATCCTTGCGACAGTACCCCTTATTATTTGTTCTGCGACAGCAACGCAGAGTATTATTTTGAAGCAATTAAATTGAGATATCCTGAGTACACACAACAGAAACAGCAAGAATATGAAAGATGTTAAAACCAAAGCAGAAGTATCAAAACGCATAAAAAAATTGGAGCGAAAAGAGGAGGTAAAAACTTTTCTCTTTAACTTATCAGTGAATGCAACAGAACGTGTAAAATGCAAAGAGGAGCGGACAGATGACAGATCCGCTCCGGACATGGTTATAAAAGGCGGTACTACATCAGCCAAAGAAGTTTTGTTTCGTGCGAAACAAGCGCAGCTGCGCCACCACAAACAAAAACTGAAAAGCATGAGGGCAACAGAGAATGAAAGGGATAAAAAGATATCTGCTATACAGCAAGAGCAATATCATGAAAACACACAAGATAACGCATTGACAGAGATAGCAAAAGACAGGCAATATAATGCGGAAATCAAACAAAAAAGCATACATAAAAGCGAGGCGAAAACAAAGGCTTATATTAAGAAATCCGCTAAATTAGAAAAGGTTAATCCCACAAGACAGCGCTATGCTAAGGCTAAAAATGCAGAATTGGCGAACCATGCTCAACAAGCAATAAAAAAGAAAACATACATAAAACAAGCGAAAGATAAAATTAAGACTGGTGCTTATCACAAATTCCGTTTTTCCAACATCGTAAAAGGTACTGGGAAAAGTATAATGAAATTAAGTAAAATTCCCTTTCAAATACAACGTATCATCGGTATCGGGATGTTTGGGATGGTGCTAATCGTGCTTATCTTTTTTATATCGCTGCTTAGTGTACTTTCTAATGATACGCCTGTTGAAACCTCAAAGCAGCCTTTGAGTCAGGAAGTGTTAAGTTATCGTGATAAGATTTCTCATTATGCAGGCGAATATGAAGTTGAGCAGTACATACCTTTGATACAGGCGGTCATGATGCAAGAAAGTGGTGGGATAGGTAACGATCCTATGCAAGCGAGCGAATGCTCTTACAACGTAAAATTTCCTAATGGCATTACCGATCCTGATTATTCTCTTGAAATAGGAATCAAATATTTTGCGGAGTGCTTGAAAAAAGCAGACGTAAAAAACAATAGCGATATAAAGCAAATATCACTGGCACTTCAAGGATATAATTATGGAATTGCTTATATTGACTGGGCAGTGAAGAATTTCGGAGGATATACGAAAGCAAATGCGACCGTATATTCTGATGAAATGAAAGCGAAACTTAAGATAAATACCTATGGCGATATTGACTATGTACCTCATGTACTGCAATATTACCATATCGGCGAGATAGTGCCTATCGCATTATCACAGGTAGGCAATGTAGGGGGCAAACCATACTGGTCGTGGTATGGCTATCCTCACAGAGTAGAATGGTGTGCCTGTTTTGTATCTTGGGTATTTAATGAGGCGGGATTACTGGATCAAGGCGTTGTGCCAAAGTTTTCTAATTGTGAAACAGGCATTAAGTGGTTTAAAGAGCATAAGCAATGGAAAGGTCGTTCCACTATACCCGAATCGGAGTACATCATTTTCTTTGATTTTAATCGAGATGGAAAGAGCGACCATGTTGGAATTGTTGTAAAAGTCGAGGGAAACCGTATCTATACGATTGAGGGTAATTCTACGGGAGATGAATGTCGTCAGCAATCCTACGAAGTTTATAGTCTATATATTGTAGGTTATGGATTGATAGAACAAAAATAGGGTTAAAACAATACACAACATGACTTAATGACACTGTGCACCAAGATATGGTTAAGTATTTTGAAAGTAATAAAAAGCAACGCCACAAAGAATCAATAGAACGCTAACATTAGAAAGAAATTCATTTAATTTTCCTATGTCTAAAAAAACATGATTTAAGGGTGTGTTATGATTTGCGAATTTGCTGATGAATTGAAATACAAGGGCTAAAGTTCTTAATTCTCATTGACAATCATCTGCCATTCTGTTAGACTAAGCCTAACACTAGCGATGCAATTACGTATCTCCCTGATTGCTAGTTGTTAAACGATAAAGCACTTATTTTTATAATAAGTGCTTTGGTTTATATAAAAAAAAACTGTCCTCAATATTTGTTTAGAATATTGGTAGGGCAGTTTTTTTTGTTTTCAGCAATGTATTTGACTATCGCTTTTCTCAATATCTTGCGTTTCGTCAAGGTCAATGCCTAATTCCTTAAAAATAAAATTGATTCTTTCATCAGCAGTCATGACTATTTTACTGATGTTGTATTCAGTAAAAATTTTAGCAATATCGACAAGATTATTATAGTCATGTACGAATGAAGAATGAAGCGTTTCTAACATCGGTTGAATTGTTGATAAATCCGCAAAGTCCCCGGATTCCGTCAACATTGCCAATAACTGTAGAGATCGCTCAAAAATACCAAAATTATCAATTACTTTGCTAAATGCTAGTGAAGACTTTACAAACAGTTCTTCATCTTTATAAACAGGGCAGTCCATATTAGTATTTTTTCCTTTCTTTCATGGTTAAGACCGTTCTTTTTTTTTGAATAGCCTATAATGATTGATTTCGTTATTTTTCGATCAAAGTTTCGTACTGTCTGATTTTTTCTAAATATGTCTTTAAATCGCCGTCTATATCTTCAGCCAGTGATACATGCGAAAAATTAGTTTTGCAGATAGCGGAGCCAATATCTGCGAAGCGATTATAACAACGGGCACTGTCATTGTAAAGTAATCTCATTAAAGGACATATAGATTTAAAATTATCATCTGTCGAAGTAAGAGATACGGTATAGATATAATATACAGAGTCAAGTACATCTTTATACTGATTCAAAACATCCTCATAATGCAGAAGTGAAAATTTCTCATTATTGTCAGTTTTATCAGATATAAGTTCATCAAAAAATTCTTCTACCTTGTCCCTCTCCTCGGGTGAAAACATCTCTAAAAACTGTTCTTTTTTTTCTTCCGCTTTATCTTTGCACATATTATTCATCTCCTCCTTTTAGAAGTTTATAAGAAACTTCATATATTACCTAATGTGCTAATTTCTTAAATCGTTATTTATCATCAGACTCTGCAAGTAATTTCAGTGTTTTTCTGCATATTATACTAGCGCCAAATGACATGCCTAACGCAAAGTTTAAGCCCGAACAGGTGTTTATATCTTCGGGATGTTGAACTCTTAACGTATCAAAATGTTTTGGTTTTTTGATTAAATGATTTTCGAGAACATCTAATGCTAGATCAAATTCATTTAATTTCTTATCAACCTTTTTTATGTCAGACAGAATTTCTTTATAGGAATGAATACAATCCTTTAATGAAGATTTTAAGTAAACAGCGACTTTTTCATTATTGTAGACGGTTTTTTCATTTTTTATAAGTTTATCATTGTCCGAGATAAATTTTGCTAAGGCATTATAAAAACTATTATCATCCATATGTATTCCCTCCTTATAGGACAATATTAAGTTTACAACAAGTTTTTAAAATCACCTAATGTGGAATTTTGGATGCAAAAATATAATTATTACTATTTTGTTTAAAAAATAATACAAAATTACAATTATTTTTTAAATGATGGAAAAATATGGAATATTCGACAAAATATCCCCTTATTTTTATTTTTCAAGTTTTATAATATGAGTAAATTCGATGAAGTTTGCTATATTATGCTAATCTTTTTATCTTGTCGTATAACTTAGGGGGCAATCATATGTGGGGAGATTATCTATTTACATTAAGTTTTTATCCACCAAATCAACACATTTCAGTGCAATATCCTTTCCGACGGTTTGATATGTTCAAATCGTCATTTTTTTATGCTCGTGCGCCCCCTTTTTCCACTGTTTAAACATAGTTGGAAAAGGAGAAAAACAAATGAAAAATGATTATAACAGAAATACTTTTTGGGTGTTAAAAGATGAAAATGGAACACCTAATTATTACATAAAAGTAAATGGAGTAATGGTGCCAGTTAGTGAGGAAGTTTATAAGGTATGCAGAAACTCTTATATGAAAATAGCATATCAAAACAAGAAAGATACTCATATGTTGATTAGTCTTGATAAAGAAAATGACTGTAATTCTAATTTTAATAATTTGCTTACTGCACCCGATGATACGGAAATCTTGGAAAGCATTAAATTTTGTATCAATGAATTAGAACAACCTTATAAGGATGTATTAGTAAAATATTTCTTTGAAGAAAAAACACTGGTAAAAACGGCTCAAGAAATGGGTGTATCGAAATCGACTATCTCTAATTGGGTAGCAAAGGGAATAAAAAAATTAAAAAAAGTTTTGGAAAAGGTGGAAATTGAATAGTGTCGTTTCTGCTGTGAAAGGTGATAGGGGAAATAGTACCCTATATGATCTTTGACAAATAAACTGTTTTAGTACAGTTTCATAGTGTGTTTCGGACTTTTAAATATCTGTCCGAAAGGAAAGCAGACCGACAATGCGCCGGGACTTTTGATTGTGCAAAAAATCAAGACAACAATAACATGTGCAAATAATCAAAATAGCGAAATAACATGAGTCGGTAGAATAGCGTGGTGTCTATTTTGCGATGACACAGATATTGATAATGATACTTCGGTTATGGTTACCGCTCCCTTGGTTGGGGGAACGTAATGTTATGATGTCTTGCCAAAGACAACCGAAACACACATACAAAGATAGCAGATTATGCAGCGCCGTTCGGCGTTGCATACCTGTGCTATTTTATAGGTGCATAAAAATGCAATTTTAAGAAAGGAAATATTGATATGGAAACAAATTCAGAAATGTATAGGCACGTATTGAAACGCTTTGACTCACAGACTCAGTATTTACTGATGATTATTAAGAATGCGTACGTACAAAGTTTAATGCGCTTTACTGCAATAAGGGACAACATATATGACCTACATTCATCATTGTTCAATATGATAAGCGACGAGCAAATGAATGTATTGCTTAAAAAGCAAAAAAGGTTATATTACATCACGAATGAACTGCATACGCAGGTCAATAGTGATTACGACCTTTATCTTTCATTGCTAAATTCCTGTCAATCTAATGAAATGTTGATTGCGTTACTGGAGGAAACCAAAAACAACCTACTTACTCTCAAAAGAGAGGCGCAGGAAATTTTGAAACATATGGAAGTAACGATCGGATACATAGGTGGCTTTCGCAATTCCTTGAAATCATTTAAAGACTTAATTAAGAATGATGAAAGCGAAGAATATAAAATGGTTCTGTTAGAAAAAGAGCATGATTGCCATATCTATATGAAAATGCGTAAAAGCCTAATTAAAGAAAGCAAGCGTATCTATGAAACGGATAAACAATGGAATAACACGCTGATGAGGCTGAATGAACGTATTGAGAGGTTGAAATCCATTTATGAATAATAAATACATGTTGAGAGCATATGTCTATTGTCATGTACAGGATTTAAATAATGTAAGTGCGTTGAAAGAAAAGGCAATCAACTTTTGTTACGGCAGAAATATTAGTATTATCGGGTTTTGTTCTTGTGGTGTAACCTCATTGATTTATCTGATGATTGAGTCAAAAGCAGATACTCTACTTATTAATAATCATTCCCTAACCATGCAGGAACATCGGCTTTTATTATCGTTCTGTCGTAGAAAAAATATCGCAATTATACACTTTGAAAAATGAGGAGAACAAGCAATGAAAACAAATCGTATAGGAAATTATCGAGTGCAGTCTGTGAAAGTCGGGATATATGCAGCTGAGGATATTATGCTCAACAAAGAAATCATTTATAGAAAAGGTGCGTTTATAAAGTCTACTGCTATGGAAAGAAATGCGCTGCCTTTTGGTAAGTATATTATAAAAAGTGAACGCAGCACTAGAATACACTTAACAACGATAGGGAGGTAGACGAAAATGATATGGATTAGAGCGCCAACTTTAAAAAATAGGCAAAAGCACACTTCCCTTTTTATGCCTAAAAGTGTATGATATAGATAATAAGGAGGGAGTACGAACATGAAAGAATTGTTGAAACAGAAAAAAGTGCAGTACGGTATCGGTGGTGCGATCATAATCTTGATTTTGATTATTATCTTTGTGATAAGTCAAATGAATCAAGTAAAGGTTGATTTCAAACTAAAAGAGAATGTGATTGAATATGGCAGTGATCCATCTAAAATCGAGTGGGAAAAATTGTCGGAAACAAATGGAAACAAAATCACAGTCAAAGAGTTTGATACAAAAAAAGTAGGGCAAACCGATATTGTATTTACTGTTTGTTTGGATGACACTTGCAAAGAATTTACTGAGCAAGTAGAAATTAAGGATACGAAAAATCCTGACATCAAATTCAAGAAAGAAAAACTTGAAATCACAGAGGGCGATAAATTCGACCCAGTAAGTAATATTGAGTCAGTGAAAGACCCGATTGACGGAGATATCAAGAAAAGTGATGATAAAGAACTTACAAAAGACGGTTATATCATCACAAGCGATGTGAAAGTCGATAAAGCGGGCGAGTACACAGTTAAGATTACTGCTTATGATGTGAATGGCAACAAGGCAGAGCAATCTTACAAGGTAATTGTAAAAGAAAAGCCGAAAGAGCCTGTTTCTAATGAAAATACTAATGTGTCTAGTAATACTAATAATCAGAATACACATCCGAGTAATAATACTGAAAAACCTGTCGATAAACCAAGTAAACCGTCTCCAAAAGGAATATCTGCTGTGATAAATACTGCGTCTAGTTTTGTTGGAAGAACAGATATGACTTGTGCAGATGTTGTAATACAGGCATACTCACAAAATGGCTATGATGTTCCTTATCAAAGTGCGTATTATCTTGGGAGTAGTATCGGCACGGACTCATCAATATTGCAGCCAGGTGATTTGCTTTTTGTGAATGATAATAGTCATGTGATGTTGGTAACGGGAGTGTCTGGAAATACGATTACAGTAGTTGAAGGGGGTATGAATGGAACGAATGTTATAGCGAGTCAACATGTGGTATCAAATTCACAATTATATTATGGTGGAGTCGGGGGCGCTACTATAATTTCTCAAATCAGAAGAGTCAAATAAAATAGTTGATTAAAGAAGACATGAAAAAGCACTTATTGTGCTTTTTTATTTTTAAGAAAGAAGGTGCAATATGAAAAAGACTTTTAATTTAGGTTTAAAAACCTTGTTAACATTTTTAGTAACTTTTGTGTCATTGAATTTATCATTTATACAAAATGTAAATGCTTTATCGAATTTAAGTGGAACAGATGTTTTAAATGCAGCACGGCAATATGAAAATTGGACTTATAATCAAGTCGGAACCTGTACAGGTTTAGTTACAAGAACATTAAATGATTTAGGGATTGCAAGCAGTGTTGTTGGTACTATGGTAGGAGAAATACCAAGGTTTTCTCCAGAGGATATGCTTGCAAATGCAAAAGCACATCCTGATGATGCAAAACTAATATATGAGGGTTCTCCATTAGGTGCTGTAAGCGCAGGAGTTAAGGATGGAGATTTAGTTATAGCCACAGCCGAGGATATGAACTCAACCTTCGGTCATGTTGCTTTTATTGAATTTCAATCAGGCACGCTAGGGTGGTATGGTGCCAATAATGAAGTATTAAATATTGGATGGTTACCTTTAATATATAATAGAACTACAAGAGGCAATCCAGGCACACGTGTTACAAATATCCATGTATTCCGTTTAGTCGATGATACCCCTCTCGGCACTTTGAAAATTGCCAAGAAAAACGAAGATAATCAATATCTGCCGAACACCTCATTCAAAATATCCTATAATTCGGATATGAGTGATTCTCTTGGTACATATAAAACAGGTAGCGACGGTACAGTAACAATTCCTGATTTAAACGCACAAAAAGTATATATTCAGGAAGTATCTGTACCAAATCCGTATGTGCTAGACAAAACAATCAAGAGTATCACAGTGGTTGAAAATGACACAGTAACATATACTGCAACAAACTTATTTAAAACGGGAAATCTTGAAGTAACAAAGGTTGATCGTGATACTGGAAAAGTCGTAGAAAAAGCAGGCAACAGTTTTGATGTCTACAAAAGTGATGACACCTTTGTTGCCACAATTTCAACCGCTGGTAACGGTATCGCTACATTAAATAATGTGCGTTACGGCGATTATTATGTAATAGAACACACACCTGCGGAAAATTATACGCAGAGTACAGAACGCATTGACTTTCAAGTGCGTAACGACAAAGAAACAATTTCGTTTGAATACAGCAATAAACGCACGGTTGGTAAAATCAACTTGTTTAAATGCGACTCCGATTTACACTGCGATATCAACACAGGCGAGGGACTGGGCGAATCACAAGGCGATGGTTCGATTGACGGTGCAGTGTATGGCTTGTACGCAAAAGAAAATATCGTCGATCCTGCTGATAACAGTATCATTTTCAGAAAAGGCGCAAGCATAAAGAAAAATGGTGTCGATGTTAAACTCGTCATTGAAAACGGCAGAGCCTCTGTCAATGATTTATACTTAGGACTCTACACAGTGAAAGAAGAAACACCGGGTCATCTTTATATGTTGGACGAAACCGAATATACTGTTGACTTGGGATACACAGACCCTAGCGTAAAAGAAGTAACAAAGGTTGTAACCAGTCATGATACGATTGTCAAGCAACCTTTTAAAATTGCAAAATTCACATCAAATGGATCGCCTTCGACTGCTCCTGCGTTGAAAGGTGCAGAATTTACATACATCCTAGAGCGATACATTGCAGAATATGGAAGTTTTGAAAATGCGCTGAAAGAAGCACAAAAGACCAACAGTGCCATTCATTCCTCCGAATGGGGTGTAATGGTAACTGACTCAGAGGGAGTGGCTGTATCCAAGGCATTGCCGGGAGGTTTATATCATGTTCGTGAAACTAAAGTACCGAACGAAAATGTTACTCCTGCGAAAGATTTCACAGTAAATATCAAGGAGAACAATCCTGATAAACCACTGCCATATGTGTATGTGAATGATACACCGTTTGAAACAGTAATTGCGATTGTGAAACAAGACGCTGAAACAAATCGAACGATTGCATTGCCGGGGACTACATTCAAAATCAAATGTCTTTCTGATAACCTCGAATTTAAAGAGGGCGAGTATGTGAATTGGTGGCTGAAATATCCAAGTTGGGGACATATCTCTGAATTTACGACAGGAGAGGATGGAACAGTCACACTTCCAAACCCATTAGGTGCGGGCATGTACCAACTGGAAGAAATCACATCTCCGGATGGCTATTTGCTGGCAAAAACAGCACAGCCGTTTGAAATCAGTAATAACAATATTCATCAGCAGGTCGGACCTGATGACCATACGATTATTACGACCTTAATTTTTAAGGATCAGCCAGTTAAAGGACAGGTCAGCATTGATAAGCAAGCAGAAATCTTCAAAGGGTACGAAAGCACTGATACAGAGTATGGAGAATTGTTCACTCCTGTGTATGAAAAAGGAATGCTGGCAAATGTGCAGTTTGAAATCAAGGCGCATACGGCGATTAAAGGTGCAGAGGGTACTACCTATTATCGTGCGGGCAAAACGATTGAAACTTTAACCACGGACGGAACGAATATTACTGTTTCATCCCTTTTGCCTATCGGAACTGACGGATACAATGTATATTCGATTCGTGAAGTTAAAACCGAGGACGGTTATGTATTAGATGATACAGTACGATACTTCCGTTTTGATTATGTAGACGATGAAACCGAAGTATTATCGCCGACATGGCTTGATGAAAATGGAAATGTGATTGACAAGCAGGAAGTTATCACGATTGAAAACGAAAAGCAATCAGCGCTTGTACTTACCGCTAAAGAGATTGAAAACTCCGAAATGAGCGATAACACAAATGCGTATAAAGATGTGGTGTTCGGTTGTTTCGCTGAGGTCGTGGACGGATTGGAACAAGGAGCATTGGTCGGAATTTCAAAAGTAAATGATGATTCTTCGATCGACTTCAATTTATCACAGAGCGGCGAATACTATCTGTCAGAGTTGGATACAGAAAATCATCTTGTTTTATCTGATGAAAAATATCCATTCACTTACGTCTATACGGGAGATGTGGTTCACGAAATCGTTGTAAATAACGGCAAGCCGATTTATAACTATCTGAAACGTGGAAGTATTGAACTGTTCAAGACTGACGAAGAAAGCGCAAATGCACTCATCAACGTACAGTTTGACTTAGCCACCGATCCTGACATGGAAAACATTATTAAAACGACATGGACAGATGAAAACGGCAGAGCGTTGTTTCAAGAATTGGAAGTAGGATATACATACTACATCCAAGAACATTATGACGGTAATCATGATATGGTTTCAAAAGGCTATGTCTATGACCCGACAATCCATGAAGTACGTCTAAATGAACATGAGGAAGTACAAGTTTTAAATGTTACTAATAAACAAGTAAAAGGACAGGTGCAATTTACTAAAATAGGTGAAATGTTCAATAAGGTTGAAATTGTAGACGGTAAGTTTGGCAAAGAGCATCATCCGATATGGGAACAAGGCAATCTATTGGGCGCAGAATTAACAGTCTGGGCAAAAGAGGACATTATTACCTTTGACGGAACACATCACTATGATAAAGACCAAAAGGTAACTGTCTTAGAAAGCGATTGGAACATGACAGACAGTTTGTTGTTGCCTGTTGGAAAGTATTATGCGAAAGAAACCAAAGTACCGCATGGTTATGTTGGAAGTGATACAGTTTATGAATTTGAGGTCAAGCCGAACGGTAAGGCGGAAATTCAATTAAACGGTATTTCAATCGACAATGTGCGTGCAAAAGTCAATCTTGATTTCACAAAAGTATTAGAGAAACAAGAAGTATACATCAATACTGAGGCTTATAAAGATGTTGTATTCGGCTTATACGCAAGAGAGGACATCTATAATTATATGGGCAAGGTAGCGATTGAAAATGGCTCATTGATCGGAATTTCAAGTATTGATGAAAATGGGCATTTAACAAATACTTTTGATTTGCCTAACGGAGTGTACTATTTCAAAGAACTCCAAACAAACGACCAGTATCAATTAGATACGAACGAATATGATTTTGAAATCGGATATCAAGGCGCTGATGTCAAAGAATATACGGTTGAAATCAACGGTGGCGATCCAATCAATAATGACTTGAAACGAGGAGAAATTGAAGTCATTAAAACAACAAAGGACTCTGTGCATTATACGAAAGCGGAACAAGTATTCGCAGATTCATTCCATGTTATGGACGATTATGCACGTATCTATCGAAATCCATTGATTAAAGATGAACCGAATTATTTAGCCGGTGTAACCTTTGAACTTTCAACGGATGAAACCTTTACCAACATTGTTGATACAAAGAAAACCGACGGGAACGGTCGTATTGTTTTCGATAAACTTGAACTTGGAACATACTATGTTCGTGAAAAATCAACCTTGCAGCACTATGTGTTGAATGATGAAGTGTTCAAGGTAGAATTGACAGAACATGGACAGGTCGAAACGATTGAGTTAGAAAACAACCTTGTAAAAGCGGATATCGGCTTGCATAAGGTAGACGGAACTAACCATGCGATTGCCTTGCAGGGTGCTGAATTTACCATGTATGCGGACAAAGAGTGTACCGAGAAACTTGATGAAGCAATTACTAATCAATTAGGTAATGCTATTTTTAAGGATATTAAGTTTGGTACAACAGTTTACATCAAGGAAACAAAAGCGCCTAGCGGCTATGAGTTGTCGAATGAGGTCATCAAGGTAACTATCGACGATGAATGGATGAAAAAAGACATTCAAAATCGAGTGATTGAAGTTATGAATTACAAAATTCCGACAACACCGAATACAGGAGATGATACAAACATGCTTATGTACATTGGCATGGCGGGAATGGCATTGAGTGTTTTGATGTTGGCAAAAAAACGATTATCTAATCGTTAAACAAGATTATTAAAAATAGCCGATATGTTTGGAAAATGTATCGGCTTTTCTATTTTTCATGAAAGGAGAATAACGAGTGAGTGTTAAAAAAAATAAAAAGATCGTCAAATCAGTTTTTGTAACGATGTTCTTAACAATGGCTTGTTTATTATCATCAAGTATTGATTTTGCGAATGCGAAAGAGCCACCGTTAGTAATCAATCGAGATGACGGAGGAACATCAAATGCGAACGGAGTGTCTTATCAATTCTTTTATAAGATGACAAGAAAAAGTTATGATCCTATTCACGGAACTGCCGTATATGAATTGACGGAGCATTATGTCATAGCAGGCGGATACGTTCCGATTGTTTCTGATATTGTTCATCTAACGAACAGAAAAGGAACAGATCAGTATATCGGAGAATTTAAAAGCGGTAACTCTGCATCAAAAGGTCCGGGAACATATTATCGCAGTGAAAAATTCACTCTTAATCTTGTCGAGGGTACAAACAAGATAAAAATACGCGGTGAATATGACGGGAATGACAGCGGGGACGCTGATTTTACAATCAACATTGATAAGTTTGGACATGAACCTGTTGTACATGGTACAAATGGGACTTGGGTAAGCGGCGAGGTGTCAAGCGGAAAGCGCACCTATGAATCATTATATACTGACGGAGCAGCGGGAAGCGCTGCGGGAAACAAAACGCAGACAAGTACAGGCTTTTCCTATACAGATGAAGATGAGCAGAAAACAGCGACTTATAAATATTCGGGCAAGACCCTTGGGAATAATGCGAAAATCAAAAGTATCAAAAAGAGCGGTGCTGATGTTGCTTTTTCAGCATTGGACAAGCCGGGAACGTATGTGATTACCAGTTGTACGAAAGACAGCGCAGAGAATGAGGCGTGCGGCACACGCAACATTGTAGTGAAGTCGAAATATCAAGTGAAGTATAACGGAAATACAGCGACAAGCGGCAGTATGTCCAACAGCACTCATGTCTATGATACGGCAAAAGCGCTGAGTGCCAATGGCTATTCAAAGACAGGTTATCGGTTTAAATCATGGAATACAAAAGCAGACGGGACTGGAACCACTTATACCAATCAGCAATCTGTTAAGAACCTCACTTCTACCGATAACGGTGTAGTTAATCTATATGCACAGTGGAATGCAAATACTTACACCATTAAATATCATGGAAACAATGCGACAAGCGGGAGCATGGCGGATACAACGCATACCTATGACGTTTCTAAAACATTGAGGAAAAACGCATATAAGCGTACTGGTTGGAAATTTATGGGGTGGAACACGAAAGCAGACGGAAGCGGTACTGCATATACGGATGAAAAGTCAGTCAAAAACCTTACAGCGACACATGGTGGAGTCATCAACCTTTATGCACAATGGGATAAAGCACCGTCACTTACCACTATTGATAAAGAATATTATCAGAACGAGGTTTCCAAAGACCAATGGCTGTCCGAACTTCGTTTGCAGGGTATCACTGCCGATGACAACGAGGACGGCAATCTAACATCAGCAATCACGATTGTTTCAGATAATGTTATTCTTAATCGTGCCGGGACTTATACCGTCATGTATCAAGTAACAGACAGCGCCAATCAAACAGTACGTGAAAGCGCAACGATAACAATTAAATATAACAATCCTCCGCAGATTCAAGCAGAAAATAAAATGTTTTATTTAGGCGAAATCAATGAGAGTGATTGGGAAACAGAGAAAATGCGAGAAGTGAGTGCGAGCGATATCGAGGACGGCAATCTTACTGATAAGATAAAGATTCAGTTAGACGAAGTAAATACAAGTGTCGCAGGAACTTATCGAGTGAGTTATGAGGTTGTAGATAGGTTTGGAAAAAAAGCGGAAAAGATTATATTTGTAGAAATACGCTTTAATAACAAGCCTGTAATCGAGTCTGAAAATCTCTATTTTCATGAAAACGAATACACACAAGAGCAAATACTGGAATTATTGGAAAGCAATGCAAGTGCATACGATTCAGAGGACGGAGATTTGACTGAGGAGATATCCATTATTAAAAACGATGTAGATCCTTCAGCACCGGGAGTATACGAAGTCATCTATCAAGTGCAGGACAGCAGAGGTGAAGTAGTTTCTAAAACGATCGACGTAACTGTTATGGAGAACGATGCACCGACACTCCAATTATTTGCGCCGTCAAAGCGTTTCATCGAGGGAGAATATACGCAGACTGAATGGGAAAATGAATTGAGAATGATTGGCGTTTCTGCGCATGACCGTCAAGATCATGATTTGACTGATAAGATTGTAGTCATCAGTGATACAACGATTGCCGATAAAGCAGGAACTTATGAAGTCATGTATCGAGTAACCGACAACTTAGGAAAATCGACCACCAAAAAAGCGAAAGTAACCGTTGAGCCGAATGGTGCGCCAATTATCTATGCAAACGATAAATATTTCAAAACCACGGATATCATCACTGAAAAAGATATATTAAGATATGTATATGCCAGTGATGATTATGATGGCGATTTATCAAAGGAAATCGAAATCATTGAAAACGATGTGAAAGTCGGTCAAGTCGGTGTATATGATGTAACGTATCGAGTTATTGACCGATTCGGAAAAGAAAGTACCAAAACAATACAAGTCCACATTGAAAAAAGCGGAAATACTCCTACTTTACCTATTCCACCTTTACCGACTGATCCTGATGTAATCGGCATATGGAACGGTAGGCATTTAGCCCAAATACATCTTACGAAATTATTGGAAAACTCTGATATTGACTTTGATGAAAATGCGATCAATGAAATTGTATTCGGCGTATATGCGGCTGAGGATATTATCTATCAAGGAAATGTTGTACTCAAAGCAGACAGTTTAATTGGGATTTCCAACATAAACGCAAATGGAGATATTGATGTTATGATATATCATCAAGGCAGATATTATGCCAAAGAACTTGAAACTGCTGATAACTATATTTTGGACAATACAAAATACTATTTTGATTTTGAACTAAGGTAAATTACAAGAATCGGCATTGAAATCAGAACATAAAAATACGAATAAGGAATGAACGATTTATAAGCGCTCATTCCTTTTTAAATTTTATCGGAGGAAACGTGAAAAAAAACATAGTAGCAATTATCATGGCGAAAAATGAAGAAGAAGAAAAACAGCAAATTCAAGAAATTGAGGCAATCGGATATCCATTATACGGAGTATGGCATTTACATCACAATTTTTCTATAAAAGAAATACATTCTATGCTAAGACTTTTTAAAAAATATGGTACACATACAGTCCTGCTGAATGGTTCCTACCTGTCTGATGAAGTCATTCAGGAACTTTCAGATTTAATCAAACAGTGGGAACTGGAAACATTGGTTATCAATCACAATATTCCAAATAAGGATAAAAGATTTATGTTTCTTTTATGTCATGTATCGGTTGATATCAAGATGATTATATCTTTATTGTTAGAACAACATACAACAGATTTATATGTTTTGATAGATAACTCATTAAGCATGTATCATCAGCCCATTGAAAAGTTACAACAGATTGCTGAGATTTTAAATGTTAAGGTGCATTTTTATAGCAAAGAGGATATGAGTAAGGTAGGTGATGAATGATGAAAGAAAAGGTAGTACCACTTTGGAAAAAAACTACTCTAACAATTCCCGAAGCGGCGGAGTTGACTGGAATCGGAGAATGTAAGTTAAGAGAAGTTTCTGATGATCCGAATTGTAAATTCGTGCTATTCATCGGTAGAAAAAGATTGCTTAAGCGTAAGGAATTAGAGGAATACATAGAAAGACAATACTCAATCTAACTAGATAAGGAGAATAAAATGGTAAGAAGAAAAGACAAAAAGGGGAGGGTGTTAAAAGATGGAGAAAGTCAGAGAAAAGATGGCACATACCAATACCGATGGACAGACCGATACGGAAAAAGGCATTGTGTATATGGAAAAACTTTAGAAATACTAAGGGACAAGGTTGAAAAATTCAAACGTGATAGCCTTGACGGCATTCGGCGAAGTAATGCCAGTATGACGGTGAATGACCTTTTTGCTTTATGGAAAGAATTAAAAAGAGGAGTTAAACTATCAACAAAATCAAGATATCAAAATGAATATGGATGGTATGTTGAAGAAACTTTTGGAAAACTTAAACTATCTGATATTACAAAATCAGAAGTTAAGAGGCACTATATATATTTGTTAGACAAGAAAAATCTTTCTTTAAATTCTATTGGTAGTGTTCATTCGCTATTGTGCCAATTATTTGACATAGCGGTTGATGATAATTATATGCGAGTGAATCCAGCAAGAAACGCATTGAAAGAATTGAAAAAAGATAAACAATATAGTAAGCCTAAGAAAAGAGGGCTGACACTTGATGAACAAAAGGTATTTGTAAACTTTTTAAATGAGGATAAGCGATACAAGCGTTGGAAACCAATCTTTATCACGTTACTTTATACTGGTATGCGTGTAGGAGAATGCACGGGTTTAACATGGAAAGATGTAGACTTTGATAAAAGAGAAATAAGCGTTAATCATACTTTGGTTTGTTTTCGCAGTAGCGAGAAAAAATGGGTAAAAATGATAACGGAGCCAAAAACAACTAAAGGTATTAGAACTATTCCAATGCTAGAAAGCGTTAAGGAGGCTTTAATCGAAGAAAAGGAAATGCAGTCATTGCTTGATATTAAGCAGGATCAAAAAATAAATGGATATTCAGATTTTGTGTTCGTGAATAAAGACGGAAATGTACGATTTCACAATGCTTTAAATAAAGTATTGCGAAATATCGTAAAAGACTGTAATGAAATACAGAAACAAAAGGGCAATAAAGAAGATATTGTATTACTGCCTCATATAACGAACCATATACTAAGACATACATTTGCGACAAGAATGTGTGAGTCAGATATCAATATAAAAGTTATTCAAGATATCTTAGGACATAGTGAAATACAGACAACGCTAGATATCTATACAGATGCAACTGAGCACATGAAAAAGAAAAACATGAAAAAGTTAAGTGATTATTTAGAAAGATAGTATTCATACTACACCATAATTACACCATTTTTTGTTTTCTTGAAATAAAGAGGTATCAAGTTATAGGATATAGAGTTTCAAAAAAGCCTTTAAATAAAGGCTATATGAAGATATATAATTTGATACTTCTTATGGTTGATATAGATGGTGACGGCAAGTCTGACTTGAACATCGACACAGACAATGACGGACAGCCTGATTTGAACCTAGTGATTCTAAAGAAAAGTGATTGGAAGCCGACGAAATGTGTGAAACAAGATATTGATAACGGAATATTAGAGGAATACTGTACAGGAACAAGCGTGAAGGCAAAAATCAATGTCGATACGGATGGGGACGGAATCCCTAACATCAATATTGATACGAACGGTGATATGAAAGCAGACTTGAATATCACAAAGGCAGGCAGTACAGAACCATATCTAAACATCATACTGCCTCAGCATGTATGGGAACCGAAGAAGGATTATAAGAGCGGTTCATTTAGCTATGATTCGATCGGTAAGCATGATCCGATCATCAATATTGATACGGACGGAGACGGACTTCCTGACGTAAATATCGATCTTGACGGTGATTTAGAACCGGATATCAACATTGATGTCGACGGTGATTTAATCCCTGATATAGATATCGACAGTGACGGCGATGGTATGCCCGATGTGAATGTCGATACAAACGGGGATGGTAAGGCAGATGAAAATATCATCGAAATTAAGGAATGGAAGCCAAATAAAAATGTCGATGGCGATTTCCCGTACGATACGATGGATTTCAGTGAACCAAACGATCCTGTTGAGCCTGAGGAACCTAATACCTCAGTCAAGGACCAATATAATCCTGCCACCAGCATGGGCGGAGCCAATACCGGAGACGATTCAAATCCGATGTTTTATACCGCCATATCCATGCTTACAGTCTCAATTCTTTTATTCCTTGCATATAAAAGAAAATCAAATCAATAATTCAGTATAGCAAAAGCCGGTGGTTTCCGGCTTTTCACATGAAAACTACAGTTTTCACAGCGCTAAAATCAATCATTTCAGCTATTTACGCATCTATCAAATCCTATTTCTATGCCTTTTTAAAACAGCATTTCACGGGTTTCATTCAATAAAGTGATATTTCTTGAATGTAAGCTTACTGACAACACAGATAAATACACAATTATTGTTTAAATTATGGTATACTAAAGGTAAGTTAAAAACTTGGAGGTAGCTATGAAAGAAAAACACGCGTTTCAGCTAAAAATCGAATTAAAGCATACAAGTCCTTCTGTTATCAGAACATTGGCAATTCCGCAGGATGCAACATTACAGCAGCTTCACGATTGTATCCAAATTCTATTCGGTTGGTTCGATATTCATCCTTTCACCTTTAAACGTGACCATACTGCACAGCAATATGTACAATATATTGAGGATTGGGACGAATGTGAGGATGATGACGAGGAGGTTTACTTATCCACTGAGGAACACTGCCTGAGTGATTGCTTCGAGGTAGGGGCTACATGGCATTATGTATATGATTTCGGTGATTGGTGGGAGCATTTGATTACGATTGAAAAAGAAATCGAACTGAATTTGCCGGGTCGATGCAAGCTGATCAGCTGGGCAGGCGACAACCTCGGTGAGGATGCCGGAGGTGTTGCCGGCTATTATGAAAAAATGGATATATTGAAAGATCCTAAGCATGAGGAATACGATATAATCAAGCAATGGTTTGAGCGATGTCATCATGAATTTCATGCGAAGCGTGCACAGATAGAACTGATGAATCTTGATAGAGACAGCTTTGAAAATCGCCCCAACACAAGGACTGCCGAGCTGTGCAATGATATTTTTCTTGCTATTATGAGAGATACCCTGTTTCATGTAAAATACAAAAATGCAACAAGTTTATATCTATGGTTCAGTGACCATGATGATTTCAGAAATGTGTATATTTTCCGCAATGAAAAGGATTTTTTACACGGCTATTACAGCAATATTGAGCATGAAGCAATCTATCCGCTTTATTTTAACGGCTATCGTATTCGATATCCTCAATTGGTAGAGTTAGAAGAACTGGATCTGCCGAGTGAGCTGTTGATGCCGAGGCTGTATAAATATGAAGCAGGCATCGGTGAGGTAAAGGTTTCAGCGGATGAATACGATGAAATAAAAGAAGCAGTCGTTTATATCCATGATTTGCTTGAAGATGTTTATGAGGATGATATTTTTCCCGATATCAGTGAGCAGAAAAAGGTATTTATTACAGTCGACGACAAATCGATCGGCAGCAGAATCAGCAGCTTCAATGCGACATTGAAGCTGAGCGCAAAGCGATTGAATAAAAAGCATATCACACAGCTTAAGGATAAAAAGCATACCAAAGAACGTATCCATTTGAATTTACTGACTGTTGCTGATATCCTACATGAAGGAAACACCAGTGAATATTATGTTGCGGCAACCGGAGATGCTACCGGCTTTTTGCACGCTTTAAAGCATCGAGAGATAAAAAAGGTTTTGAATGAGGTGGCAGAACGATTTATCGCTTATATGGTAAGCTGCGGGATACCTAAGGCTGTTTATGTGTCTGATTACCATTTATATCTGCAGCTGGAAGCAATCTGCAAGGATCTGAAAATTAAGTTGTTCTATCAGCAATACGAGCATGAAATTCTTATGCAGCAATATGAGGAAGCGATGATGGAACAAAATCCGATGGAAGAATTCGACCAAGAGCTGTTTTATAAGATTATGGAAATGAGCGATGAAGAAATGATGCGCTATGTTGAAGAACAGCCCGATGATAAAATGAAGCAGATATTGAAGCAAATGTTGTTTTTGAATATATTTATTAAGGAATAATAGCTTATTACAGAAGCTTGTAAAAAATAAATTGTTAAAAAACAGTTGTTTTTCAGTACCAAAATTTGGCTGAATAAATCGATGAATACGTATAGAACAAAAGCGTAAATTATGATAAAATATAACACTGTAAAGTACGCGATAACGAAGTGGAGGCAGTGTAAATGAATCAAAAAAATAAATATGATCCTTACTACCGTGAGCCTATGGATTCTTCAGATGAACAAGTGCCGCAGAATCCTTATATACAGCAAAATACCGCGCCGAATTCATCATTTCATCCATATTCTGAGAATAATGAGATGAAGTCAGGATTTGATCCATATGATGATTTTGACGACGATGAAGATTATGATGCTTTTTCATCACGCTTTGATGAAGCCTATATGGAGGCTGAGAAAGAACCTGAAGAGGAAAAAAAGAAACATCGCTTTTTCTTTTGGCTGATATTTTTTGCAGCATTAATAGTATTCTTATATTCAGCATTTCAGCTGTTTAAAATATTAAAGGCAAATTGGGACGAAAAAAGAGAAAAGGATCGCATTATTGAAATCGGTAATATACCGGAAGATCCTGAAGCGCCCTTTACCATTAATTGGGAAGCCTTGAAAAAAGAAAATGATCAAATCAAGGCATGGATCATTGTTCCGGATACGAATATCTCCTATCCGATCGTACAGGGAACAGATAATGATTATTATTTGCATCATACGTTCGGTAAACAGGAAAATTATGCCGGTGCAGTATTTATCGATTACCATAATAAGCCTGATTTTTCTGATAACAATACATTAATTTACGGACATAACGTAAAGCATGAAACGATGTTTTCTCAGCTCGAAAAATTTATGGATAAGCAATTTTTTCAAGATCATAAATATGTCTATTTGTTTACCGAGCAGCAGAACTATAAATGTGAGGTCGTATCGTTTGAATCCACCTATGATCGCTCTCCGTCCTATCGTTACGGAATAACCGATGCGAAAGAATGGCAGGATTATATTGATTTGGTCACGTCACCTGATTTAAACGGACATGTGCGAAGTGATGTGAAAATGGGGGTCAGCGATCGAATGGTTTCCTTATCCACCTGCTCCTATGAAATCAATGATTCACCGAGTGATCGTCGCTATTTGATGCACTTGAAACTGGTACCGTGGATCGGTCAGTATCAAGAGGACAATTCACAAGGACCTAGCACACAGAATTAATCAAGAATGATCATGAATGTCGAGAATGATGTGCAAACAGCACAGGCTCGGCATTTTTTTTACTTTTTTCACATATATATCTATGAGGTGATGCTCATGCTATCGAAAAAATGCCGAATACTGACCTGTGAAATTACTACACTGGTTATTATCGGAATCGTGATGATCGGTTCTTCATCGCGCATCTGGGCCGAGGCTAAATTTCAAGATCCGATGTATTTTATGAAACGGCAGTTGGTGTTTGCGATAATCGGCTTATTTGTCATGGCAGGAGCGGCAAAAATAGATTTAATGAAAATTCGTCCGCATATAAAAAAGCTGTTTCTTATTTGTGTTGCTGCATTGATTTTGGTGTTGATACCCGGGCTTGGTGTGGCGCGTAACGGCAGCCGCAGCTGGTTCGGTGTCGGCAGCTTTTTGATTCAGCCCTCGGAATTTTTTAAAATCGCTGTAATCTTATATGTATCCGATTATATGGCAAAGCGCTATCGAGTAAAGAAATTTAAAAATGATCTGCTGTTTCCTGCATTTTTAACGATGCTGGGCTTTGGCTTGATATTGCTTCAGCCGGATTTCGGCAGCGGTATTGTAATGGTTTGCAGCATCGTAGTTATCGTTTTGGCTGCAGATTCTCCGATAAAATATTTTGTCAGAATCGGGATGCTCGGAGCTGCGGGACTCGGCGGCTTGATCTTATCGGCTCCTTATCGATTGGCGCGTATTACCTCGTTTATCAATCCATGGGAGGATCCCTTAGGGGCAGGATTTCAAATCATTCAGTCACTGTTTGCAATCGCACCGGGCGGAATCTTGGGTGTCGGCTTTGATCAAAGCATGCAGAAGCATTTTTATCTGCCGGAGCCGCAGACGGATTTTATCTTTGCGATCTTTGCGGAGGAATTCGGCTTCATCGGCTGTGTGCTGTTGATCACGCTGTTTTTACTGGTCATCTATGAGGGAGTTAAGATTGCGCTGCATTGTCATGATGTCTATCTGTGCTATGTAGCAATCGGCTTGACTTCATTATTTGCGATTCAAGTCATGATCAATCTCGGTGTCGTAGTCGGATTATTCCCGGTAACCGGTATTACTCTGCCCTTTATTTCCTACGGCGGAAGCTCGCTGTTAGTTATGATGGGTTCGATGGGACTGCTGATGAGCATCGCGAATCACAATGCGTAAAAAAATATGGATTCATGGGAAAAGACTAGGCTTAAACGGTACAGTCATGGTATAATAAATAATAAGGAGTGATCAGATGCGATTATTGCTTGCGACCGGCGGAACCGGCGGACATATTTATCCTGCGATGGCATTGGCAGAAGCAGCGAAAAAACGCTATCAAGATATTGAAATACTATTTGTCGGCAACGACGATCGAATGGAAGCAACGCTGATTCCGGAGGCGGGCTATGCGTTTCATGCCCTTCATACAAGCGGTTTGACCGGCGGTATTTTGCATAAGCTGAAGGCAGTGGAGCAAATGCTGAAGGCAAAGCATCAGGCGATGGAGCTGATGAAGCAGTGGAAGCCGGATATCGTTGTTGGCTTCGGCGGATATGTCAGTGCTCCCGTCATTCTGGCGGCGCATCGTTTGCATATTCCGACGCTGATTCATGAACAAAATTCGGTTGCGGGTGCCAGCAATAAGCTTGCGGCAAGAAGTGCTGACGGTATCGTGATCTGCTATGAACGCCTGTTTGAAACATTTCCGAAACATAAAACGCGCTTACTCGGTAATCCGCGTGCAACGAGCGCTTTGCAGGTATCCTTTCAGGAGGAATATTTCAAGGAACTCGGATTGAATAAGGCTCAGCCATTGATATTAGTGGTAATGGGCTCGCTTGGCTCAACCAGCATCAATGAAATCATGTGTGAGGCCTTGCCACAGGTCAATCAGAACTATCAGATTCTGTTTGTTACCGGTAAAAATAATAAGGAAACAGTCATGAAGCAGTTGCCTAAACAAGCAAATCTGCATGTCGTTGACTATGTGCGGCAATTAGAAATTATGGAACAGGTAGACTTGATTATCTGTCGAGCCGGTGCTACGACAGCTGCTGAAATAACAGCTTTGGGTGTGCCGGCAATCATTGTCCCATCACCCTATGTTGCCCATAATCATCAGTTTTACAATGCCAATGTGCTAAAGGAGCGCAAGGCAGCCTTTATGATTGAGGAAAAAGAGCTGACAAAGGAAAAGCTGATTTCTCAAATTGATGTGATAATGAAAAATTCTGCTTTACAAAATGAGATGCGTCAAGCGATGCGCTGTTTAGGCTTTCCTAATGCAAGCGAAGATATCCTTGACTGGATTGATGAAATGAAAAGGTGAATGCCATGAATATAGAAGAACAATTATCGGCCTACGGTGACGTAGAATGTAACGAACCGCTGGCAAAGCACACAACATTTCGCATCGGCGGTAGCTGTGCATATTTTGTCTATCCTAAAAATGAAATATGCTTGATTCGGATTATTACGATCTGTCAAAGCAATCGGCTTCCATACCGTATTTTCGGCAAGGGAAGTAATCTGCTTTGCAGTGATGATCGCTATGAGGGTGTAATACTATGCTTGGATCGTTATATGAATGAGATTTATTTTGAGCATGACGGTTGCTGTGTTGCACAGGCCGGCTGCAGTATTATATTACTGGCACATGAAGCGATGAAGCGCTCCTTTACCGGCTTGGAATTTGCCAGTGGGATCCCTGGAACCTTAGGAGGTGCCCTGTATATGAATGCAGGAGCCTATCGCTGTGCAATCGCTGATGTACTCAAAGAAGTATATGTATATAAGGATCATGCGTGTGTTTGGATGGATATTGAAGAACTGGACTACGGTTATCGACATTCACGCTTTCAAAGTGAACGTGACTGGATCATCTTGGCCGGCCGATTGCAGCTTGAAAAGGGCGATCAAAGTGAAATTATGGCCTTGATGGATTCTCGGCGTCAACGGCGAATGGATACACAGCCGTTAGATAAGCCGAGTGCCGGCAGCATGTTTCGCAACCCTGATAATGCTTCGGCATGGGAACTGATCGATCAAATCGGTTATCGCGGCAAAATAATCGGCGGTGCAGCTGTTTCCGCCAAACATCCTAACTTTATCGTGAATGAAAATCAAGCCAGTGCCGAAGATGTCATGCAGTTGATTACGGAAATTCAGAATCAGATTAAGGAACGATTCGGTATTGAACTGCACACAGAAGTGGAGCGATTTAATTGGAAGATTTAAAGGATATTCTCTATGATGATGTTGAACAAAAATTCATAGAGCTTCAGGATAAAAAGAAAAAGCGCAAAATACGCTGGCGCAGAGTAAAAAATATTGTGATTCTTACCGTGCTTGTGATAGGAACCGTTTATTTTGCCTCAGACTACTCAAAGGTAAAATCCTTAAGTGTCTCGGGGAATACATATTATACAGATAAGGATATCCTGCATATGGCAGATTTATCCTATGAAACACGCTATGTGATTATGCCGAAATTCATGATTCAATGGAATTTAGGCAAATATGATTTGATTGACAGTGTTGACGTTATTAAAAATCTGCAGGGAGCGATTCAGCTTGAGGTCCATGAAAAAAAGATATTGGGCAGTATCACGGACAAGGACGGAAAAACCTATGTGATCGTATGCGGAAAAGAAAAACAGCCGTTTGAAAAATATGAGGTAGATGAGGATCATATGGCTTCACTGGTGCATTATCCCAAGCTGGGTAATTTCGATGATGAAAATATGCAGAAGCTGGTGGATGCCTTTACATTAAACAAACGTGAGGTAAGTGCCGAGCTGATTGCAATGATATCTGAGATTCAGCCTTACTCACGAAGCTATGATAAGCATATGGTAAAGCTTGTAATGCAGGACGGAAACACATTGTATTCCGCCTATGACGGAATTCCGCTGTTGAACGACTATAAACAGGTCTTGCGCTCCTCCGGTAAATCTCATGTATGCCTGGAGCTGGATGAAACCAATGCCAGTATCTATGAGCGTGAGTGCAAATAAGACGGCATCAAGGATAATGCGCTAAATCATTTGCTTTATTGAGCATAAATGGAGTATAATAAATAAGATATAGGAGGAATATTATGTCAATTTCAAAAAGCACACAGTATGGAAATATCAACATTTCGATTGATGCCATTGCTTCTTTAGCCGGTGGCTTGGTTAGTGAATGTTACGGCGTTGTCGGAATGGCTTCGCAAAAAATCGTAAAGGACGGTATTGCGGAATTATTGAAAAAAGAGAATTATTCCCGCGGTGTTGTTGTCAGAGAAAATGAGGGACAATTAGAACTTGACTTATATATCATAGTATCTCATGGTATTAAAATCTCTGAGGTAGTGAACGAAGTACAAAAGAAAGTGAAATATATGATGGAAAAATCGCTTGAACTGGATTTTAATATTATTAATGTCTATGTTCAGGGTGTTAAGGCCATGAAATAGGAGTAATGATTATGATCAATGGACTATTGTTTAAGCAGATGCTGGAAAGCGGTGCGAATAATTTAACAAATAAGTTTCCGGAAATTGATGCATTGAATGTATTTCCGGTGCCTGACGGAGATACCGGAACGAATATGTCATTAACCTTCAATGCCGGAGTAAAGGACGCTTTATCCTGCGGCAGTGAAAATGTTTGTGAAATTGCTAAGGTGTTATCGAAGGGCTTATTGATGGGAGCGCGCGGTAATTCCGGAGTAATCACCTCACAGATCTTCAGAGGCTTGGCGCAGGGGGTTGAAGGCATGAATGAAATCAACGGCTTTCAGCTGGCCAACGCACTTGTGAACGGTTCAAGAGTAGCATATAAAGCGGTAATGCGCCCGGTCGAAGGTACGATCTTAACGGTTGTGCGTGAGGCCGCTGACTATACGTATGCGTTTGCATCACAAACTGCGGATGTAAGCTGTGAAGCGGTTATGGATAAAATGGTGGAGGAAGCGATTGAATCATTGAAACGCACTCCCGAGCTTTTACCGGTATTGAAGGAGGTCGGTGTCGTTGACAGCGGCGGTGCCGGTTTGGTTACGATTCTGCAGGGCTTCGCATCGGCTATCAAAGGAACGGTGATCGAGCTTTCCAAACAGCAGGGCGACAGCGAGGTTGCTGGTGCGGCATTAGAAAGTGAAGAGTTTGGTTATTGTACTGAATTCATTGTGCGTTTGGATGATACAGCGCGTATGAGCTTTCAGGAACATGTATTAAGAGATGCGTTGGCAAATATCGGTAACTCTATCGTATGCGTACAGGATGAAGATATCGTTAAGGTTCATGTTCATACGCTGACACCGGGCGAAGCCTTGAATTTAGGACAACGCTACGGAGAATTCGTGAAATTGAAAATTGAAAACATGCAGGAGCAGCATGAAAATATAATGACGAATGCCGCAAAGGCAGAAAAGGAAGCCGATAAGCCAAAAGCAAAATATGCCTTGATTACGGTTGCGGCCGGTGAAGGCTTGGCACAGATGTTCAAAGAGCTTCGAGTTGATCATGTCATCAGCGGTGGACAGACAATGAATCCTTCTACCGAGGATTTTGTGGAGGCCATCAAAAAGGTAAATGCCGAGAATGTAATCCTGCTTCCGAATAACTCTAATATTGTGTTGGCGGCTCAGCAGGCGGCTGATGTGATGGAAGATTATAATGTCCACGTGATTCCGACTAAAACGATTCCTCAGGGACTTTCCGCATGTATTATGTTTAATCCTGATGTGGAATTTGATATCAATTTAGCAGAGATGAATGATGCGATCACACTGGTGAAAACCGGACAGGTTACGTATGCGATCAAGGATACGACCTTTGAGGGGATGGAAATCAAAGCCGGTGATTATATGGGCATCAAAGAAAAAGATATCATTATTTCGACAAAGGATAAATTAGAGGCTACTAAAAAGTTGTTGGATGCTTTGGTGGATGCGGACAGTGAGATAGTGACATTGATTTACGGCGAGGGTGTTGATGAAGCACAGGCGCAGGAAATTGTACAATATATCGATGATACTTATGGCATAGAGGTAGAAGTAAATAACGGACAACAGCCTGTATACTCCTTTATCATCGGTGTAGAATAGCATATTTGATTTGTTGAATAAGGTGTAATAGGAAAGTTAATACCTATTGCACTTTTATTATAGCTGTTGAAATATAAGGGAAGCACTTTTGTATGATTCAATTCAGTATTTCTTTCGCTCAATCATATACAAGGACAGAAAAATGCTATATAATTAAAACGGCTTTTATAAATACGCTGATAGATAAAATTGTGATGCTAAATCAATAAGAAAAAGAAGCATTTCTCAGAAGCAAGCATCAACCATTCAGCTGATAACAAGTATTTAAGTGATGCGCAATAGCTAAGGGAAGCAAAAAAGCGAATCCGGATAGGAGATATATTATGATTATACTTTATACATCACCGGGATGTGCCAGCTGCCGCAAGGCGAAGCAATGGCTCAAGGATAATGAAATGGAATATGTAGAAAAGAATATATTCAATACATTACTGAAAGAGAATGAAATCAAGTATTTATTGCAGCGAAGTGAAAACGGAACAGAGGATATCATATCCACAAGATCAAAGGCTTTCCAAGCGCTAGAGCGAAGCTTAGATGATTTGTCAATAGCTGAGCTGGTAGATTTTATTCAGCAAAATCCTTCCGTTTTAAAGCGACCCATTATTGTGAATGAGCAAAGCTTTGTGGTTGGATATGATGACGATGAAATCACCGCATTCGTTCCGAGCCATTTGCGTGCTTTAAGTGTACAGGCTTGCGGACGGCATTGTCCGAATTATCCGATTTGCGGAGGATTGCGGCAAGAAAATGACGAGTTGAGTGATGAAGTGCTGTGAATAGGCTGTCAGAGGTTCATGGGACAAAAAGCTCATGAAATGTTATGATATGGTACTAAGGGAAATGAAATTAAAATATGACAGATGATTTTCTATACTTTTTCTTCGAGCGGTAGAGAGCATCTGTTTTTTTGTTGCATATAATATAGATAATATATGATGATGAATGGCTTTCTTAATATGGGCAAACCTGATTGTTTAGATAAGCATAAAACAATGGCAGCATAAAAAGATAATCAAAGGGAAAGGAAAGAGAAATAGAGAAGCATGAAGGAAAAAGAGAGAGAAATAAATAGGATAAGGTAAGGGAAACAAGGGGAAAAGGGAAGCGGGAAACAGGCAGAAAGGGCAGATAAGTACAGTACGAATAAAAAAAAGGAAAAAAAGTAAAGAAAAAGATTGACAAGAGAAAGAAGAGTGTTGTATCATATACGAGCGCCAAAAAGCGCGAACCGGTCTTTGAAAACTAAACAGGAAACGTCAATTTCAAATATCAAAAGATATTTCGGAAAACAAAAAAAGAAAAAAGCGCAAAGCGCTTGAGCTAAATCAAATGGAGAGTTTGATCCTGGCTCAGGATGAACGCTGGCGGCATGCCTAATACATGCAAGTCGAACGAAGACTGTTGAAAGCTTGCTTTTGACAGACTTAGTGGCGAACGGGTGAGTAACACGTAGGGAACCTGCCCATGTACCCGGGATAACAGATGGAAACGTCTGCTAAAACCGGATAGGTATAGACAAGGCATCTTGGCTATATTAAAGGACCTTCGGGTGCGGACATGGATGGACCTGCGGCGTATTAGCCAGTTGGCGGGGTAACGGCCCACCAAAGCGATGATACGTAGCCGGCCTGAGAGGGTAGACGGCCACATTGGGACTGAGACACGGCCCAAACTCCTACGGGAGGCAGCAGTAGGGAATTTTCGTCAATGGGGGAAACCCTGAACGAGCAATGCCGCGTGAGTGAAGAAGGCCTTCGGGTCGTAAAGCTCTGTTGTAAGAGAAAAACGGTAATGATAGGNAATGATCATTAAGTGATGGTATCTTACGAGGAAGCCACGGCTAACTACGTGCCAGCAGCCGCGGTAATACGTAGGTGGCAAGCGTTATCCGGAATGATTGGGCGTAAAGGGTGCGCAGGCGGAACCATAAGTCTGAAGTAAAAGCCATCGGCTCAACCGATGTAAGCTTTGGAAACTGTGGATCTGGAGTGCAGGAGAGGACAGTGGAATTCCATGTGTAGCGGTAAAATGCGTAGATATATGGAGGAACACCAGTGGCGAAGGCGGCTGTCTGGCCTGTAACTGACGCTGAGGCACGAAAGCGTGGGGAGCAAATAGGATTAGATACCCTAGTAGTCCACGCCGTAAACGATGAGAACTAAGTGTTGGAGAGATTCAGTGCTGCAGTTAACGCAATAAGTTCTCCGCCTGGGGAGTATGCACGCAAGTGTGAAACTCAAAGGAATTGACGGGGGCCCGCACAAGCGGTGGAGTATGTGGTTTAATTCGAAGCAACGCGAAGAACCTTACCAGGCCTTGACATGGCGTTAAATGCCCTAGAGATAGGGAGATAGATATAATGCACACAGGTGGTGCATGGTTGTCGTCAGCTCGTGTCGTGAGATGTTGGGTTAAGTCCCGCAACGAGCGCAACCCTTGTCGCATGTTACCAGCAGTAAGATGGGGACTCATGCGAGACTGCCGGTGATAAACCGGAGGAAGGCGGGGATGACGTCAAATCATCATGCCCCTTATGGCCTGGGCGACACACGTACTACAATGGCGACTACAGAGGGAAGCGAGACAGTGATGTTAAGCGGACCCCAAAAAGGTCGTCCCAGTTCGGATTGAAGTCTGCAACTCGACTTCATGAAGCCGGAATCGCTAGTAATCGCAGATCAGCATGCTGCGGTGAATACGTTCTCGGGCCTTGTACACACCGCCCGTCAAACCATGGGAGTCGGTAATGCCCGAAGCCGGTGGCATAACCTTTATAGGAGTGAGCCGTCGAAGGCAGGACTGATGACTGGGGTTAAGTCGTAACAAGGTATCCCTACGGGAACGTGGGGATGGATCACCTCCTTTCTAAGGAGAAAGAGTGTAGAAGAAAAAAAGGTTTCCTGTTTAGTTTTGAGGGGCCGGAAGGCAACTCAGAGGATCTTTGAAAACCGAATAACAGAAAGACAAAAGAGTGTCTTTCCGAAAAGTGTGAAAGATTTTACGAAAGAAGAGTTAAACAGACTCGAGTTCATAAGGTAAGCAAAAACACAAAGAAAATGATTAAGTAAATAAGGGCGTACGGTGGATGCCTTGACACTTGGTGCTGAAGAAGGACGCACCGAACGGCGAAACGCTGCGGGGAGCTGTAAGGAAGCAAAGATCCGCAGATATCCGAATGGGGAAACCCGGCACAGAGTAAGAACTGTGTCATCATCGATTGTAATGATCGAA
>CAJTJP010000002.1 GCA_910576855.1 Erysipelotrichales bacterium
GCAGGTGCTTATCCAATCAAGGGAGACAGTAACATATTAAACAGGACTTATCCAAACTACAGCTTTAGCTTTAAGGAAGGAGCCCTCACAATCAAAGAGGAAAACATTGAGGATGATTGGTATCATTTAGAGTTAGATGACGGAAGCAATACCTTATATACAGGCGGATGGACAAATAAGGATGTCAACATCATCAGTGATCATAATGAATATATCAACATGTCCTTAGACCAAAGCACATGGAAGCCAAACCAAGTCACAGTGACAAGAGAAGGTGAGACAAACCAAAGCTTTTGGATGAAAAAGGATAGTGGAGCGATCACAAAAGAAAAACAAGAAATCATCAAGATTGATAAGACAGCACCGAAGGTAAAAGGAATCAAAGCGAAAGATTCAAATAATAAGCTACAGGATATTATTAATAAACTAAGCGGCGGAATCTTCTTTAAACCGGGAACATCATTTGAGATAACGACAAGTGACAAAAAGGATGACTTGAAGGTAAGCGGCACAAAGGAAATCGCATACAAGGTATATAAAATCGTAGACGGAGCTGAGGAACAAATCAAGGATGGAACACTGGCTGTCACAAATGAAAAAGCCAAAATCACAATCAGTGAAACGGTAGGCAAATACAAGGTATGCGTAATCCCTACAGACAATGCAGGAAATACAAATACCGAGAGCTGTCATGAGGTGGAGTTAAAGAAAATCGATGTGGATGTAGACAAAGACGGTAAGCCGGATTTCAATGATCCGGATGGGGATGGCTGTCCTGATCTGAACATCAAATGGAAAGACCCGAATTATGAAAGTAAATGGATTGTCATCAACGGAGATAGAAATAATGACGGTATTCCTGACATCAATATCGACAGTGACGGAGACGGTAAGCCTGACTTGAATATCGATACCGATAATGACGGGAAACCTGATCTAAACCTTGTTATTTTAAAGAAAAGCGATTGGAAGTCGACAAAGTGTGTCAAGGCAGACCCTGACAACGGAATCCTTGAGGAATACTGTACAGGTACAAGTGTGAAAGCAGTAATCAATGTCGATACAGACGATGATGGAATTCCAAATATCAACATCGATAATAAAGGAGATTTCAAGCCGCATATCAATATTTCAAAAGACGGTAAGAATCCGAGTATCAATCTTGTAGAAATCCATGAATGGAAGCCAAAGAAGGATTATAAGTCAGGTAAGTTTACTTATGACAGTATCGGAAAGGATGACATCAAGCCTGAGCTCAATATCGATTCAGACGGTGACGGATTCCCTGATATCAACATAGATTTAGACGGTGACGGAGAGCCTGATATCAATATTGACATTGATGGGGACGGAATCCCTGATATTGATATTGACAGTAACGGTGACGGTATTCCTGATTTAAATGTAGATACTGACGGCGACGGTAAGCCTGATGAAAACATTATTGAGATTACTGATTGGAAACCAAGCAAGAATGTAGACGGCGATTTCCCATATGATACGATGGATTTCAGTGAACCTGATGAGCCTAATGATAATAACGACGCATCAGTAAAAGGTCAATACAATCCTGCAAACAGTATGGGCGGAGCGAATACAGGAGACTCAAGCTCTCTATCCTTCTATATCGCCTTATTGCTTAGTGCATCCGGGATAATCACGTATCTTTTCTATCAACGAAATAAGGCATAATAAAAACACCGCCGATTTTGCAATATGCGGTCGGTGTTTTAGTTTAAATCATGGAAAAATGCTTCTAACAGCTCTCGCACCTTAGGTGATCTTAATTTTCGTATTGCCGCACTTTCGATTTGTCGTACCCTCTCTCTTGAAATCCCGTATTTCTTACCGATTTCCTCAAGTGTCAGTGCTTGCCCATCGTTTAAGCCAAAGTGGTTGATGATGATATCTTTTTCCCGTTCATTCAAAACCGCCAATGCTTTCATAATATCAGCACGCATATATTCATCGTGAATCACTTTTATTGCTTGACTTCCACGAGGATCACCAATCAAATCAGAGAGCGGCAAATCATTCTCATTAACATTTTTATCGATGCTGATCGGCTCTTGAATTAAATTCAGCAGCCGGGCAACCCGCTCCTTGCTGAATCCGGCTTCCTTTGCCAGCTCTTTGACAGTCGGTTCACGCTGCAGCTCCTTAAACAGCGTATCTCTCGCTTTTCTTACTTTACACTCATGTTCAACACATGGACAGGAATATGAATCACTTTCCCCTTATCCATAATAAAACGACAGATATATTGACGAATCCACTGCATCGCATAAGTAGAAAGATACCCCATAGACGGATCAAAGCCTTCCGTTGCCTTCATCAAACCGAGATTGCCCTCTTGAATCAAATCCATCAACGGGGTAGAAAAATAAGCATATCGCTTCGCAGCACTCACAACAAGCTTTAAATTACAGCGGATCAATGTATGCGTTGCCTCTTTATCTCGCTCTTTGATACATTTAAAAAGAGCGACTTCTTCCGCTTGGGTAAGTACTGGATATTCGCCGTTGCTCCGTAAATAAAGCTTTACATTATCTATTACTTTTGAATCGGAATAGCTCATAAGCTTCAACCCCTTTCTTTCGCATACCCTTATGAATGAAATTGAAACGGCTACGAATAATAGTAATAAAGCATGACATAAAGATGATTGTTTTTACTATCATTTTGATACTCAAAGTGTTATAATGGTAATAAGAATGAAAAGGAGTTGCTATGTTTACAAGAATATTAAAAAAGCTGGGCTTTACCAAAGAGGAAATCAGTTGGATTTTATACGATGTGGGAAACAGTGCACAAGTATTAACTACGTGTACCGTTATTTTTCCGCTATTGATTGCGAAGATAACACCGGGAGATTCCAGTGTTTATGTGGGATGGGCGAACGCAATATACGGTCTTGTGTTAGCTGTATTATCACCGATATTAGGAACACTTGCCGACTATAAAGGTAAGAAAATGAAGCTGTTTCGCTTTTTTTTGATAATCGGAATCGTCGGCGGCTTTTTGCTTTGTATCCCTACGATTGATTATATGACAATGATCGTGATATTTTGTATTGCGATGATCGGCTATAACGGATCCATTATATTTTATGATGCCTTTATCGTCGATGTGTGTGACGATGACCGTGTAGATAAGGTATCGGCGGCCGGTTATGCTTGGGGTTATATCGGCTCGGTAATTCCTTTTATTATATTCATTATCCCTTTTGCGCTTGTAACACTGTTTGGAGATGCACAGGGAAATCTGGTTTTGCCGTATGGTACCTTGAGCTATCGAACGGCCTGCGGCTTAACTATGGGAATGGCTGTTTTATGGTGGCTCATATACTCTCGGCCGATGCTAAAAAATGTGAAACAAAAGCGTTATCATGAGGAAGTAGACCATGTTGTAAAGGAATCCTTTTCAAGACTTTGGCATACGTTTCGCAATATCAAACAAAATAAAAATATATTCTTATTCTGTATATCCTATTTCTTTTATATCGATTGTGTAAATACAGTAATTAAAATGGCTGTTTCTTTGGCTACGGAAATGGGAATCAGTGATATCATGAGCCTGCTTGTGGTAATCGTAATTAATGTGATTGCCTTTCCCGGTGCGATTCTGTTCGGCAGACTAGTCGATCGCTTCGGCTCTAAGAAAATGATATTTGCCGGTATCTGCGGTTATTTAGGAGTCGTGATATTCGGCTCTATGATTCCGCTCTATCGGGAGTTTATATGGGTAGTTGCCGTTTTGGTCGGGTTGTTTCAAGGCGGTATTCAATCAGTTTCCCGTTCTTATTTTGCGAAGCTGATTCCCGATAAGGCAGACTCCAATGAGTTCTTCGGCTTCTTTTCCGTATTCTCTAAGTTCTCGGCAATTTTAGGGCCGATTGCGGTTGCGATTCTGATTCAACTGACGCATGAAACACGCTTCGGTATTTTGGGCTTGATTCCGATGATGCTGATCGGTGCCTTTATATTATTGTTTGTCAAGGACCCCAAGTGTGAGCGTGTGAACGGAAAGGAATACACGAAATAAAATAAAGGCTCAGCATTTGCATAAAGGAAAGAAATTTCTACAGTGCTTTGCCTTTTTATTTGTCTATTTAATTATTAAGCCCATTAATCGTGACAGTGTAAGTGCTTGTGCTTCCGATACGCTGACACCCTTCAGGTTTTCCACATTGATCGTAATGCCTTCAATATTTGATGACGATAAATCAATGTCCTTCAGCGGTGTATTGATAAATTCAGCTTCCTTTAAATCGCAGTTCGTAAAGGTCGTATGCGCAAAGACGCATTGATTAAAGCTGCTTACAGCGAGCTGTACCTCATCAAAATGAATATGGGAAAGCTTAGCGGTCGAATAATTCGCATAGCGAGCATTCACATGGGCGAAGGTGATATTTTTTAAAACACTGCCGCCGAAGTCACAGCCCATCATACGACAGTTTTGAAATACGAGCCGATGTAAAGCACCGTCTAAGAATTTACAGTTTGATAAGTCACAGTTTTCAAATCTGCAGTCCAGTAAATCAATATTTTCAAATTCACATTCTTCAAAATCTACGTTTTGAAACAGGCAACCGTCAAAGTGGATACGCGGCTCCTTGCACATGGATATCAGCATGTCATGAAAATGATAGCCTTGAATATACGGGTCTTGTGTTATTAAGCTGTCAAAATCCTTCACTGTTTCATAGGACAGCGGTAATTTCGGAGCTTGAATTGCTTTAGTCGTATTTGTTTTCATAAGCACACCTTCTTTTTATTATTGTAGCTTAATTTGATCAGAAAGAAAAGCGAAGAAGCATAAAATTGATAAACAGCTATGTCTGCATTATTCATGGATGAAAAACAGGATTCACGGCTTAAGACAAGAGAAATAGTGAAAACATTCGATGAACTTGCAGGAAGGGCATTCGGTAAATATAAACTCAGAAAGAATGCCGTTTTAATCGAAGGTGATTCAATCGCTGTCACGTTATGATATTTTAAGTATCAGCTTCGAAAAGCAAGCTGTAATTCAATGATTGCGCTTGTTTTTCTGTATGAATAATTTTATAATGATAGCGAATAACAAAAAAACAGAGAGGTCGATATGAGAGAAATTACAGAACCGATTGCGAAACAGCTGAAGGTTAAAACAACACAGGTAGAGGCAGTATTAAATTTATTGGCAGACGGCGCAACACTGCCCTTTATTGCGCGTTATCGTAAGGAAATGACCGGAGCACTTGATGAAGAGGAAATCCGCTTGATTCAAGAACAATATAACTATCAGGTCAATTTAGCAAAGCGAAAAGAGGACGTATTGCGTCTGATTGAGGAAAAGGGAAAGCTTACAGAGGAAATCAAGGCTGCGGTAGCGGCCTGTGAAAAGCTGTCACAGGTGGACGATATTTATCGGCCGTACCAGGAAAAACGCAAAACAAGAGCGAAAACAGCGATTGAAAACGGATTGGAGCCGTTGGCAAAATGGCTGTTGAGCTGTCCGATCAGCGGTGATGTAAGCAGTGAGGCAAGCAAATACATCAATGATAAGGTTAAAGATGAGGAAGCTGCCTTACAGGGGGCAAAGGATATCATTGCCGAATATGTCAGTGATAATGCGGCAGTCAGAGAGCGAATTCGTGATGCGATGAATCGCTTCGGCTGTATCGTCACAAAGGAAAAGAAGAAGCATGAGGATGAAAAGAAAATCTATCAGATTTATTATGATTATAATGAAAGACTGACTTCCTTGGCACCGCATCGAATTATGGCAATCGATCGTGCAGAAAAGGAAAAGGTTATCAGTGTATCAATCGTGATTGATGATGAAAGACAGCTGGAATGGATGATGCGTCGCTATACGAAAAGAGCGGCAAGCATCAGTGACGAATTGATTAAGGACGCGATTGCGGACGGCTATCAGCGCTTGATATATCCAAGTCTGGAACGTGAAATTCGCAGTGAATTAAGTGAAAAAGCACATGAGCAATCCATTCAGGTTTTTTCAATGAATTTAGAGCGATTACTATTACAGCCACCGATGAAAAATAAAACGATTCTTGGCTTTGATCCTGCCTTTCGTACCGGATGTAAGCTGGCAGTGATCGATGAGACGGGTAAGCTGTTGGAAGTCAGCGTGATTTATCCGCATGAGCCCAATGCCAAAGTAAAGCAGGCGAAGGAAATCATGCTTGATTTGATTCATCGCTATCCGATTGATATCATTGCGATCGGTAACGGAACGGCAAGTCGCGAAAGTGAAGCCTTTGTCGCAGCTTTAATTCGTGAAAATCAACTAAAGGTTGCTTATACGATGGTATCAGAAGCAGGTGCGTCGGTATATTCGGCCTCAAAGCTTGCGCGTGAGGAATTTCCCGATCTGCATGTGGAGCAGCGCTCTGCGGTTTCTATCGCGCGTCGCATTATCGATCCGTTGTCTGAACTGATCAAAATCGATCCTCGCTCTATCGGTGTCGGACAGTATCAGCATGATTTGCCTTCCGCAAGATTAAAGGAGCGCTTGGATTTTGTTGTTTCCAAGGCGGTTAACCGTGTAGGAGTCAATGTGAATACTGCCTCTGCCGAGCTTTTGAAAAATGTTTCCGGCTTAACCGGTGCAACGGCAAAATCGATTGTCAATTATCGCAATGAGCATGGCGCGATTCTCAGTCGTCAGGAATTAAAAAACATTCCTAAAATCGGTGCAAAGTCCTTTGAGCAGGCAGCCGGCTTTTTACGTATTGAGGACGGAGCGGAATGGCTGGATCGAACGGCGATTCATCCGGAAAGCTATGAATTAGCGAAAAAACTGCTGGAGCTGTTAGGCTTGAGCGTCACTCAAATGGGCAGTGAGGAAGCAAAGGCGGCAGTAGAGCAGGCGGATGTGAAAAAGCTTGTCGAGCAGCTGAACGGTGATTCTTATACGATCAATGATATTTTGGAAATTATTGCGCTGCCGCTGCGTGATTATCGCGATCGCTATGACGCACCGATTTTACGCAATGATGTTTTGGAACTGAGTGATTTACATCCCGGTGATGAATTAGAGGGTGTGATTCGCAATGTGGTTGATTTCGGCGCCTTTGTGGATATCGGTCTGCATGAGGACGGCTTGATTCACATTTCAAAAATGAGCCGCCATCGCATCAAGCATCCAAGTGAGCTGTTGTCGGTCGGTGATATTGTGAAGGTGTATGTGTTTGCGATTGATGAGTTGAAGCATAAGGTTCAGCTTTCACTGCTGCCGATTCAAGCCTGATTGATTCCTAAATGAATACTATGACTTTTGATGGAATGCCTTAGGTATGTCCGATAAATGATTTGTTGAAAAAGTCTTTTTACGCTGTTGTGTAAGAGGGCTTTTTTATGCCATAAGAGAGCTTTCAACTGTTTACTTATGATCCTGCAGACAACTTCTTTCAGTGCTGATAAGTTTAAATATTGCCAGTTTATCAGGGTTGTTTGTTAAGACATTTTATTGTATAATAGATAAGCAATAAGCAACATAGGAGGAAATGGAATGGAAAACTTGGCTGTATTACAGGAAAGAGCCATTAACATTCGTAAGAATATCGTTCGTATGGTTACGGCGGCACGTTCCGGTCATCCCGGAGGATCGTTATCGGCAGTGGAAATTGTTGAGACGATTTACTTTACACAGATGAATGTGGATGAAAACAATGTTGATGACGTGCTTCGTGATAAATTTGTTTTATCAAAAGGGCACGCCAGTCCGGTGCTGTATGCGACATTGGCAGAAAAGGGCTTTATCAAAGAGGAAGATTTAATCAGCTTCCGTAAGCTTGGATCACCGCTGCAAGGACATCCGAGTATGAGGCTTGTAAGAGGTGTGGATATGTCTACCGGTTCTTTGGGGCAGGGAATTTCAGCTGCAGTCGGTATGGCGTTGGCTAATAAGGCACAGGGCGCACCTTATCGTGTTTATGCATTGTTAGGTGACGGAGAATGCGAGGAAGGACAAGTGTGGGAGGCTGCGATGGCGGCTGCTCATTATCAGCTGGATAATTTATTGGCTGTAGTTGATTATAACGGTCTGCAGATTGACGGCAACATTACTGAGGTAATGAATCCGCTTCCGTTTGATGAAAAATTCAAGGCGTTCGGATGGCATGTGATTTATCTTGCGGACGGTCATGATTTCGAAGCAATCTATCAAGCGTGTGAGGAAGCGAAAACGGTTAAAGGGAAGCCGACTGTAATTATTGCGAAAACGGTAAAAGGAAAGGGTATTTCCTTCATGGAGAATCAAGCGAACTGGCATGGTGTTGCGCCTTCTGAGGAGGAATGCACAAGAGCCTTGGCAGAGCTGAAGGGAGGAAATGCGTAATGAGTAAAATTGCGACACGAGAAGCGTACGGTAAGACCTTAGCGCGCCTAGTCGAACAGGACGATCATATTTTTGTCTTAGATGCGGATTTATCCGGCTCTACAAAAACTGCGATGGCAAAAAAGGCACGTCCCGGATGTCATTTCAATATGGGAATCGCCGAAGGCAATATGATGTCGGTAGCGGCAGGTATGGCGGCACAGGGAAATACGGTGTTTGCCTCCAGTTTTGCGATGTTTGCGACAGGCAGAGCCTTTGAACAGATTCGTAATTCTATTGCTTATCCGAAGCTGAACGTGAAAATTTGTGCCTCTCATGCGGGTGTTACTGTCGGTGAGGACGGTGCAAGTCATCAGACCGTAGAAGATATCAGTCTGATGCGCTCCATTCCCAATATGGTCGTATTATGTCCGGCAGATGCTTATGAAGCAGAGGCAGCGATTGAAGCTGTTTATCATTATAACGGACCTTGTTTCGTTCGCTTGGGAAGAAGTGCGGTACCGACGATTTTCGAGGAAGGAAAGGTTTCCTTCACCATCGGTAGGGGCAAGACGTTACATAAGGGAAGTAAGGTCGCGTTGATTGCCTGTGGCATTATGGTAAATGAATCACTTCAGGCTTATGAAGCACTGAAGAGCGAGGGCATTGAAGTAACGGTAATCGATATGGCTTCCATTAAGCCGATTGATCGTGATTTGATTATTGAAACTGCGAATACGCACGATGTAATTATCACAGTTGAGGAGCACAGTGTAATCGGCGGCTTAGGTAGTGCTGTCAGTGAGGTTTTATCTCAATATGCGCCGTGCCGTCAGGTTATGATGGGTGTCCCGGATTGTTTCGGTGAAAGCGGTACTCCTGATGCGTTATTGGAAAAATTCCATTTAAAGGCAGCTGATATCGTTTCTAAGGTAAAGGAACAGCTTAAATAATAATTCAACAACAGCGTCTGATATATCCTAACGATATACAGACGTTTTTTATGAAAGGCTTTTTATTGAACTTCATTTATTTATGAAATGAACAGAGAAATAAAAAGGAAAGGAGGACACTATGAAGCTGTTAAAGCTATTGGTGAGTCTATTAGGAATATGCTTGTTAAGCATCGGAATCTTATTATATATTCTACATGATGCCTCACAAAGCATTTTATCAGGTGAAATCGTAAATCAAATCAGTGCATATATGAATGAAGCGATGCTTTCGTCGTTAGAATCCGTAGGTGTAAGCAGTGAAATGCTTGAAAAGGCGGAGCAGTATTTGCCGCAAAATATTAAAGAGAGCTTAAAAAAGCATACCGATGATGATATCGGCACAAAGGTAGCGGATATACAAAAACAGCTTTTGGAAAGCGAGGAATTAAAGCAGCTTACAACGACATATTCAGCCGCAGTATTAGACGGTATCATCGACGGCAATCATACGATGCCTGATGTTGATGAGGATTTGAAAAAGATCGCAAAGTCCTATGTCCCTAAACTGTCCGATGCCGTACATATACCAATCAGTGAAAAGCAGATTGAACAGATCAGCACTCGTGTGAGTGAAAAGCTGAATTTACGCAGTAAACTGAATGAGCTGACAGGGACGCTTCATGCTCGTTTATCAGAAAAGCAGCTTTTCGCATTTAAAGCTGTAAGGTTGATACAGGGCGAAGCGATTCAATGGGTGGTGCTCGGGTTTATGGTATTCGGTATATTTCTGATTGCGGTCGGTTCTCAAAGTGCACGCAAATGGATCGGTTGTGTCGGAATCGCTGCAATTGTGTGTGCCGCTTTCCTATGGTTCGGCTGTGAATTCTTAAGTGATATGCTTACGGAAAGATTACAAGGCTATGGTGATTTATTGATTTCCTTCGGTGACGGATTGTTTGCGGCTGTTCAAGATAAGGCAGCATCCTTATGTATTTTCGGATGCGGCTGCTTCGGCGGCTATGGTATCATTTCCAAGCTGAAACAATATCAAAAGCATTAAATAAAAAGCAGCCATCGTACAATATCATAGACATAAATGAAAGAAGGTAAATAAAAAAAGAATTGTCTGCTGTTATTATTTGAGCATATTATGAAAACTGTAGTTTTAAACTACATGGTTTAATAGTATAACGGGCATTTCAAAAGAAAGCTTTCTGTTTCCGGTAAAATCTAATTTAGGGTTCATAGCGAAAAGCGAGAATCTGAATCAACAGAAATTGTTTTTACGCATGCCTTCATTATGTACTTGTTTTTTAGGATAATGCGGCAATCCGTTTTCGATATTGATTCGCAACATATGCGATTCGATCCTCAATGCTTAAGGAAAGCAGCTGATTGTTTTCATAGGTTTCTTGTATCATAGATTGAATCATACTTTCCTGAATCGGTGTAAGCTCTAAATAATTTAGCGATAACGTATCCAAAAGCTTTTTTCTGATAAAAATATCAAAGCGTGTCATAGCTTGTTCTCCTCTCTTTTTATAAGTATATGCGTTGCTTAGCTATAGTGTTCCTGTTTTTTTTCATTTCATTCATCTTATTTGTTGTTTACAGATCGGCAGTTTTATGTTATAACATGCGAAAGGAAGGGTATGATATCATGTTAATTGACGGACATATTCATTTAGAGAACGGACCGTTAAGCGTTGCGTATGTAATGCGCTTTGTAGAAGCAGGAGTAAAAAAAGGCTTAGATGTACTGCAAATATTGGATCATACGCATCGCTTTATTGAATTTGCGCCGATGTATGAAAGCTTAAAAAAAGCTTCTCATTATCAAAAGGAGTGGTTTGATAAGAAGCAGCTGCAGCCTTTGGCAGATTATCATCGATTGATTGCGGAAATGAAACGGATGGATTTGCCGCTTCAACTCAAGTGGGGGCTTGAGGTGTGCTATACACCGGAGGCAAAGCCGCTGTTAAGGGAGCTGTTAACAGCTTATCCGTATGATTTTATCATCGGATCGATTCATTCTATCGACGGTTTATTATATGATATGCCTTTTTCTAAGGAAATTTTATGGGAAAAGCAGAGCGCAGCTTCTATATATCGGCGCTATTATGAAATCATGGAGGATATGATTGCCTCAGATTTATTTACGCAAATCGGTCATCCCGATCAGCTGAAGCTGTTTGGTTATGAGCCCGGTTATGATTTGACAGCTACCTATGAGCGAATTGCCGAAGCTGCTTTTGTTCATAATGTATTTATGGAAAATAATACCGGAATTCATTATCGCTATCATCATCCCGATATCGGCACCAATTCTCAGTTTTTAAGTATATTAAAGAAACATGGTGTAAAAATCATGACTGCCAGTGATGCGCATGTACCGGAACATGTCGGTATGTTGATACGTGAAATCAGTGAGTCGTAAAGTACGCAGTGAGGTTGTTGAAAAGGGTTTTTATTAATTTTCATAGGATGCAGGGACATAAGCTGTGCTATGTCCTTTTGTGTATTCAGGGCATGCCGATATTCATTCTGATAAAACTATAAACGATCAAAAGACAATCTGTTTATATCGTACCATATGAAATAAGAAAGGAATATAAAAAATTTATCCTTGATTATAGCGGTAATTGAAAACAATACTTAAAAAATATCTGAAATTGTGGTATCATTATACAGGTGTGAATGAAAATGAGGTGTTAAAATGGAAGAGCATAATGAGGAGAAAAAAGTGGTTCGATACCATTTGGAAAGACATAAATGGCCGGATGAAATTCAGGCGGAAAAGGAACAGAAGCGAAAGATTATTACGATTGTTGCGACATGTATTGCTTGTTTTTTATCAGGCTTTCTCGTTCATGGGGTCATCAATAAATCATCGGTTTCGGGCAATTCACAGTTTGCGAAGCTGGAACAGATTTATTCATTGATGGAAAATCAGTGGTATTTCGGTAAAGAGGACAAGGATTTAGCGAATACGCTGATGACAAATGCGATTAACGGGATGCTGGATAATCAATGGGATCCGCATACCTCTTATATGAGCCCGCAGGAGTATGAGAGCTTTGCGAGCTCGCTGCAGGGGAATTTTGTCGGTATCGGTATTCAGTATTATGCGCTTGATGAGGATACGTTTATGGTAGAGCGTGTTTTTAAGGGCAGCGGCGCCGAAAAGGGCGGCATGATCAAGGGTGATATGATCAAGGCAGTCAACGGTGTTTCAGTAAAGGGGAAGGATATCGATGAAATTGCCGCAATGATCAAGGGTGAGCTCAACAGCAGCGTCAATATTACGGTTGTCAGAGAAAATAAGGATATTGATTTAACGATTCAGCGCAGTGTTGTGAATGATTCGGTATACGGTTATGTGGATCAAAAGGTCGGAATTCTGGAAATCAATACGTTTGCGGAAACAAGCGGTGATGAAGTAGGAAAATATTTGGCCGATTTTAAAAAACAGGGTGTCAATCAGCTGATCATTGATTTAAGAGATAACGGCGGCGGCTATGTAACGGCTGCGATGCAGATTGCCAGCTATTTGGTACCTCAGGATGCCGTTGTTTATCAGGAGCAATCGAAGGACGGAACGATTCAGGCACATAAGGCTTATGATGATTATGAGCGCTATACGTTTGATAAACTTGTGATTTTGATCAATGAGGATACGGCCAGTGCTTCCGAGGTCTTGACAAGCTGTTTAAAGGCTCATTTGAAGCATGCATCGACGGTCGGCGTTACCTCTTACGGAAAGGGAACGGTTCAAGTACCGATTACCTTTGAGGATGGCTCATCGTTCAAATATACGATTGCGGAATGGTTGACACCGAACGGTAAGCATATCAACGGTGTCGGCATCAAGCCCGATCATAAAGCAGAGCTTGATCCGGCAATTACTACCGGTATCTTGAATATTCCTGAAAAAACGGTTTATAAGGCCGACAGCGTTTCTCCGTTCGCCAAGCCGATTCAGATTTACTTAAAATTTCTCGGATACAATGCCGATCGCAGTGACGAGTATTTCTCTCATCAATCTGCGCAGGCATTAAAAAGCTATCAGCGCGATCATAATCTAACGGTAAACGGCGAGATCAACGAGGAAACGATTAAGAGCTTATTAAGCAGCTGTGCTAAAAAATGGCATCAAAACCGAGAAGTGCTAGATGTCCAAATGAATAAGGCATTGTCCTTGTTAGGGAAATAATCGACCGTAGATGCGGTCTTTTATTTGCGGTGTATCGCTTATATGTTGAAAAGTGGATCGCTCGTATTTGAAATATGATATCTTTATCGATCGAGTGCAGGCTTTTATGAATTGAGCGGGTGAATGCTTAAATAATAAGAAAAGTAACACAATTCATTGTATTTTATAAAAAGATAAGCTACACTAAATATATTGAGAGGATGGATGTGCATGGAACAGAAGCTTTTCGAGCTTGTTTCTCAGTATCAGCCGCAGGGCGATCAGCCCAAAGCGATTGCGGAACTGGTGAAGGGAATTCAAGAAGGAAAAAAAGAACAGGTGCTGTTAGGGGCGACCGGAACAGGTAAGACCTTCACAATTTCAAATGTGATCGCACAGGTTAATAAACCGACGCTTGTATTTGTCCATAATAAGACCTTGGCGGGACAGCTTTACAGCGAAATCAAAGAGTTTTTTCCGCATAATCGGGTAGAATATTTTGTTTCTAATTTTGATTACTATCAGCCGGAGGCTTATATTCCCAGCTCAGATACTTATATTGATAAGAATGCGACAACAAATATGGAACTGGATATGCTTCGAATGGCAGCCGTAAACTCTATATTAGAGCGCAGAGATACGATTATTATTGCATCGGTTGCCTGTATTTACGGTGCCTCTAATCCGGATCAATACCGTGATATGTTTTTTACGCTGCATGTCGGTGATCGAATCGAGCGTAAGGATCTGTTAACGCGTCTTGTGGCTCAGCAGTATACAAGAAATGATATGGATTTACAGCGCGGAACCTTTCGTGTACGCGGTGATGTGATTGAGGTTGGCTTAGGCCACAGTGATGCTTATATTTTGCGCATTGAAAGCTTTGATGATGAAATTGAGCGGATTACCGAATGTGATCCGTTGACAGGTAAGGTGCTGAATGCATATACGGTGTATGTCGTATATCCGGCAAGCGGCTATGCGACAAGTCAAGATATCATCAATCGTGCCGCCGATACGATTCAGACGGAGCTGGAGGATCGACTGCAGGTATTGGAACAGGAAGGTAAGCTGTTGGAAAAACAGCGCTTGGAACAGCGAACCCGTTATGATATGGAAGCATTGCGAGAATTCGGCGTATGTCCCGGTATCGAAAATTATTCCCGGCATATCGATGGTAGAGCGCCGGGGGAGCGCCCTTATACGCTGTTTGATTATTTCCCTGAAGATTATCTTTTGGTCGTTGATGAATCTCATGTATCCCTGCCGCAGGTCAGAGGCATGTATAACGGAGATCGGGCGCGTAAAGAGGTCTTGGTAAATTTCGGCTTTCGTTTGCCGAGTGCTTTAGATAATCGACCGATGCGCTTTGAGGAATTTGAGTCAATGATCCATCAGGCGGTGTTTATTTCCGCAACTCCCGGTGATTATGAGTTAGACAAGGTAAACGGTGAGGTCGTGGAACAGATTATCCGTCCGACCGGTTTGTTGGACCCTGAGGTAGAGGTACGTCCAACTCACGGACAAATTGATGATTTGACCGATGAAATCAGAATGCGCATTGAAAATAATGAGCGTGTACTGATTACAACGCTGACGGTAAGAATGGCTGAGGATTTGACTGCTTATCTAAAGGGCATGGATTTTAAGGTCGCCTGGTTACATCATGAAGTTAAGACAATCGAGCGCACCGAGATCATTCGTGATTTACGTAAAGGAAAGTATGATGTCTTGATCGGTATCAACCTATTAAGAGAGGGCTTGGATATTCCTGAGGTTTCCCTGATCGCAATTTTAGATGCGGACAAGGAAGGCTTTTTACGCTCCGAGCGCTCATTGATTCAGATCATCGGTCGTGCTGCCAGAAACGCACACGGCAAGGTCATTATGTACGGCGATCATATTACCGACAGTATGCGCAAGGCACTGGATGAGACCAATCGTCGCCGCAGTATTCAGATTGCGTACAATGAGGAACACGGCATAGTACCGAAAACGATCATCAAGCCGATTCATGAGGTTGTCCGCAGTAAGGAAACTCAGGAAATGACCGCGAAATATATGAATCGAAAAACGAAAATCGGCAAAAAGGATAAGGAGAAGCTGCTTGCGAATATTGAAAAAGAGATGCGCGAAGCGGCTAAAGTGCTGGATTTTGAACGTGCCGCAGAGCTTCGTGATATCTTGCTGGAGCTTCGAAATGAATAGTATAGGGAATAGTTGCTTATAATGAAAAAATCGTAATTACATATAAAAAACAGAGTGTTTCTTTAATGAGAAGCTCTCTGTATTTTATTTACGATGCTTGAGTTCTTATTCCTTGCGGACGATAAAGCTTAAATGTCTGCCGCAGGCCTTATCTCTGCGATAAGAGAAAAACGATTCATTTTCGGCGAACGTATCGTTTTTATCGATTGTGATATGCGCTTTTTGAATGCCGGCATTTATCAGCATTTGATAATTTAAGCCTTTGTTATCTACATAAGCCTTGTTGCTGTCTTTATATGTTATATACGGTGAAGTATTAAAGGGCAAGGCCTTGATTTTTTCAACAACCTCCATGCCTACCTCAAAGCTGTGATAAGCAATCGAAGCACCGATAAAGGCATGAATGTTCTGTGGCTTACAGCCTTCTTGATTGATTAAGATATCAAGCGCCTTTTTGCTGATCTGTTTCGTTGTTCCCATCCAACCGGAATGAATGGCACAAATCAGCTTTTCAAGCGGATCATATAATAAAATCGGTACGCAATCAGCTGTAAATACACCGATCAAGAGATTTGCTTCTCTTGTATACAGTGCATCACAATCTGCGACTGCAGTAGCTGCTTCATATGCCCCTTTGCCGCAATCCTCTTTTGTTACCTTTACGATATGGTCTGAATGGGTTTGATTCGCAAATACAAATTGCTTCATAGGAATTCCTGTTTTTTGTGCCAAGTGTTCACGATTGGTGATAACTGCATGTATATCCTTTGCGCAGTGAAGCGCCGTATTATTACATTCTGCCTTTTGCGGATTTCGCAGTGTGGTTCCCGCAAGGTATTCATGATTTCGTTTCCAGTAGATCATTGTGCTGCCTTCTTTCTTTTTCATTATATGCCTTTCGATTATCTATTATATGTATCTCTGCTTAAAGTATAGCGCTTTTCCTGTTATATGTATATGATTTTTATATAAAAGTCAGCATAGGTGGATTGTGCACAGTTGAAAAGGTGCTCGTTCTGTTTTGCGGATTTATGAAAATGATGCGCTTTTTTGAATTGTGATATGCTGATGCTTGTATTGTTACCGTTTTTGATATATTGATATGCGATTTTTATGGTGATGAAAGGATTCCAGTCATAAGAAGGATTTCGGCGGTACGGCCCTGTAATCTGAAAGAACTGTAAGACACTACTGTACGAAGCGCTCTTTTTTGTGGTAAAATAATGCGGTAATCAAAAGGCTGTAGGAAATGCAAAACAGTCGGGCATCAAGACTGAAATATAAGGCAGATATAGGATGGATAGATATGAAGGAAGCATTTTTAGCACGTATGAAGGAATATTTAAAGGATGAATATCCTGCATTTCTTAAAACATTGGAAAATGAAATGTATCGAGGGGTACGTTTTCATCCTTTAAAGCTTACGAGGGAGCAGTTTATAAGGCTGTTTCCTTATGAACTGAAGCCGACTTTGTTTTGCGCGGAATCCTTTTATATCGAGGCGGAGGCAAAGGGGCTCGGAAATCATCCGCTGCATGCGGGAGGCGGCATCTATTTACAGGAACCGAGTGCTTCGGCGGCAGTCAGCATTCTTGATGTACAGAAGGATGATTGGGTATTGGATTTATGTGCGGCACCGGGCGGTAAAAGCTCACAAATTGCCACAAAGCTGGCACACAGCGGCTTATTAGTGGCAAATGAAATTGATTTTAAGCGCTCACAGATTCTGATGTCTAATTTAGAGCGCTTGGGCTTCGGTGAAGTAATCATTACCAATAATAGTGCGGAGCAGCTGTGTCAGCATTGTGCCGGTTGGTTTGATAAAATCCTTGTGGATGCACCGTGCAGCGGTGAGGGCATGATGAAAAAGCATAATGAAGCCGCAGTTGAATGGAGTATTGCGAATATTCTGTCATGCGCAGAGCGTCAATTTCATATATTAAATACAGCGTTTGATGCATTAAAGGAAAACGGAACGCTTGTGTATTCCACCTGCACTTACGCAATGGAGGAAAATGAGCAGCTTGTGAGTCGCATATTAGCTTATCGTGATGATATCATACAAATTGATTGTGAAGCTGATTTCGGCAGATGCGGATTGTCTTGTCCGGGAATGGATCATCAAAAGGTAAGACGCATTTTTCCGATGGATCAAGGCGAGGGACATTTTATTGCGCGCTTTCAAAAACTCGGAGGTACCGATGTAAAAAGAGCGAAGCATAAGAAAACGACACCGTTAAGCAAGCAGCAACTGCAGGAATTGAATCATATCGTTGATATGCCGAACGGATATTTTGACTGCTGTAACGATCAGCTTTATTATCGTAAGACAATGTTTATCGATATGGGGAAGCTTCGTGTTTTACGTCAAGGCATCCTGTTGGGCACATGGACAAAAAATCGTTTTGAGCCGCATCATCACTTGTTTATGAGTGCTCTTTTGAAATCACATTTTAAACAGATCTTTGAGTTAAATAACGAACAGTGGACAGCCTTTCAAGGGGGAGAAGAGCTGATGATATCCGGATATCGCGGCTATGTCGCTTTAGCGTGGAACAATTTGATTGTCGGCTTCGGTAAGGGGGATGGCACTGTAATAAAGAACAAATATCCAAAGGGTCTGCGCGTAAAGCGATGAAGTTTTTGAAATATAAGAAAAAATGACGGTTAGGTAAAAAGATAGGATATTTCTTATTGAATTGCTTATAATGAACTTTGCTTATACAGCTTTATCAAAGAAAATACAGTATTTCAAGTATTTTGCATATATTTACAATCAATTTATGATAAAAACATGATATAATAAATAAAGGCGGAAAAGGACGTGAGCAGCATATGATGGTAACGGAGGTATTGTCGTTTTATACACCGTATGCAGATATTGACAGAATGGAGGAAGCATTATCCACTGTCTTACAAGAGGAAATCACTGTGATGAATCGTAATTCACAGAGTTTTTATCTGCAGCTTCGCCATCAGGAGTATTTACAAATTCCGTTTGTGAGTGCAGCGAATGATCCCGATACCTTTCAGCGTCAAATTCAAAAGCTGTATGTTTCCAGTGCTAAGCTTCCGTGTCATAATCCGTATATCAAACAAAATCTTTTATATCAGGTCGCGTTATTTCGTGCAGCTTATGTATTTACTTTTAATTATGAGGAAAATCATCGTGATGAAAAAATACTGCCGCTGATGGAAATCGCAGATTTAATGGATGCGTTGATCTTTTGGGAAACAGGCGATATATCAGACAGCTACGGTGATGTGATTTTGAATAAAAAGGGCAAGAGTGAGGTCTCAGTATTCAATCCTGTGGACGGCTTTGATATTACTAATAAGGCGTTGGGGTTAGATGAAACAGTAATGAAGCGTATTCATCATTCATTGAGCGTGCTGCGCTATAAAGGAATCTATGCACCGACAAATATTGCGCCGCCCTTTGATGATAAAATGTATATTTTTCAAGGGCCGGAGGAAATTTGTAAAAGGGCAGTGGCATGTATGCTGCTGGGGGCTTACAGTGAATTTTTATTAAATCATCAAGGGAATGCGATGCTTGCATATGAGCATATTGAAAAAACGGTGCGTTCTTTTCATGCTTCTCCGTATTTTACAATTCGTGAAATTGAATATTTGAATGAGCGCAAACCGAAAAAAGAGGACGTTCATGTATATCACGGCTATTTTGAATGTGCCTTTACCTTGCTTTGGATATTGGGATTAGCGGATTCTTTGTATTTTCCGAGTGCGCTTTGCAGCAACCGTTTGGTAATGAAAACGATTTTGGATTTCGAATCGGTTGAGAATATGATGGCACAGGCACAGCTGCGTACAAAATCAGAGCTATTGGATGCTTTGGATTTGATTCAGCGTTATGCGTGGGCATGTCAGGATGCGGTCAAGCTTGGCTTTCAAATGCCGGCGGGTCTTTTGTATGATGTGGTAAGACTGCGTCATCGAACTTTGAATTGGGTGGTTGCGGCACAGGATAACAGCTGGGATGAGGTGAAGCCGGTCATCGGTTCCTTGCGGCTGAAAAAGAAGGAAGGCTATTTGTAGGTATAGGCTATGCTTGTTTAGGCAGAAGTTTTATGCGGGAGCGATTGTAGTAGTATAAGGAAAGAAAAATGTTGGTTATTTGGGTGCCGTGATTTCAGCGGTACCTTTTTTTGAGATGTCGTCTTGCTTGGGTGATGGGTATGTTCAAACGCAAATCGAAAGGCTTATGAAGGGGGGATCGGGGGAGAAGCAGAGATATGAGTACTAAGAGAAAATCGATGTTTATCAGTTAATTCTTGATAAACAGGAACAAGAGGTAATATTTTAGTAATCGTATCCGCTTACATTAGGAAAATTCCTTATATTCCCTTGTTTGTGGACTTTGAATCAGTTATAATAAAACGGACCGTTTTTTATAAAACGATTTTTTCGTTGTGAATTATTTATTGTTGCATATGGTTATTGTGTGATTGTATCCGGATGCAAGGGAAAATAATGATTAATGATTCGTATGATAGCTCATCATAGGAAGGATAATATCATAAATGAGGATCAATCATGGTTCGATAAGAGGCGTTTTATAAAAAGGGTGAGAGAGGAAAGAGGTATTTATTTTGGAAAAGTTCTTTAAGTTGAAAGAGAAGAATACGAATGTAAAGACTGAAATTATTGCCGGTATTACAACGTTCTTGGCAATGGCTTACATTCTTGGTGTGAATCCGATGATTTTAGGTGATTCCGGTATGGACGCACATTCGGTATTTATCGCTACTGCGGTATCTGCCGGTGTTGCATCTATTATCATGGGTTTGGTTGCGAATTATCCGGTTGCGTTGGCTCCGGGTATGGGAGTAAATGCACTGTTTACTTATACTGTCTGCTTAACGATGAAGTTTAGCTGGCAGGCGGCTTTAGCTGCAGTATTTGTTTCCGGTTTGTTTTTCTTATTGATTTCGGTTACGGGAATTCGTAAAATGATCATTAATGCGATTCCAAAGCAGCTTAAGCTTGCGATTGGTGCCGGTATCGGCTTCTTTATCGCATTTGTCGGTTTGAAAAATGCCGGTATTATTGTGGCAAATGAATCTACGTTTGTTGCATTGGGTGATTTTGCTGAGCCTACGGTGCTGTTGTCTTTGTTCGGTATTTTATTGACGTTGGCTCTTTTATGTAAAAAGGTTCCTGCGGCAGTGTTTATCGGTATGTTGGTAACGGCAGTTGTCGGTATTGCTTGCGGCTTTGCGGGTATCGAGGGTATGCCTGCGTTACCTGAGCAGTGGATTACTTTTGATATGAAAACGGAGACTGTCGGTGCGTTTGTGGACGGTTTCTCTGATTTGTTTGCGAATCCGGGTGCGGCTTTTGTGGCGATCTTCTCATTCTTATTTGTTGATTTCTTTGATACAGCGGGTACTTTGGTTGCGGTTGGTAATCGTACCGGTCTTGTAAATGAAGAAGGCGAATTAGAAAATGTCGAACGTGCGTTATTGGCTGACTCTGTCGGTACGGTTGTCGGTGCAGCTATGGGTACTTCGACTGTTACTTCATTCGTTGAATCTACATCAGGAGTTGAGGTCGGCGGACGCACAGGTTTAACTGCGGTTACGACAGGTATTCTGTTCTTTGTTTCTGTATTGTTTTCGCCGGTTGTGTTGGCTGCAGTCACAAATGCAGTTACTGCCCCGGCATTGGTTGTTGTCGGTATCTTGATGGCGCAGCAGCTGGGCGGTGTTGATTGGGATGATTTCGTATCTGCGGCAAGCGGTTTTGTAACGATCATTGTTATGATTTTGGGTTATTCAATTTCTAACGGTATCGCATTGGGCTTTATCACTTATGCACTGACAATGGCTGCCAGCGGTAAGGCTAAAAAAGTCAGTCCGATCATTTGGGCATTGGTCGTTGTGTTTGTGTTGTATTTCGCCTTTTTGATTTAGTTCACAGAGCGCGGAAGTTCTTAGAGGTTTTATATGGCAGAGGGTCATGGAGAAATCGTGGCTTTCTGCTTTTTTTTGTTTTCTATTTAGTGAAAATAAGGTATAATAACCTCATGAAATATGAGGAGGTAATTTCATGGCTGATAAAATTGTAGTCTTGGATTTCGGGAGTCAATATAATCAATTAATTGCGCGTCGAATTCGTGAACTTCATGTGTATTCGGAGCTGCATCCGCATACGATGTCGCTTGCGGAGATTCAGGCGATGGGAGATGTGAAAGGTATTATTTTTTCAGGCGGTCCTAACAGTGTATATGATGAGGATGCCTTTAAGTGTGACCCAAATATTTTTACTTCAGGTATTCCGATTTTAGGTATTTGTTACGGCATGCAGATGACGCATTTTATGAACGGGGGCAGTGTGAAGGCGTGTGAGGCAAAGGAATACGGACGTAAGGAAATTACGGTGGATACGGATTGTCCGCTGTTCTACGGTTTGCCGAAGCAACAGGTCGTGTGGATGAGTCATGGGGATCAGGTCGATGGCTTAGCTCAGGGCTTTCATGGGGTTGCTTCCAGTGAGACCTGTGAGTTTGCGGCTACTGCCAATGAGGAACAGCAGATTTATACATTGCAGTTTCATCCGGAGGTAAGACATTCCGAATTCGGTAATGATATGTTGAAGAATTTTGTGTTTGAGATTTGCCATGCGAAGGCGGATTGGTCGATGCATAATTTTATTGATATGGAAATTGCGAAGATTCGTGAAACGGTCGGAAAGGATAAGGTATTGTTAGGGTTGTCCGGCGGTGTTGATTCTTCTGTAGTGGCGGCGTTATTGCATCAGGCAATCGGCGATCAGCTGATTTGTATGTTTATCGATCATGGCTTGCTGCGCAAAGGGGAAGGCGAAAGTGTAATGGAAACCTTTGGGCGCGAGATGAATATAAATTTAGTGAAAATCGATGCGAAGGAACGTTTTATGAGCAAGCTTGCCGGGGTTGTTGATCCGGAACAGAAACGCAAGATTATCGGTAATGAGTTTGTTTATACCTTTGATGAGGAAGTGAAGCAGCTTGTTGAGGGTGAGGATATTAAATGGTTGGCACAGGGTACTTTGTATACCGATGTGATTGAATCTGGGACTAAGACAGCACAGACGATCAAGTCGCATCATAATGTCGGCGGGTTGCCGAAGGATATGCAGTTTCAGCTGATTGAGCCGTTGAACACGCTGTTTAAGGATGAAGTCAGAGCGTTGGGAAGTGAGTTGGGCTTGCCTGACGAGATGGTATGGCGGCAGCCGTTCCCGGGTCCCGGTTTGGGTATCCGTATCCTTGGTGATATTACCGAAGAAAAGTTGGAGATAGTCAGAGAGTCCGATGCAATTTTGCGTGAGGAGATTCGTAAGGCAGGGCTGCAGCGGGATATTTGGCAGTATTTTACAGCCTTAACAAATATGCGGTCGGTCGGTGTTATGGGCGATCAGCGTACCTATGATTATGCGGTGGCGATTCGTGCTGTCACTTCAATTGACGGTATGACAGCGGATTGGGCGAGAATTCCGTTTGATGTGTTGGCAGTCATATCGAATCGGATCGTGAACGAAGTAGCGCATGTGAATCGTGTGCTGTTGGATATTACGAGTAAACCTCCGGGAACGATTGAGTTCGAATAGTTAAATCAAAGTAAAGGAGCTATAAGGCATGGGACTATTAGATAAATTACAGCAGGAATCATCAGTTTCTACAGCATCTGGGAATGAATACCAATATGTTGTTTTACAAGTTACATTGAAAGAGAAGTTCTTTGGAACAGGATCAGGAAATTTAACAGAGCTGGAAAAGGTAATCAACAATCAAGCAAAGAAAGGATATCGTTTACATACTATTTCAACCGCTAACGGAGGAAGTAAGGGATTTGGCGGTGGTGATCGTATTCAGGCCACACTCGTGTTTGAAAAGATAGTATAATATTGAGAATTTTCAAAAAAGATAAATAATAATAAGAAAATAGGAAGAGTCCATAGTCTCCTTAGGGGTAATGGACTTTTTTCATCTTTTCTTAATTCCACTTTCATTTTACAATGAGCATCAAATCTATGTATAAAATTAGTATTTGAAATAATTAGTAAATTATGGTATTCTATTTCTAACAAAATACTAATCTATTTGCAAAGGGGAGTTTATGAAAAAGTTTGCATATATAATTTTTATAATCATTCTACTTTTAATAACCGGGTGTGGTGCAAAAATCAATTATCAGGTTGATGTCGATACTGAAGAGAGAACGATTCAGATAAATACGTCATTAGAAGTTGATGAATCTGATTATCAATACATAAAGGGCGGCAGAGATAAGCTTCTGTCTGTTATGCAAAAAGAGAAGCCGGATCATCTTGAATTTTCTGTTGACCGGGATAATGAGAACAGATTTTTATTTTCATTTAACTTTAAAAGCTATGATGATTATTTATCAAAATATAAATCAATAACCGGTGAATCTTCTAAAAGTACCTTTGAAGTCGGAGAGTATTCCAAAGAATCGCCGTTTCAAGCATACCAAAATATTAAGTTTGAAGATGATTTATCTAATTTATTAAACTGGTTAGAAGAGGCCTTAATAAATTCTGGAAGCGTAGAGAATGAACATAAAGATTCTCTTGTAAATAATCAAAATTATGAATTTATTTTTGATGATCAAAGCTATAGTTCAATTTCATATCAACATGAATATGAAGGTAAATCAATTATCCCGATTACAAAGAATAATATGAAAGTTGTCCTGAAAAAAGAAAATCGAGTAGACTTTTTAATGAGTCTTTACATTGATATGGATAAGGTTGGCGATTTGACAGATAATTTATCTTCTTATATGAAAGAAAGAGGAATAAATCTTCGATATGAAGAAGTTCAATATGATGATAAAACTTGTATGAAATATGATATTCAAATGAATAATCTCGATTTATCTTCGGAAGAAGCAATTACAAAATTAAATTCCGTATTTGGTGAGGGGTTCGGTTACGGTCACTCTGAAAGTGTTACAAAAAAATCTTTTATAAAGGATGATAATCAACAAACACTAAATTTAGGACTTGATTTTCATTCATTGTTTGGGCTTGGAATCATCCATCCTGTGGAGATTGTAATAGATGTTGACGGAGTGGCTTTGGATGAAGAACAAGCAGTAAGCGAAAATATCAATATGCCGTTTACATTTAAAGAGTTAGATGATGGAAAAATTAATATTAATTTAAAAACAGCGTATACTTCTTATCATTTCATAACAATTACTATCTTCTTTCTTATTACTGTAGTAGCTATCGGCTGCTTATGGAAATATGGCTTTAAAAAAGTATATCATCAAATACGGGACATGGTTCAAATAGGATATCAAAAGCTCTTCCATATAAATCTCAATCATTTTTATGAAGAGGGATTAAGAATAAAAGGCAATGTGATAACAGGCGAATCATTTACAATACAGATCAGCAATATTAATAAAATTCATTATGGATATCAACATGATATGATTGCATCTTTATACAAATATATAGGCATGGCTTTTGTAGGGTATATATTACAAATGTTTAATGATTTTAAAATAATAGGTTATACACTGATTATTATAGCTGTTTTATTAACTGTGATGGAGTTGAAACGGTGTTTTACAAAAGCTCTCTACATAAAATTGGCTTCGGGGAAAGAATATTCTATTGTTTTTAAAGAACAAGACAAAGCTGTTAAGACATATCACAAATTATTAGATATCGTTGAAAAACAAAATGAACTAGAAGACTTAGAGGAAGTATTTACATCTTTAGAAAGGTTGGATGATTAAGATGATGAAACTTAAGATTTTTAAACAAGAGACATTGGTAATAGCCAACAGAGTGATTATTTCAAAAGATAATTTTATCCAAATAAGAAATATCACGCGTGTATGGCATGGCCGACCCGAAGTGAATGTTCCGATAGTTAATATTATTATTGCATTTTTGATTGGGACAACGTTGATTAATACACCGTTTTCGGCTGTTGGATGGCTTATCACTATCGTGATTTTATCGATGGCTGCATATTATGTCTATCTTTTGTGTAATCACTCATTAAATTTCGAGTTGTCTTCAGGTGAAGTTTATGCCTTTACATCGTTAGATTATGAGTTCATTAAACAGAGTTATGAAAAGGTTAAGGAGATAATGGAGAATAAAGATATGAAAGAAGGAAAATACGAAATTAATTTTAATAGTTGTAAAATCGATATTGTAAAAGGCGACAATAATGAAATTTATAAGGGAAACAATATAGTCGTTAATAAAGGCAATAATAGCATTTTACATGCTAATCAAACCGATAATAGTCAAGAATCTGTTGTTGATAGTTTTAATACGAGCACCGAAATCAATTATGAAATGATTGTCAAAGAGCTCAACATTCTTCTTCATTTACCTGAAGTTAAGTCACAAAAGCATGACTTAGAGATTATTCATGAGGCTCAAAAGAAAGCAGAAGAGAAAAATGCTGCCGGTCTTAAAGAAGCACTGAAAAGCTTAAGTCGTAAAACAGTGAAGTTGATCGAAATGAGTTCTTCATTGTTGACAATCGCAGATTTTATAAAAGGTATTAAATAAGCTTTGATTTAATACAGAGTTAAATCATAAAGAAAGTACTGAATCAAATAATTAAGTAATCGCTCTTTCAACTTAACTTATACGCATCCTTTCACGATTATCGTATTAGGATAGTATCAAAATGGGCATAATAAAATGCACCTCCATTATTTGTGTCCAAATTTTGGGGTGCACTTCATTCAGTAATGCCTTTTTGTTATGCTTATGTATGATTTTTACATTATTACATCGATATCATATTGTGATTTCATAAATTCAATCATTCTTTTTTTTCGATATTCAATGAATGCTTTATGATCTTTCCATTCACTACAAGACATTTCACTCGGAACAAAATTATATTCAGAAATATGAGATTTTGTATTTTCATTTGAAAAGAAATCAAATGGATGAATGTTACTTTTCAGTAAATTAGTTTTACCAGCAACAGGCTGCAAATTCCAAAGAGTATCAACTTCATAATCGTTGGGACTATCTTTGAGTTTCAAAGGGAAAATATGGTCCAACTCCGGCTTATACCTTCCCGTTGTAGTTTCTTGTCTTATATACAAACGATTAGGAATCATTACTTTCAAAGTAAACCAAACATTACACTCAAGTGTCTCTTTTCGTAATTCTATAACACGGTTTTTTTCTTTTGCTATTTCTTTTATTTCAGCAAGCGGGAAGTTTTCATCAAGAATTTTTCTTGTTGAGGCTTCAACAATTCCTTGGGTATTCCAATCGTTTGATTGAGAAAGAATAAAATACTGTTTCATTTTTATAACATTGTCAGCGTTGATATTTAAAAATCGTTTACCTTGTTGATGATTACGATATGCATATACAACTAGAGGAAGCACAGCAAGCTTTCTAGATACTATTGAACTGTTATTAATATTGAATGCTTTATAGAAAAATTCTCCGAAAAAGTCCTTTAATGGCTCACCAATTGAAGCTCCAATCTCTTTAAATTTTGTGATTTCTTCAGGTTTTACTTTTGACGCATCAACACGCGTTGTACCTTTTACAATAAGATTTATAAGTTGTAATATTTCGTTTGCGGAAAAAGAATATCCATTAGTAACTTCAAAAATCCACTTTGATATTTCAACAAGATTTTCTTCGAAAGATGGATCTGATTCCTTTATTTTTGAAAACAATAAATCAGCACCAGAGAGTGGTACTCCTCCGGTATTCAAACGTTGAAAGACATCATTTACTTTATCTTCATTCCAAGTTCTATCAATCGGAAAATAAGCCAAAGATTTTACGTCTGTTCCAACAAACACTGACCAAAGCTTATCAAATCTTGTTTCAAAAAGAGTTTCTTCATCTTCCGTTAATGACGTTAATGTACCTTGAATCTTTTTTCTATAGCTTACTTTTTCGGCATCAGTCTTTGAAAAAAGAGCGGGTAGTTTTATGTATCCTGGATTATCTGTATTTTTATCAATAAATTTGAAACCGTAATCTTCATCAGTATCATCAGTCATATATAAAAGATTATAAGCCAAGATTCTTTTATTTAGAGTGTATTTAAGACAAGAAAATAATGTTTGCAATCTTTGTTGACCATCATACACCAACCATTTATCTGTTCTTTCCCAAAGTGATTTGTCGACAAGTGTGGCAATTTTACCATCTTCATACTCATTCATAAACTCTCTGTAAGGAACTTCTTTATCTGTGTTCCACACAATAAGAGTTCCTATTGGATAACCATTTAATATTGAGTCAAACAATTTACAAATATATTTTTCACTTTCGTATCTACTGCCCCATACATATGGTCGCTGAACAGCTGGCAAAAACCATCCGTTTGAATTGGCATTTATATTATTTACAGCTTCTTTAACTGATATTGTTTGAAATCCCATATGATATCTCTCCTTTAAACATATAGTTAGTGATTGTAAGTATTGATAAGCATTTTTATTTTTCAGGATAATTGTAACGCTAATTATCATATTTCTCTTTTGAAATTCTCCGTTTTTGAGCTTTTCCGCTTGCTTCTGCCAAGAAGAGAACATTTCAACCATAGTTATGTAATTTGCACTCACTCCCTTATCAAGACGAATACATACTTCATCAAAAAGCCTATCAATTCTTATGCCGTATATATCTTCTAGTGTAAAGAGCGTATGCATTAAACCGTCGTAACTGTCAATATCGGGAACAGTAAGAGGCTGAGCAGATATACCTATACTTCTTCGCGATTATTTGTTAAATATCCGCAGTCTTTTTTAGGAAAACCAACCTGAATACCAAGATACTTTTGGGTCATACTTGTTAAATTTCTAAAGAAACGGATTCTTTCACCGATTGCCATCGTATTTCCTTCTAACTATCTGTTGATAATATATATTATACAGATACGCTTTTTGTGCGTCAATCTAACATAAGCATATAACGTTAATACGTTTTCGAAAACCACTTCACTTTACATAATTTGCTTAGTGTAATGATAATACATGCTCAAACTAATATACAGATAACTTTTGGATATCATAAGCAAAATTTCACATTAAAAGAGATTGACAAGATCGTTCAGCGAGACAATTTTGGCTATGGGTTGGAGAAAGATATAGAAGCCATTCAGAGTTTATATGATTTGTTAAAGGATGCTTTATTATATCTACCGCCACTACATTCAAAAATCGTTATTGCAGATCATGAAATAATGATTATTAGTTCTCATAATTGGCTTTCAAATAAGGGAGCATCAACACAAGCAAAACAAGAAACAAGTTGTACCATTCATGATAAGGAGGCAATCAATTATGTGATTGAACGCTTTTTTGAAAAAGATATTTATTGATACCGGTGTATTGTATCAAGGCCGAATTTCACTTACGATGTTAAATGATTTTCGTTGTTTTGAATAATAGATTTCTCAATACTAATTAATAATTTACATCAATCTTTTTCTATTATCTATCCATAAGTCCGCAAATGCTGGAATATCCCGTATTTACGGACTTTTTTAACTTTCTTATCGGTTGATACATTGCATAACTCCGCTTATTTCCGCTTCAATCTGCCTTGAAAAGTAGTAAATCAGTCGTAATATCCTCTTTTACTACTAGGCTACAAATCGCTGTAATTCTGATTTTACAGTTTCCAGTGAAGCATGAGCGTAAAGGTTCAGCGTGATAGTTATATTTGAATGTCCCATAACATATTATAATGCCTTTGGGTTCATTCCTGCATTTGCTAATCTTGTGCAGAATGTATGACGCATGACGTGTGGTGTAATTCTTGGTAGCTGTTCTTCATGTTTGCTGTTGTATTTGTCTACAAGGCTTCTGAACATTGCTTCATAGTTTACTGCCACTTGAGGATTGCCATTGCGATTGATGAATAGAAAATTGCTGTAACCGTCAATCACAAGGTCTTTCTGTTTCCTGCGGTGTTTCAGTATGTTCTTAAATGATTGATACACTTCGTCGCTCATAGGTATCTGTCTGATACCATTTTCTGATTTTGGCGGTTGCACCACATAACCAATTTTCGATACCTTGACAAGCTGGTGGTCGATATTGATTATTCTATTCTTAAAGTCTAAGTCATTTACTGTCAGTCCGCAAAATTCAGAAATACGAAGTCCCGTCCGCAACAAAATGATGATTTCGTCATAATGCTTTCGGTAACATACATCACTTTTAACATAAGTCAGCAGTTGTTCTTCCTGCTCCTGCGTCAAGGCTTGTCGGCTTTGCGTGTCGTTTTTCATTACACTACTTAAACTAAAATCAAAAGGGTTCTTTCTGATACAATCGTCATGCAATGCCATTTTAAACGCTAGCTTCAATGCTCTTTTATAGAAAAGAACTGTACCATACGCCAGCCCATTGTCCTTTAATTCAAGTAGCCAAGCCTTAACATCTGAAATTTTAACTGTGTCAATGCTTCTTGCTCCAAACTTGTCCTTTTTCAAAAATTCCAGTAGGTAACTGTAAGTGCTTTGCGTAGTCAGCCTTGCATTTCTCTGTTGTTTCAGATACTTCTTAAAAAGCTCATACACCGTCATTTTCTTTCCAGCGGTGTCTATGCCGTCGTTAAGGTCTTGACGTATTTCTTGCTCTTTTTCCCGTAGGGAAATATCTTCACGTTTTCCTGCTGGTGTTCTGTCTGTCGGTACAAGTTTCCATGCGTACACAAATTGCGTCTTTCCAAATGCGTCCACATATTTATATGCGTATCTCCCGTCTTTTCGCTGGCTCTCACCCGTTCTTAATATACGATTTTTGTTATCCCGTCTTTTTTCAGACATTGCTTTTCGCTCCTTTCAGAACGGAAAGAGCTTCGATATGAGATATTATAATTATACCACATACGAAGCCCATTATCACTATATAACATTCAAGGTATCGAAGAATTTTTCAAAGGGTTTACGCTTTATCTGAATACGGTTTCCATTCATAATAAACCAGTCAGCGTCTGGGTTTTCTTCCACCAGTCTACGCAATTTCTTTTCGCCAATTCTAAAATATTTTGAAGCTTCTTCCAAAGTTAAAGAATATTTCAACCAGATAGGCACATCAGTATTGTTCATAATCTATGCACCCCCTTTACTGTGTGTCATATTTTACAAGCAGGCAGACGGCTTTGGAAAGCTCCGTTAGTATCTCAACTATTCCCATTCTTGTGGGCAGAACCGCACCATGCGGACGTATCATTATTCTGTGAGGATAGGTCGTGGCAAAACGACTTTTCCAACAGTCGCTCTCGGATCACTGTGTGGGTCGCTCGCTTTCTTTTGGAAAGGTCATGGCGTACAGTTCCCGTGGCTCGCTATCTCACAAACGTATCTGTCTGCTTTATTCAGTTATCAAAGAGCTATCGGCTATTCAGCCTATTAAAATCAACTTACAGATTTTGATTTTAATAGAATGACAAGTGAAGTGGCAGGAAAGGGGGACGTGCCAGACTCCACTTGTATGTACTACATCACTACAATTTCAAAATTCATCAGCATATCAAGTAATGCTGTCTGAACTCTGTTTTTTAAATCTGCATCTACCACCATGCAGACGTTACCGTGTTCGTCATACAATTTACGCAGACACAGTTTGGAGATGTAACCGTCATAAAATTTCATAACGGTTTCAATCGCTTCTGGGTCGCCCTCTGTTGCTGATAAAATAACTTCAAAAGGCAGATGTTCATATTTCTTCATTTGCGTTCCTCCATAATTTTTCTCATTGCTTCAAGTGTTTTTGTTCTGTGATACTGGACGTTAGAACGGGGAATTTTAATAAATTCACTGATTTCACTATCCGACATATCCATAAAGTAGGACAACAAAATAATGTTGCGTTTCTTATCTTCAATGTTTTAAGGGCTTCGCTTAACTGGTCGTCCTCAACCCAGACTTCAATGCCTAAGATATTGAATACAGTATAATCACTTTCGTATTTATCCAATTCCCCAAAACGTGATTGTTCATAATCTGGAATATCCGAAAATAAACATTCGTGTTTTTCACGCCTTTTCATATCACGGTAGCCTTTCTTTACTGCACGTTTAATTACTTTTTTTGAAAGGCAATCAAACTGTGCTTCAATGGCTTGTTTGAAAGAAGATGTTTTCATTTGCTCACCTCCTTTCCGTGTTGGATTGAAATAAACTTTTGTTTATTTCCCCCTTTCCGCACCCTAACTACCCAAAGAGGTGGCAAGCTACCAAGATTTTCAAAAAAATTTTTTTGAAAAACAAAAACAGCCCGATAATGTGTAATTACACAAACGGACTGTTTTATAAATTCTATTGATATGAATTTTTAACTCATATAAAGGGTATAATGATTATAATAGTGGACTGAAATATTTATCCAGTTGAGAACGGCAAAGCGTTCTTTTGTATGCAGTCATGGTATAGCCCCCTTTAACCAGAGCTATTCCTCATATCTCAAGAAAAAAGGACAGTTCTGGTTATCCCAAACCGCCCTCTTATTTTTAAAGACGCACAAAAGTATATTATCAAATGACGGTTTTTTTTATTTTCCGTCCACGATAATATCTCTTGATTTATAACTGCATGCTATATGCACTTTTAACACATTCTAAATACATCACATGAAGTATAAACTCATGCTAGGTGATTTAAAATGAGAAAAGCAAAAGAAACACAAACTTTTGATTTCAGACCTTTAGGACTGGCAATCAGAGAAGCCCGTGAAAGAGCAGGGCTTTCTCGTAATGATTTAAGCGATAAAGTGTTCTATGGAGAACGCCATATCGCAGATATTGAAAATATCGGGTCGCACCCCAGCTTTCAATTATTCCATGATTTAGTTACCATGTTCAATATATCCGTTGATGAATATTTCTATCCAGCAGAGAATGTTGTAAAAAGTACAGCTCGCCGTCAGATAGAAACTTCCCTTGATTTATTGAGTGATAACGAATTAAAAATCATTCAAGGTACGATTGACGGTATCTTGAACAGCAGGGAGAGCAAGAAGTAATCAGCTTCTTGTTTTTCCCTTTTTGCGTTATCTATTTGCTGATCTGCTCCGCAAGTAGCAAATAGCCTTAATTACAGATAATCATAGGCAACTAAATCTTCCATAGGAATACGAGTAGCAGAATGACGTTCTGGGTCTGCTGGTGTTTCATTTCCGTAACCAATAACTAATATATTGACTGGTTCTAAGTTGTCTGGTAGTGAAAATTTCTGTTTGATGACATCTGGTTTGAAAAAGCATATCCAGACTGTGCCTAACCCCAATTCTGTTGCCTGCAACATCATGTGGTCTGTCAAAATAGTAGCGTCAATATCTGTTGTCTGTTTGTTATCAAAAGGTCGTTTCCACGCTTTTGAATGGTCTGCACAAACGATAATTGCCAATGGAGCATTATATATATTTCCAGCTTTTGCAATGCTTTTCAATCGTTCTTTGTCCTGCACCACTAACAATTTAACTGGCTGTAAGTTCGCCGCAGTTGGTGCAACATGAGCAGAAGCAAGGATTTTATCCAGCTTTTCTTTTTCTACGGGCTTATCTTCGTATGTTCTAACGGAATATCTCTTTTTTGCAATATCTAATACATTCATTTTGTTATTCTCCTTTGTTCTTGTGAATTAGGTCAACCTATACTATAATTATATTCGTAATAGTCTGTTAGACAAGAACGCACTATTTTGTAACATACTACCTAAAAAGAAAGTGAGAGAACATCATGGAAAATAATTGCTGTGGTTTTAGTTGTCCCGTTGAAGCAACCATTCAACTAATCGGCGGAAAATATAAAGCGGTCATTTTATGGCACTTAATGAATAAAACATTACGGTATAGCGAAATTCATAAGCTCATTCCAAAAGCAACAGACAAAATGTTAGCACAACAGCTTCGTGAGCTGGAAAAAGACGGATTGATTAACCGTAAGGTTTATCCAGTCGTCCCACCAAAAACAGAGTATTCCTTAACTGAATTTGGAAAAACCTTAACACCAATTCTTGATGAACTATGTAACTGGGGAGAAAACTACTTACTCCAAAACTAATTGTAAGCCGTGATAATCAGATCTCACACTGTGAGTTGTTTACCACGGCATTTTTATTTGCGTCTTTTTTTATAGCTTTTCAACTGATAATACTTACATTTTTTCAATAGCAGGAGCAACTTTTCCAAATCCATTCCAAGCATATAATGACGTTTTATCGTTATCTCCATAAATTTTCTCAATATTACAAATATGGAAATAGTGGTCTCCAACTTCGATTGCTTGTTGTAAATCAACTACAAAAGCTAGTTTTGTGTCTTGTGGAATTTTAATAGTGTTATTCTCTAATTCATTTAGTTTTATATCAAATTTTTCTACCTTAGAAGTATCACTACCACTACAAGAGCCACAAGACATAACAATCTCTGCTAAATTCTCACTAGGAACAGTAATAACTGCTTTTCCAGTTGCACGAACTCTTTCTCCAGTATGTGATTTTTTTCCAGTTGCAAACCCAATCATAGCAGGTTCAAAAGAAAGATAGGACACAAAACAAATAGGGGCGATATTTGTTGTACCATCTTCTTTTTCGGTACAAATCAAAGTTAAAGGGTTCGGTGATGTAAAAACTGTTGCTTCAAAAATGCTTAATTCTTTCATAAATAAGACTTCCTTTCTTTATATATTCATAGCCGTTTTTCTATGATATAATAATTATACTAAGTCCATTTATAAGTTCAAGTACGCAGTTTTAATATACATAGTACAAAAAACAATACTTAGTAAAGAAAGGAATTATAAAAATGAACAAATTCACAACTTTTGAAAAATATGCTGAAGAAGTAAGTAGTGTCATTCTCACTGAAAATGGAAATTGCCCTGTTATCCCTGTTATTTGTATGTTACAAGGGAAATGGAAACTACAAATTATTTATGAACTGTGTATTAAGTCCCCCATGCGTTTTGGTGAACTAAAAAAAGTTTTATCTGGAATAACAAACACCATGCTTACAAATGCTTTACGTGAATTAGAAACAGATGATTTAGTGCATAGAGAACAATTTAATGAAATTCCACCACACGTTGAATATTCATTAACTGAAAAAGGAAAAGATTTACTTCCTATATTTTATGAAATAACAAAATTTGGATTAAAATATATTCCTTAATATTTTTGAATACAAAAGCTGTGATAATTTTCTATCATGAGTTTATCACAGCTTTGTATTAGATCTTATAAATCATTAAAAAAATACAAACTTTTTTATTTACTCTACAATCTTCCAGTTACTATCTTTACGGAGAACAAGCTCATACTGCGATACCTGCGTCGCCTTTGTCTGATTATCAAGGAATTTCACAGCTACTTTCACTTTCACATTGTCCCCGTCCTTTGTAAATACTGGGTTTACCAGTTCAGAGTAGAGATAGTCCCTGCCGATAGGTTCAAGCACGTTTCCAGATACATAGTAAGCAAGCTCTTTTTCTGTGGCTGTTGGGTACAGCTTAAAGAATGTTTCCAAAAATGCGGTAGCGTCATTGACGGTATCAGCGTCCACGCTTGTGTCTGCTTCTGCTGTCTTAGGCTCATAGTCTGATTTTTCAACTGCTGGTGCAAGGGTAGGGTTCTGAACGATTACCATATTCCCGTCAGCGTCCACATGGACTTTTACAGTATAGGTTGCCTTAACCGCTGTTGTCTGTTCTCCCTCTTTTATCTGCTGATCTACTTCGTAGGTAGCAGAACAAGTGTCCGTTCCCGACTGTTCGATACTCCATATAATCACATCTGTGACCGTGGAGCTGGTCGGTATATCCGTTCTGATTGTATCAACATTCAAGTCCTGCAATTCCTTTGTCAGATAACCGCTGATTGCCTGCGTCCTTGCTTCAATGGCTTCTTTGCTGTTATTCCATGTATAATAGGACTTCGCAAAATTCTTCACGAAATTTTCTATCCCGTTGGTGTCCTGCAAGCGAAGTTCAATGATTTCTTTTTCATGGGTCGTATGCTGGTCGATAGCCGTAAAATTCTTATACACCTCAAAACTCACGCTTGCGATAAGCACCACCCACAACGCAATCACGGTTTTCTTATGTGTGCCTACCTTGACAGTACGCACCTTTTTTTCTTTGACATTTTCTGTCTGTTTCTTATTCTTCTTAAACATATTTTTCAAGTCCTTTCTATTGCTTTACTCGTCCTGCACCGATTAAGTGCTGTTGCCAGTAACTACTACTTAGGTCTGCATATCCTATCGGGTCGCCTGCATGGTACATCTGGTTATTTCCCACATATATTCCCACATGGGTTACATACGAACCAGCATTATAGGTGGAATGGAAAAACACCAAGTCCCCAGCCTTTGCCTGCGAGAGTGGAAGATGTTGGGTAGCGTCATACTGTGCTTGTGCGGTTCTCGGTAAAGAGATACCAGCTTTTCCATAGCACCATTGTACAAGTCCGCTACAATCAAAGGAAGTGTTCGGGTTACTGCCACCATACACATACTTCCAGCCTTGATATTTCAACGCTTCATTCATAATCGCTTGTGCCGTCGCATTATCAAAGTGTGCCACGGTCAGATATTGATTGACTAATTCCACATAGAACATATTTCCATAGCCATACCGCCAGCCCCCGTTCTTCGCAACAGCTATCGGGTTGGTGTAGGTTACTTTCTTTCCACCCGATTTCTCACGGGCAAAATTTTCCGCAAGATTAAAAGTGTGTTTCTTTCCTTTTCCTGCCACATATCCCACATAGCCACCGCCATAGTTATAGGACTGTATCGCTACATTCAAATCGTCGATACCTTGATTTTTGCAGGAAGAAAGCAGGGACGCAAAATATTTACACCCCTGCTTGATTGAGCTTTCCGTATCTAAAGAGTTGGGCGGTAAACCCAAACTTTCCGAACTCTGCATAACATCTTCCGCCGTACCGCCACTTTCTACTTGAATGATAGCCAGTAGCACATTGACATACTCGGAAATGTTGTATTCTCTGGCGTATTTTTCTACCATAGGCTGATGTTTCAAGACTTCTGCGGATAAATTCATACCCGTAATGCCAGAAGAAAAATTGCTGTTCTCGTCGTCGCTGTCCGCACTAATCAAGACACCAAAGAAAAGCACCAGAGAAAAGAGGATAGGAAACAGAGTGCCAATAAGAGCGATATGTTTCAGTTTCATTTTTTCTTCTGTCCTTTCTTCGTTACAAGGTTACGGGTTTTCTCTAAGGTCTGCTGGTTCTTCTGGACGGTCTGGGTCTGCTGAACCTTTGTCCTGCGGTCTTTGGTGTCATTCTGGCGTGTTTCCTGCGATACCACTTTTTCTACATTCTGCCTATGTACTGGCTGTGTAGGCTGGGTCGCTTTTCTATCAGAAGCACCAGAAGATAACGGACGCTCTTTTACAACATTCGTCTTGACTGGCTCACTTGCTTTTGAAGTGGTCGCTGTGGCAGGGCGTTTGACTTCCTGCGTTTTTTCCGCACTCGGCTTTGAAGCTGTGGCTGGTCGCTCATGGGGACGGGTAGCTCCCGTTGTCGCTGATCCGTCAGCCTTTCGCTGTGCCTGCCTTGCTTCTTGTGCCTTTTGAAGCTCCATACGTTTGTCAGCGATATTCTGTCTATGCTGTTCCTGCTTTTCCAAACGTCCCGTCTGTCTGGACTGCTGTTCCTGCACCATACCACGCTTAAAGTCGGACACGCTTGACTTTGCCTTTTCCTTTGCGGAATACACCGCATAAGCGGTCTGTGTCGGCATATCCTTGATATTCTCTTTGACAGCATTTGCCTTGTCTTTTACTTTATTTTTCGTATCTAAGACAGCCCCCACCTTTGAACCTGCACGCTGTCCCATGCTGGAAGTGGAATTGCCCCGACTGTCTTTTGTGGCTGTGTTCCTTGTCGGTTTTCTGTTTGAAATCGTGCTACCTGCCACCGCACCAGCAACACCGCCAGCAGTAACCGCACCAGCAAGCCGTCTTTCCATACGCCTAGCTCTATGTCGCATAAACAGATATGGTCTGCGGAATATCCTGCGTCCCATATTTTGACTGTCGCCAGCGTTCAAAGAGAACATATTCATTAAGTCGCCCAGCTTGATAAAGATACCTGCAAAACACACTATCTGTAAGAACGCCACCATAAAAAACGGGTACTCTTTGGAGATGTTATAAAACATACTGGAAATACTAAACGCCACCGTTACAATGAGCGTTATTCCTGCCCGTGTCATTATGGTATTAAACACCCTCACGATTGCCTGCTTTGCCAGATTTTCTTGACTAGGTATCATAGAAAGAAGAAAACTGATAGGTAAAAACATAGCGAAGATAATAAAAAGTATCTGGCTTAACATCATTATCCCTGTCAGTAGGAATACAAAGATTGTGATACCTATATTAAAAATGAATAGGAAGAACACCATGCCTAAACGGTTCACGACCTGCGGTATCGTCAGATTGTTGTTGTCGTTGTCCTCGATTTCTGTTTTCACGACTTCTTCTCTGGTTTTCCCGTCCTCGTCCTCTGGACTTGCCGATACAAGAGCTTCCACACGGTCTGTCCCGATTTCCTCTGCATTGCTGTTACCGAATTGAAGTAAGAGCCACGGCTGTTCCACTTGAATAGAAAATAAGCTGTCCCGTATCAAGTCCACGCTGTCCTTGCCCTCACTGTCAGAGTTGGGGAGCATGATTTTTGTTCCCAAATCAAGTGAAGCGGTACTGATGTCTGATGAAAATTCATTTATCTTCTTGATGTAGTCGGGAGCATAGGCAATAAACGAAGCGGACAGCACGAACACCACAAGAAAATTGATAACCGCTTGAACTGCTTTGCTGGTTTCTCTTTTTATCAGTCCCGTATAGGCAACATAAATACCAATGATTAAAATTATCAGTAATAGAGAACCTACATAAAATCCCGTACTCCCAAAGCCATTCTCGGTAACGCCTGCAAGGGTCTGTATGCTTTTTCCGATACTGTCTGCCATATCGTTAATGAAGTCCAGTTTATAGGCTTCCTGCACTACATAACCCGTGGCATTGCTTAAATAAAGGCTTATCGTCCAGACAAAGTTGGTAATGCAGTAAAGCCCGTACTGTACCGATTTTCCAATCCCGTCCAGCCAGTTCCACGGAAGCCACGACCAGCTATTATCTACATAAAAATCAAGCTGGTAGTTGGAAAGGGGATATTTTGAGTAAAGATTTTCTGCGTTTATGGTATCGTCCACAAGCCCCGTCGCATGAGCCACCGTCCCCAGAAGTGAAAGCAGGATAAGGGAGAGTGCCACCACGAACAGAGCCATTTTGAGAAAGTGGAAAATCTTCTTTTTTGTGAACGCACCTTTTATCCTTTCTTTCATCACTCCACCTCATTTCTCTGTACGGGTGGTCTGGTATCAAAGGCGTGTAGCAGTTCTTCAAAGACGGGGTGTATCTGCACCACACCGACACGCCCATATAAGTCCTGCAATAAGCATTGTCCGTTCTCCAAATCACGAAGCCGTTTCTGGTTGTTTTCGTCGTCCTTGTCGATACCGAAAAATTCTAAGGTCTGTTTTATCTCGTTGATGTCAGTAGAACGAAAGGCAAACTTCAAGCCGATATTGTTTTTCAGACTTTCCTTTGACACGTCGCCAGAAGATTGTGTAACGAAATAAACGCCTGCCTGCATAGCTCGTCCAGCACGAACCAGCTTGTTAGAGAGCGTTTCTCCTTGTGCCACATTTAAGAACGCCCACGCTTCATCAAGGTCTACAATCTTAAAAATGCTTCTGTCGCTATGAATGAAGTCGAGTGCAAAGGTACTAATCACAATCAGCATAGACACCGATAATAATTCAATGGTTGTGTATTCATTAAAAGTGGTGTCTTTATCTGGCAATACTAAGTCCGCTACTTGAATGATATTGAGCTGATTATCTAGGCTGATTGTATTTTTTACTGTCCCGTCTGAAAACAATAAATGTGCAAAATCATAGTTCGTAAAACTGGCAATATGATTTGCAATATGGTTCGCAATCGGAGTATTTTCTTTCCGTAATTCTGTGATAACATTTAACAGCCCTCGGTGTTCGCTTTCAGATACATTGCTGATTGCACTAATAAGCACAGGAAATTTATCTCCGTCACGGGTAGAGATACCCGTTAAGAATGTTAAAATTTCTTTTGCCAGCGTCGCTCCGTCCTCTTTGTCTTTCATAATCACAAATGGGTCAAGAAGTCCTGCATTGTCCTTGTCGCTGGTTAAGTTTACGATATTGATTTCATGGGCTATCTCTGGGAGCGTTTCTTTCCAGTTGCCACGCTCTGATTTTGGGTCTAAGATAACCGCTTGTCCCCCAAAGAGAACCGAATAATACACAAGAAGATTGTTGCAGAACGATTTCCCACCGCCAAGCGAACCGACAAAAGCAGAAGCTAAAGCGTTGGTAACTGTACCTTTTATACCTTGACTGGCAAGGGACGGTTGCAGGTACACATTTCTTCCCGTATCAACGGAATAGCCCATATAGATACCCGTAGTTTCCCCTAACTGCTGTGTCGCACCAAAACCAAGCCCAGCTAGAAAATCTGATTTTACATACTGCACATAGTCATTGATATATCGCTTGCTGGCTGGAAGAAATTCAGAATGAAGCCCCAGCATATCCCCAGCAGGACGCACCAGCTTTACATTGAGGTCGTCGTAAAAGTCCTTGACTTCATCACAACGGCGTTTCAGCTCGTCAAGATCGGGTGCAGACACCCGTATCACGTAGCTTAACTTATACATACTTTCTTTGCTCTGGTCTAAGTCTGTTTCCAGCTCGTCCACGCTGTCTAAAGCGTCCACCACATTTGAGCTGGTTTCACTTCCAGCTTGATAAGCGTGATTATCCAAATCTTTCAATTCCTTTTTCTTGTTGCGGACTGTCGTTAATGCTTTTCGGTTCTCCACGATTTCTACATTCATAGAAGTATCAACGGGGAATGTGAATTGCTGTTGCTGGAAATAGAAGATTTCAGACGACGGAAAATCAAGCTCCCCGACAATCGCATTGACAGTAAAATAGGACACATAGCTTTCCTTGTCCTCATGTTCCAATCTTAAATACCGCTGGCTTTCCTCAATCACACACCTTGTCGGACGGATAAGGTCGTAGTATTTTATCAGCGTTTCTTTCTGTAATTTTTTCTTTGGTAGCTGGTACTCATAATCTTCATAGGCGATACCGTCCCTGCCGTAAAGATGTTCCATGAGATACCCAAAATCATTGATTTCCAAGCGACGCACCTTAAAGCGACGGGAGATTTTATTTTCCAGTAACTTTTCCATTTTCATGTAACGGTTGATTTCATCATTCGGCATGGAAACAAAATCATTCATCAGCGTGTGGTTCACTTCATGGAGAAATTCCGTGAACGTCAGCCACGCCGATTTTTTGATGTTCTTCAGATTGAGCTGTTCTTCTGTAACCATGAGCTTAAAGCCAAGAAAAAAGCGGTAGTCCACTTGATTGTCCCCAATCATAGATACTAACTCTTCGGTCTGTTCGTTTATCTTCTGATAGGCAACTTCCTTTAATTTTCCAGTTACCAGCTTCTTTGACTGCTCCTGCTGACTGCGGATTGAGCTTTCTGTGGCAATCTGCAAGGCATGAATTTTACCCTCACGGGACTGTGCGATTAGCTGTCGGAAACTGTCATGTACGATAAATTTCTGCTCTGCGGATAGGAAAGAATAATTGTATGGTATCAGCTCATAGTAGGCGAACACCTCATTGTCCTTGTTCCAGACAAGGTTATTGTCAATATATTTTATCGGGAACATAGTTCACACTCCTTACTGCCGTGATTGTTTCATTGAGTATCTGCTTATGCAGTTTTACGGCTTTTCCTGCATAAGTGATTTTAGGTCGCAGGGCATAGGTTATCTGTGATTTCAAAAAGCTGTACGGCTTCTTTCCGTCAAAGGTTTTCTGCGACATAAACCAAGTGAGAGCAACGGGAATACCTAAATATTTGAGAAATGCTCCCTCAATCATGGAAAGTGGGGGAATATCCCCAAACAGAATGATGATAAATTCTGTAATCACAAACCATGTAATCTGTGTAAAGGTAACGGGAAAGGGCAAGTTAAAGTCATTGATTGCATACAAGACTTTTTCCACGTTCCAGATACCCGTGTAGCTTTTAATCTTTTTCAAGTTCTTTCAGCTCCTTTCGTAAGTTTCTAAATAGAAAAGGACAGCCATGTTTCAGACTGTCCCTTAAAAGAGAAATACGCTGTCAGTAGCAACAATGCTTGTCGCTGATCTTTCAGCGTTAATATGGTATCTCGCACATACCTCGGCTTGTTTCAATAAAGCAACCGCCCATATCCAAATCTCGCCCGTAGGCTTCATAGTCAATGTAGTTCTGTAAGCTGGGTGGAATATCCCCAAGTGCCTGCAATTCGTCTATGTAGTAGTAGGCAACGTCTGTCATGGTTTCACAGTCGGGATAATAATAAATATCGTCCTTGTGTTCCACGACTTCTTCCAGCGTCCCGTAGTGGCTGATAAATTCGTCCAGACACTCTACGATATAGTCGGGAAGTTCCTCTATCATTTCATACATCTCATTGAGTTCTTCAATGGAAACATACTCGCCAATCGCAATGGGGAAGTTGTCGGTATCATGGATTGCGTATTCCTCATACTGTTCATTCAAGCCGATTTTTTCTTTCACATCTTCTTCGTCAATGGGAAACGTGAACCAAGCACCGACTAAATAACCCTCATTGTATTTACCAAGATTAGCAATATAAACCGCCATATCATCAATCATAAGCACCACCTCATTTCCTACTCTGGCAGTTCAAAGATACCGTGTTCCGTTACTAAAAATTTCCCGTGTTCCTGCAAGTGAGAAGCGTAGGCTTCAAAGTCAAAGTAGTATTCTTGACAGTCCTCGGACAGATGTTTGAACGTCGGGTCGTTCATCAGCTTTTGCCTTGCAACATCTATCATGCTTTTGCAGTCGGGATAAACCGTAATCACGTTCCTGCAAATATAAAGTGCTTCTAAATTTTCATATACGGTAAGAAGTGCTGTATATTCTTCCTGCATATCGCTTGAAAGCTGGCGGTACATAAAATCTAATTCGTTGAGCTGATACACGCTTGTATGTTCGTGGACTTCATCAGCAAAAGGCAACACCTTTTCAATAATGCGGTAATCCCCACTTTCTGAACCGACACCTAACTTTTCTTCAAACTCGGCAACATCTATCGGCAAGTCGAACCAGTATGATGTTGTTTCTTCGCCAGTTGTTCCTCTCGTTTCCACCAGCACCCTTGTTTCCTGCATTGTTCCTCACGTCCTTTCTGTTGTTTCATCACATCTTTTAAGGTCTGGTACGACATACCAAACACATATTTAGAAAAATCTTCTAACTGTCTTTCTTCATAATTGGCAGGGTTCAGTCGTTTCATTTCCTGCCACACCTTACGCTTGTAAGAGGGAAGGTCAGAAAGATATTCACAACCGACATTTGCCTGCATATCCTTAAAAATATCGTTCATTTCATCACTCCAATCTGAAATTTAGGTATGAAAAAAGCAGTCAATCCTAAGACTAACTGCTTTGTGTGTATGGATATGAAATTGTAAAAACGAAAGATTACAAGTTAAATTTATTACAGACAAAATACAGATATTCTTTAACCGATATTTCTTTACTATGCAAAATTCCAATAACAACAAATATAACTTCTGCAACTGTAAGGTAACAATCTTTCAAATCAAAAATAAACAAGGTCGGTATCTGTAAAAAATCTAAACTTCCTCCCCAAAATAGCTTATCAATCAAACTGCATAAACTTCCAGCTATTCCACAAATCATTATTACTTTTACCCCAAAACTTGTGCGTGATTTTTTTGTCTGATATAACATATATCCTGATATAAAGAGGAATAAAACAAGAATATTCAATAAAATTGTAACAAACGGACTTGATAACATTTCAAAAAAATTCCCACCATAAGATAAACGTGTATTTAATTCTGGATTAAATCTTAAAGTTTTAATCATTATATCAAATTCGCATTTCATAAATAATTTAGAAATCACTATTTTAACAGTTTGGTCAATTATTACCAATAACAATATAGGAATAATGAAAGGCTTAAATTTTTTCATCAATTATAGCTCCTCTCAATTCAAATTTGTTGCTTTCTTCATATCCACATTATACCATTCTCATATCAGCAACACAATAAAATTTTATGCACCGATAATCTTATTGAACAGCTCTAACAGTACATCTTTCACACCGCCAGCATTGAATACCAAGCCGACAGCAATCAAGGCAACTACCAAGAAGCCGATAAGTTTGGAAAACTCACGCTTGAAACCTAAGTAGATACCGATAACTACAATCGCCATAAGCACTAAGCTCTGTGCGTTGCTTAAAAACCATTGATACAAATTTTGCCCGAAATTCATGTTATTTGTCCTCGCTTTCTTTTAATTGTTTCATTTCATAGTCAGCTTCTTTGCCGACATTCAAAATACACATCAAGACTACGCCGATACCCATTCCCATAGATACCAGCAGGAAGTCTTTTAATAATACCCACATTTTTATCACTCCTAACTTTCCACCAAATCTTTTGCAGGGGTCGTCTGCTGTTTGATTATCATTTCATGCTTTTCTGTGAGCTTTGCCTGCTGTTCGATTGTTTCCATGTAGTCTGTACCGTTTCCCTTATCAATCTTTTTCAGCATTTTTAAGGTCGGTGCTACCTGCCTTTGTACCCAACGCAATGTACGGTCTAAGGTATAAGGCTCTGGCTTTGTCGTCAGCTTCAAGCTCTGTCTGTTATCGCCGATAAACCAAGCCCAGCGGTCATTGAGTTTCCAGTCATTTTTCCGCTTGTCTGGTTCTTCATCAACAAACCGCACATACTGGTTGATGATAGAAAAGGCGGTCTGTTCTGCGTCATAATAGGTCAGCAAATCTCGTACTGCATAGTAGGCACGTTCATTGCGAAGCCGTATCTCAAAACGATTGATAATATCCGCTTCTTCCAGAGGTGTCCCTAACTTGACGTACTGCTCATAGTCCTTTTCATAGATACAGAAATATACATCTGATTTCAGCGACCCAAGATAAAGAGTACGTCCCATATATTCTCTGTCGTCCTCTCTGTGCTTGATAAGCTCGCCCGACTGGTAAAACTTATAACTTCTGCACTTTCCGATATATTCCCGTTTCCTGCATTTTTCCGCAAGCTCTGGAATATCCAAAATGCCCGTATGGTCGTTGATAGCAAGGTCGATACGCTTCATCACGCCACCGTCTATGAGTGCGTCCATAAGAAAGTCATACCAGCTTCTTTGCTGTGCCAGCAGGTAACTTTCAAACTGCCTGCAACCACGCCCCTTTAATTCTAAAAGGACACCTTTTTCTTCGTCAGCCGACGTATAGATAAAGATGTCCCCTAAAGAGTAATGCTCCGTATAACTGTAATGTCCGTAATCTTCATGGAGCATATAATTGATATTCAGTTTTAATATATCTTTGATGATGTGCTGTATATCCAGCGTGGGAAAACGAATTTTCACATAATCAAACAGCATGGTAAGCGGTGCTTCTGGATTAAACCTTGCCAGTTCTTTATGCAGAGTTTCCAGAAGTTCTTTTGACGGCTTCATTTTTCCGCTTTCTATCTTATTGAGATATTCTCTTGTGATACCAGAAGCCACCGCCAGCCTGCCTTGTGAGATACCGTAAGAAATCCGTTTCTCCCGTAATTCTTTTATCCATTGTTCTTCATTCAGAACCATACCCCCAATCTGTAAAGTGTGAAGTTTTTTAAGGCGACTTCACAGCCGATTTTTGCTAGAAAACCATGCCAGAAGCCTTATGTTTCCTATGTTTTTGTCTATTGTCTATTTGCAAACGTACCCCTCTGTTAGATACCGAGGGGTTTTACCTGCTGGCGTGGCTTACGCCACACCAGCAACGGCTAGTCCGTGCCGTCGCCTTTCGCTTCGCACGTCGCCGTCCCGTCCTGCCTTGCTTGTGCAAGAGAGCCGATAGTCTGCAAAAAATCATGTCCTTTGGGGACTAAAGGCGTGTAAAATTCGCTTATCACGCTTGTTCCCACATCACAATAGCCACGCCCCTTGATACGCTTCTGAAAAAACTGCTTTTTCACATCTGAACCGAACAGCATACCGTAACCTAATTCGCTGATACGCCCAAGTCCCACACGGAAATTGAAGTTATCTCTGATACCGTCCGAGAAATACTTTGCGTCTGGACGCTGGCAGGCGACAATAAGGAAATAACCTGCTTGTCGCCCTAACATAACGATTTTCTTTAACTGGCTAAGTAAGCTCACGCTTTCTTTCGTCCCCAGCATTTCAAAAAATGCCACATATTCATCAAAGATAAGAAAGCAGGGTGGCAGTCCCAGATAGGCGTAGTTTTCGCCCGTCTTATAGTTCGGGTGTCGCTTCATTTCCTCACTTCGCTGTACCATGCCCTCATAAAAGGCATTGACGCAATCTATCATTTCTTCTTTGGTGTGATACACATTTCCCATAACTGTTCCCAAGTCCGCAAGGTCAGCGTTCTTCGGGTCTAAGATATAAAGGACAGCGTTGGTATGCAGTAAGGCTTCAATGAGCGTCAGCAGAAAATAGGTTTTACCGCCACCAGTCCCACCAGCAATCAGAGCGTGGGGAAGTGCGTCATATTCCCAGACAAGATTTTTCATCAGTCTAAGACAGCCGTTTTCTGCCCGTACTTCATCAATGGTAATGCGGTTCGCTATCATATCATAAAGCAGGGTGTATTCAATATAGCCGTCATGCAGGGTCTTGTCGGTCAGCTCACAATACAAGCCACTTTCCAATTTATCCTCTAACCGTAAAAGCTGGTCTTGATATTTTCCTAATGTGATTTCACAGCGGATATGAAGCAGTCCCTTTTCCATTTGATAATAAATCTTTGGAAACCAGACGATTTTTTCCCTTGATCTGCTTTGCAGGTCAGTAAAAAAAACGCTGTCTTGTACGGTATCGGCTTCATACCACTTATTTTCCAGTATCATTCGTGCCAGCTTTTGACGGTGCAGGAGCTTCTTGAAACTGTCGTAACAGAAGCGGTAATACAGAAAAGCGACCAATGCACAAACACCAGTCGCTATCCCTATGGTTATGAAGTTGTATGGGGAAAGTGTCAGCCCATTATCAAATAAGCTGAAATGCTCCCAATCGGTACGCATGAGCTGTTTGCTATTCAGTAGCAGGAGAACCGCCACAAATACAAACAGAAGCGTTCCTATGGAAAAATGATAGACAAGGTGCTTGTCGCTGGCTCTGATACGGTGTCCTTTAATTCTAAATATTGAAATAACATTTACCCCCTTTGCTTTCATTTTCAAAAAATATTTAATAGCCTTAAGTATCATAATTTGGTATAATCAAACCATATCTTTTCGATAGGAGTGAAAGAATGAAATTTGATTTTAACCTTGCAGATTTCTTTAAGTTGCCAACCAAAATAATGTTTGCCCTTGCTCTTGCATCTGGTATGGTTCTATTTCTTCCAGATAATATAGTTGCCAAAATGTATATGGTTGATTTCAGAAATAAATACGGCTTTACCATAGGCTTACTATTTTTAACGTCTTTTTCTATACTTGCTGTTACGCTCATTATAGGTATTTATAAATATTTCAGTCATAAACGTTCTATGAAAAAATTTAAAGCAACTGCTAAAGAAAGATTGCAAAAATTAGATAACTACCAAAAAGCTATTGTATATGGGTTGTACATGGAAGATAATCATACTTCTGAATTACCATTCCATGACGGAGCTGTAAAATGGCTTAAACAAAACATGATAATTATTGAAACTACAAATCAATATCTTGTTTCAGATTTAAACAATGCTGTATTTCCTTATATGTTGCAACCGTGGGCTGTTGAGGAATTACAAAATGATAGTGAATTACTCGCCACTTTCCATACAGCATATATCCAAATAGACACCAAATATAAAGCTCAAAGTCAATATAACGACCCTTACTCTAATTTTCCATATTAAGTAATTAAAGGATAGTGTGAATATTCATTATCCTTTTTTTATTAATTGCTGGTTCTGTGGACTGCCTGCGTTCTGGTTTCCTTTATTCTTCAACACAATATCCTCTGCCTTTACATACCAGTCTACATCTGCACCCGTATAGGTTTTTCTTGATACTGTATCGGCTACTGGATTGACAAGCTCCACAACTGCATTGTACGGAAATTCCCTTAACGGTACTTCTGGCGGTACAGACACGGGGATAATTCCACCATGCAGACTGCACTTCAAATCATAGATACGCTTTTTAAGCTGGGTACTCGGTGTCCCGTCCTCATTTTGCAAGAACACATCACGCACCGCTGTAAACTTTAATTCTCCAAATGTTTTCTCTTTGTCAATAACAAACCCGTTTGATAATCTCATAAATGCTTCACTCCTTTACTTTTCTTCAACTGCCACAATATCATCAGCAACTAACACATAATCGGTATGTCCCATATCCCCGATTGCGTAACCTCTGCCGTATAATTTCGGATTGACAAGTTTTACTTTCTGCTCATACTTGAACTTCTTTTCGCCAGCTTGCACGGGAATTTCCACCACAACATTTTCGCCTTTCTGTACGTCGGAATAAAGGTTATAGCTTCGTCTGGTTAAGACCCTGCGGTTATTTTTATCTTTTTCAAAGACTGGCTCGCTTTCGCCTGCAAATTCAAGAGTTCCAAAAGACTGTGCCATATCTGGCACGACATATTTCATTTCCATATTGTTTTACCTCGTTTCTTTCTATTTTTGATAAATTGATAGTGATTTCTTATTCTGGCGGTTCGGGAAGTACCAGCAATCCCACAGATAGTAAAGGGTAAAATCAATGCTTACGCACCCTTGACTATCCGTGTTCTTGCAGGTTGTTGGCAGACAAGCCAGAATAAGCAAAAGTCTGCCGTTTGACAGCTTTGGCGGAGAGCGTGAATTTCCTTTTCTCATACCGTTACCGCCTTATGATTTCTTCATTTTACGGCGTTTGTAGAAGAAGATACCTGCCAGCCCAGCACCAGAAGTCATAAGAAGTGCAAGCAGTCCGTAAAGGTTGGTGTTATCGCCCGTTTTGGGACTGTCGCTCGGTCTGCTAGGCTTTTCTGGTGTCTGCGGTGTTTCGGGTTTCTCTGGTTCTTCTGGGACTTCTGGTTTTTCCTTAAAGGTAATCGTCTGTCCCTCGTCCTCAATGTCCTTATGCTCGATAACTTTCTTCGGCTCGTCTGGATTGCTTAAATCGTATAATTCCTCAAAAGTTACAAGCTGTTTGCCGTCAAGGGAAGTAGCGTCAAAGGTAAAGGCAACTTCCACTTTCATAGTTTCGCTGTCTGCGGTAAAGGTATAATCACTTTCCGCACGTTTTCCATTGATAAGAAGCTCTGCATTTTCTTCTTTCAACATCTGCCAGCCCACAAGTTTGTATTGTGTACCGACTTCTAAGCCCTCTAAAGTTACGGTATCAATGATTGTTACCTCTTTTCCAGCTTCAAGCTCTTTGTTACCGTCTTTGTCGGTAGCAGTCGTATGTATCTTGATAATACGCTCTGTGATAAGTACCGTCTGCCCGTCGTCCTCAATGTCTTTATGCTCCGCAACTTTTACGGATTCGTCTGGATTGCTTAAATCATACAATTCTTCAAAGGTAACAAGGTTCTTGCCACCTAAAGCAGATGCATTGAATGTATAGGAAATTTCCACTTTCATTTCTTCCTCGTCAGCGACAAAGGTATAATCATTTTCTACACGTTTCCCGTCAATGATAAGCTCGGCATTTTCTTCTTTTAACATCTGCCAGCCTTTGAGCTGATACTTTGTACCTTTTTTAAGCCCGTCTAATTTGACTGTATCAACGATTGTTACCTCTTTTCCTGCAAGGATAGTCTTTTCGCCGTCTTTGCTGGTCGCTGTGGTATGGATAGAGATTTCTTTTTCGTATTCATCAGTCAAAGTCCCTAAGTCAATCACAAGGTTATTTCTTGATACCACGATTTCAAAAGGTGGGATAAGTTCAAAACCTTTGTTGCTGTCAGAGCGTAATTCTTCAATGATGTAAGTATCATAAGGCAACGCACCTTTGCTGTCGTCTGGTTCAGAAGTTCCAAACCACACACCGTCCTCGCTGGTCTTGCCTGCGTTGGTATTGTGCTTATGGGAAGCCCAGTCAGCAGAAGTGGAGAATTGCCCGTTATCATCAGTTACCACAACATGACTTTCGCCCGTCGTCTTGCTTGTGATCCTAAAGGGAATATCAGCAAGACGCTTATGTGTGCCTGCACCGATTTTCACGCCCTCAATATCTCCACGCTTAATCTGATTGTAGATAGAATGGGCTTCGTCGGTTAAGTCCACGATTTTTCCATTTTCTGTGATTGTAAAATCAATCGGTTTTGCACCGTCAGTTAAGTAACCGTCGGGAGCTTCACTTTCAACGATACGGAAATTTCCATAAGGTAAGAGGTCAGCAGAAGTAGAAGCGACACCCTCAATATCGGTATGGATTGTCTTTACCACTTCATTTTTCTTGTATAGCTTGCCCTCAACCAATACCGTATTATCATTTAAGGAAATAATGTCAAAAGCAGTATCTTTCAAAGTGGCACTTCCTTGTGGTTTGGTATTGCCCGTTTCTAAATCTCGTTTCTGAATTTTTACACCGCCACGGATAACCTTGTCTGATACAGAAAACTGGTTACTTCCAGATAGTACGGCAAGGTCGCCGTCCTCGGTAATCTGTGTTACATATAAGCCCTTAATCTGTTCGGACTTATCGCCAGTCTGCATATATGCACCGTCTAACAAGTAGCCATTTGGAGCTTTCGTTTCCTCTACGGTTAGTGTTCCTAAAGGAAGAACGGCTTTACCGTCCTGCATATAGAAACTGTCGCCAGATACCTTGTATGCGTCCGCTAATTTTGTGATGTAGTGGGTTGTCCCGTCGCTGTCAGTTTCAGCGATTGTCTTTGTAACCCATGTACGAGTAGCTTCGGCAGGGAGATTGTCTTTGTTATAGAAGCCAGCATAATACTTCCATGTAAATTCCGCACCTGCTAGAGAAGCGTTCCCCTGCGGATTGTCTTTCTGTGTTTCCATGTCAATCTTGAAAAGCTCAATCAAAGTGTCCGTTACTTTTGGCGTATCTGATACTTTTAAGGTTGCTGTTTCGCCAGCTTTGATTGTCAATGGATAGACAGTTTTATCCACTTTATATCCTGCTGGTGCGGATAATTCCTTGATATAGACTGTGCCAGCCGTTACCTCTATAACATCTGTATTTCCATTTTCATCAGTCGTAAGGGTGGCAAGCTGTTTTGTGCAGTCCTTATCAGAAAAGACACCGTATGTTGCACCAGCGATTGAGTAATTCCCGTTACCGTCTGTAATGCTGGTATTACTGGAAACCTTTTGCAGTTTTGCATTTCCAACATTTAATTTCGCCCAGAATTGCCCCAATTCCTGCCCCTCGCCAGAGTAGATATAACCGCCACATTCATAGCGTCCTTTATTTTCTTTGACAAAGGCTTTTGCACCAGCGAAAACCTCGTCCTGCGTAGCCTTTGGAATTTCATCATAAGAAGCTCGCACGTTATCACATTGCCAGCCGAGATGTACGCTCAATCTCTGCCAGACTACAAGCTGTCTTAAAAGGTAGGCGTGATTTTTGCTTATTCCGCTGTGGCTGTCTGTGTACTGTTTTACATATTCGATAGATAAGGCAACGTCGCTTATCTGGTCGGCACTCATACGGGTACTTGCGTCAGCTCTGGTCTTATAACCATTCTTAAAGTCTGTGTTAATGTCAATACAGTAAGCGTCCTCGCCCTCTACGGTCAAATGTCCCTCATTAAAGGTAGAACCAATCGAACCGTCATTCATTACTTTTTCAACAATACCGACACGCTCTGCACTTTCCGTCCAGTATTGCTTACTTTCTGCATGAACGGGTGTTGTCGGCAAAGCAGTAACGACAGTCGCAAGAGCTAAGAAGCCCGTACACAATCGTTTTAAAATCTTTTTCATAAATCTAATGCTCCTTTCATTTTGGGTAATAAAATAGCCGTCCAATAAGAACGGCTGGAAATAGAAAAGGAACGTCATGTTAGGCGTTCCATAGTCTATGAAATATTCAATTTTTTCTTGTTTCAATACTGATGTGTTTTGTCATAAGTACGCATATCTGGGTTAATCTCACATATCAAAGCTCAATCCGCAGTAGTAAATTAGTAGTATTTCAATAGTTCAAAACCCTTAAATATGCCTTAAAATCAATGTTTTTGTTGGATAGTTTAAGAAAATTAGATATTTAAGATAATAATTCATGTAATGACACTAAAACGGAACTACTAAGGGAATTTTTTGATAGAGACAAGAGTAAAGTAAATGCAGCTGACTGTTATTTATAGATCACGGATTTACGCCGGTATGTTCCCGAGGATATTTTTAGAATGCTTTCAAAAGATACATTTTAAGTGATTAGAAAATTATTTTCGCTTATTCTGCTTCTCGTTTCTCGTGAAACAATTAAAATTGTAAAAAAGACGAAAATTGAGTTTATAAAAAGCGGATCATGGATATTGAAGTCCGCCTATTAAATATACGATTAGAGATGTATCAAAAATGACCGCAATGCTTTCGGCAAAAATTAAATCACTCCAAAATGCCGCAGCGCAAACTCAACTCCATCATCCTCAATGCTCTTCGTCACAAAATCTGCCGCTTCCTTCACTTCATCGCAACCGTTCCCCATCGCCACTCCGATGCCGCAGTTTTTAACCAACTGCACATCATTAGCACCGTCTCCAAAGCTCATGATTTCATCCATTCGAAGTCCCCAATGCGCAGCTAAAGCCGCAATCCCGTCACTTTTATCAATTTGACCGGCATTAATTTCCAATACCGGACCATGATTCACCCAAGAAATTCCATTCAATATTTCCATTAGCTCCGCCGTATCCTGAGCGTTAGGCGCATACAACAATAGATTCAAAATATCATCATTCGCATACGGCTTGATAACCGGAGTATTCAAATACAGCTGAAAAAAGATATCCTTATCCTTCTGCAGCGGTTTTTCAAAGAAATAATCGCCGTCAATCGTACTGTAGCGCAGCGTTCGTTGGTGCTTTTTCGCAAAAGCAATCACACGCTCAACGATTTTTTTATCGATATAATGAGCCGAAATAATCTTATTTCCCTCCATGGCAAGTGCACCGCCGTCACTTACGATTCCCGCAAAAGGAAAACTGCGAAAAAAAGACGGTGTATTATTCAGCTCATAACGACAGCGGCTTGTTGCCACACCTACCTTGATACCGCGCTCATGCAGAGCCTTCAAGGCTGCCCTTGTCGAAGGCAGAATATCATGAATATTATGATAATACATCGTCGCATCTACATCAAAAAATACTGCTTTTATCTCATTAGTCATATCCTATACCTCGTTATTTACAACGCATATAGTTTAACACAAAACATACTGAAAGAAAATGCCTGCTGCCCCAAAAGCCCTTCCTTCCGTACATCCATATGTCTTTTCCCCTCGTCTCATCAACGATTGGCAATCATATACTTATGAAGTGAATGATAAATCATTTGATAATCATCCTTCATTATATCGATTTCTTTGCGCATCGTTTCCGATAACGTAAAGTGCCGATCATCGAAATCCCGAATAGCCTTTAAACCCATTTCAATCGCCTTTACGGCTTCCTCTACGACTTGAATATCACCGACAACGACCATATTCTTGATCATCGACATCATATCGGTAATCGTACCCATAAAGCCCGATGTATCCACAGGTTCACCACCGATCATCGTAATATGCTTCGTCAGCATGTCCTCATGATTTTTCAACAGCTCTAAATAACGATGAAATTCCAGTCTAAGCTTCTCGTCAACGACTTTTTCTCTTAAATCCTCAAACACAAATGCTCCCATATGTGTCCCCTTCAACAGCTGATTCAATTCCTGAATCAAATCCGCTCTCAAATCCATTTTCGCATCCATAATAAATCCTCCTTTAGGTAATACCTCGAAAACACAATCAATAACAGTATGGTCTTTTTCGCATTTCCTTATTCTGCGGCTGAGATTTTTTCAATAAACCATCCGGAATATTCATAAAATAAATATCGATATTGATTTTGAACTCTGATCGTATAACGAATTCCAAACCCACCGCTTTTCAGGGAAGCAGCCTTTTGTTTAGAAATGACCTTATCGATCGGATACTTCACCATATTGTCCCAGACGATAAATAACGGAATCAATTCTCCTTCCTTGGTATGCAGAACCACAACCGCAACCTTTTGCTTCATCGAAAGAAATTGACAGGATGAATGGTATGATCGGAAAACGGATCAAAGCCTGTCAGCTCCATATCACTTTTCAACGAACAGCGCCGAATCGAAAAGGTACCGAAGCGCTTTCGAATCTGTTCTAAAACAACATCGATGATCTCGTCCTTTGAATCATCGATTTCCTCAAATAATGACAGTTGATGGTAAGAGCTACGCGATAATAAGCGTGATACACTGATCGACATGGAGCGCAGCGGAAGCTGAAAATGATAATTTTCACGGCATAAAGAAACTGCGATATCCACAAGGCGCTTAACCGTATAAATAGGAACGGAAAAGGTCATTTGTCTGGTGAAGGAAACAAGACCGGTATTGCGAAACTGAACACTGACACAGCGGGCAGCAAAATGCTGTTCACGCATACGCGCCACGATACTTTCACAAAGCACATAGGCAATGAGGCGAAAATCCTCAATATCATAAATATCACGAGGTGCAGTGATACCGTTACCGATGGATTTGATAGGAAAAATATAGGTTTGTTTAGCAACCTCACTTTGATCCTCACCGTTCGCAAAACGCCATAAATATTCTCCCCATTTTCCGAATATATGACTCAATTTACCGTAATTAAAATGTGCTAAATCACCAATCGTATGTATTCCCAGTTCCTGCATCTTTCCTGCAGTGCTCCTGCCGACATATAACAGGTCTTCTACCGGAAGCGGCCATACGATACTGCGATAATTATTCTTTGTTATTACGGTAATACCCATCGGCTTTTTATAATCAGAACCAAGCTTCGCAAAGATTTTGTTGAAGCTGACACCGATGCTTGAGGTTAAACCGATTTCATTATATATCCGCTGTTGAATCGTTTCGGCAATCGTAAATCCATCTCCGAATAAATTTCTGCTTTGAGTTACATCAAGCCAAGCTTCATCGATTCCGAAATCCTCAATCAGATCTGTATAATCAGTGAAGATTTCCTTAACCATTTTAGAACAGCGTTGATATTCTTTAAAATCGGGCGGTAATAATGTTAAATCCTCACATAGCTGCTTGGCTTCCCAGATTGCTTGTCCGGTTTTAATGCCCAGTTGTTTCGCGAGCTGATTTTTAGCGAGTATGATACCGTGGCGCAGCTCTTGATTGCCTGCGATTGCGAGGGGAATATTACGCAGACATGGATCCTTCGCACATTCAACGGAGGCATAAAAATTATTTAAATCACAATGTAAGATTGTTCGTTCCATAACGATCACCCTTGTGATTATTGTGCTTCACTTGCGACAGCTTATTCATCGTGGCAGCCCTGTTAAATGCTTTATTATCTGATGCTTTCTTATTAAATGATGCTTATTTAATATCTGTTTATTTAATGTTTAGTTATCGGTCAGTGTTTATGCGTACATAGGCAAACCACGCACTCTCCTGCTGCTTTAGGGTAACATCAATCACATCTCCCGTTGATAAAACTGCTTCACTATGATCAACGGTTGAAAAGGGGACATGCCATTGCTGATGGACGGATTCCTTAGAATCAAGCTTGAATAATAAGTAATGATTCTCAATGCGGCAGGCCTGGGAAGACCATATACTGGAAAAATCCGGCTTTTCATCCGGATTTGTACAACGCTTCTCATAAAGAAGCTTAGCTTGTTTTATCACTAAATTACGAGCGCTCGGGGCTAAGTGTCTGCTGATTGCACGATATGGAAGATTGAATATTTGTCCTCGTTTTTGAAATACACCGACAACTTTATAAATTTCATGTCTCATAAGCTTGCCATACTCCTGTAAAAGCGTTACTGTTTCATCGTTTACTTTTAGGTACAGTTCTACGGTTAGAATCATATAATACCTCCTCTTTTTTATCTTTAAAAAGCCTGTCCTATATCTCATACGTGCTCAACCGCCTTACTCCAAAAAATAATTGCATTTTTCGGTACTTTTTCTATATCGTTACTTGGTTGCGACCGCTATTGATAGAACAGACCCTTTCCGTATCGAAAGCAAGCAGCATCAACCATAAATGGCTCATTTCTTTATCAGTTTTAAGGTACCATATTGTAATATTTACCATAGGCTTTATTAGGCTTTCGTGATACAATAGAGCTGTAATACAGAGGTTTAGAAAGCAAGCCTATAGAAACATGCAGCCCTTTGCGGCATATGGAATCCGATTAAAGCAAAAACAACAGGCATATGACGAAAAGCAATAGGAAGCAGCGCATGTTCAACAGCGAAAAGAAACAAAAGGAAATAATGAGGTACATATGAAAATTCTGCATACATCAGACTGGCATCTGGGCATCGATTATCATCGTCATTCATTTACAGAGGATCAGCGTTATGCGCTGCGTCAATATTATGAAATCATTCAACAAGAAGCGGTTGACGTGGTTTTGATATGCGGCGATATTTACGATACGACCTTAGCGAGTAAGGAAGCAATCGCATTATTTGATGAAGCGATCAAGCATATGATTCAAGAGCTTAAGGTAAAGGTAATAGTCATCGCAGGGAATCATGATTCAGCAACTCGCTTATCGATCATGCGTGATTTATTAGAAGCACAAGGGCTTTATATATTCGGTACATTAACCTCAAAGCCACAGCCGCTGACGATCGATAATGTGGATTTTTATCCGATTCCATTTGTTCATAAGGATACAATCAGTGCTGTTTTTCAAAAGAGCTTTTCTAATTATGAACAAGCCTTTTTACAGCTGACAGATCATATTCGCAGCCAAAAGCGTGAAAACAGACAAATGGTACTGGCACATGCGTTTGTGAACGGAGCCAAGGTTTGTGAAAGCGATCGATTTGCGCATATCGGCGGTACAGATCTGATTTCAAAGGATATTTTTTATGATATTGATTATGTTGCTTTAGGGCATCTGCATCGTCCGCAAAAAATAACGGAGCATATACGTTACAGCGGTTCTTTATGCCCCTATACCTTTAGTGAAACAGCAGCTAAAGAGGTCGTTTTAATTGACAGTGAAACAATGGATATCAAAAGCATTGCCGTAACTCCGCTGCATCCGATGACAACGATAGCGGGAAGTTATGAAACGGTTTGTGAACAGCTGCTTAAGCATCAAGAGGACTATGTGAAAATTATTTTGGAGGATCAAGGCATCAGCTTTGAATTATTAGAACTGTTTAAGGAACGATGTCCTTATCTTTTGACGCTGAGCAGCAATCAACAGGAACAAAGAGAAGCAGTCACACTGAAGGCAAATGATTTGGATACCTTAAGTGATGAAGCCATTGTCAAGCAATTTTTTATGGATTATTTCAACCGTGAAGTAACGGCGGAAGAAAGCGACTGGCTGAAGCAGGCGAAAGGAAGTGAATTCATATGCGGATAGAGCGAATTGCATTTCAAGCCTTCGGTCCCTATGTGAACAAAGTCGAGCTTGCGATGGAGGAACTTTCGAAGCATCGGCTGTTTTTGATCAAGGGAGCTACCGGTGCCGGTAAAACCGTCATATTAGATGCGATTACCTTTGCCTTATACGGAAAAAGCAGCAGCGGCGAGCGCGGAGACTTTGAAACGATGCGCTCTCGTATGGCAGATGATAAACAAAAAACCTTCGTGGAACTGATATTTCAAGTGCATGGACATCGCTATCGCTTTTATCGTGAAATTGTCGTCGGTAAAAAGCGCAGCGGAGAGGCTCGATATAAAGTGAATGTAAACGGCGGCGAATTGATCGAGGATCAATTTTATCCTTTTTTTGAGAACTGTAAAATGACGCTGTTAGAAAAGCAGGCAGAAGAGCTGATCGGCTTAAATCATGCGCAGTTTATTCGTACCATGATACTTCCGCAGGGTAAATTTGAACGCTTGTTGATATCGAACAGTGAAGAAAAGCAGGAAATATTAAAATCACTGTTTCAAAGTGAGCGTTGGGCAATCCTATGTGAGGCATTGAGCGATCATTTAAAAAGCGCAAAAGAAAAGACGGAGCGAATGAAAGCTGAAATCGAAAGCAGCTTAGCGCAGGCAGAGGTGAAATCACTGTCTGAATGCCGAGAGTTGAATATGGAACTGAAGCAGCAGCTGAAAACTTTGAAATCAGCGTGTGAGCAAGCAAAAAAAGATATGGAAGCCAAGCAAGCGCATTATGAGGAACAGCAACAATTAAGGTCACTCAGCATTAAAAAAGCAGCATATGAGAAAAAGAAAGAGGAGCTTTTAAAACAAGAGGTGCAGATGTCCGTAATTGCGCAGCAGATAGAAACAGCCGGTGAATATGAAAAAATTTATCCGTATATGAAAAGCTATCACGAATGTAGAAAAAACAAAGAGCAGGCAGCACTTCAACTTACAAAAGGGGAAAAGGAACTGAAGGCATTAGAGCAGCAGTTTCAAGAGCTGGAGCTGCAAAAGGAAGTGGTCAAGCAAAAGGAACAGCATTGTGTTGTTTTGAGTCGGCAATGTCTTGTTTGGGAGCAGCAGCTAACTCTTTGTGAGGAGCGAAGCGGCAAGGCTGAGGAAATGAAGCAGCTGGAAAAACAAAAGCAGGAAGCTCAAGCAAAACTGGAGCACTATCAAAAAGCCTTGGACGGTATCAAGCAGCAGTACGATCTTGCCAAAAAGCGAATCAGAGCGCTTGAGGAAGCAACTCATAATCATCCTCAGCTGTTGGTCGAGGCACAGCGCCTTGAAGCAAAAAAGCAGGCGGAGCAAGAAATCGAAGCATTGTTGAAGCAGCAAAAGCAATGGGAAGCCCAGTCGCTTCAACGAAAGCAGCAGCTGACGATTTTAAGAAAGCAAGAGCAGGAAACCAAGATTCAGCATGAGCTTTTATATCAGGCGTATCTGCATGACAGTGCAGGATTGTTGGCGAGTATGTTACAGGAGGGCAGCGCGTGTCCGATCTGCGGTTCAACGCATCACCCGAGTCCCGCAAAGGCAAGCGAACAGCTCACTGAGTTGGCAAAACTAAAGGATTGTAAGGCGTTGTGGGATCAACAGCTTCAACAAATACAGGAAACGGATAATTGGCTGAAGCAGGCAGCGGTTCATAAGGAACAGACAAATAAGCTGATAACAGCGAAAAAAGAAGCCTTACATACACAATACGGGAGGCTTGATTCCGCTTATGAGGCTCAGCTTATGAAACAGCTGAAGGCATCAACGCAGGCTTTCAAAGAGCTGGACGAACAAAAGCATATGCTTCGGCAGTGCGAGGAGCGAATCCCAAAAGGGGAAAAGGCATACGAGGAAATACTGCATCAGACGCAAGCATTAGCGCAGCAGCTTTTATTAGCTGAAGCACAAAATAAGGAGCGCTACAGTACAATTGAAAATACCGATGCACTTGCCCTGCAAAAGCAGTTGAACAATACAAAACAGGAAATCAGTGACTTTGAAGCTGCAATCAATACATGGAATGAGTCCTATCAAAAATTTCAGCTCAAGCTCAATGCACAGCATGTCAGTGTTACTCATTTAAAGGAAGATTTAACAAAGGCTGAAAATGAATATATAAGAGCGTACCAAGGGCTTCTGGAGAAAAATCATAAGCAGCTCGATATTGAACAGCCGTTGACGGACCCTGCTCAGCTTGATAAACAAAAAGCAGCCCTTCAGGATTACCAAAAGCAGCTTACAGAATTACAGGCAGCGATTCATGAACTGAGCGATCAGATGAAGGATCGAACGATTGAGCCTTTAGACAGCTTAAAAAATGGACTAGAAGCGGCAAAAGCTTTATATGATCAGACTGTGAATGAAACAGCAAAAAAGGAATATCGTTTGGAACAGATAGAAAAAATCGAAAAGCATATTACACAATTACAGCGAGAATATGAGGAAGCATTGCTGATCAATGCTCGTCAAGCGGAATTCGTAAAGGCAATGCGCGGAGATACAAGCATCGGAATCGAACGCTATGTGCTCGGCATCATGCTTTCGCATATCACACGCAGCGCCAACGCTCTGTTGAAAAATGTCCATGACGGCAGATATCAGCTGTACCGCAGTGATGATACAAGCGGTAAGGTGCGTAAATACGGTTTGGAATTAAGCATTTATGATAATGCCACAGCTTCCATGAGGAGTGCTTCCTCACTGTCCGGCGGTGAAAAATTCCTTGTCTCACTGGCACTTTCATTGGCTTTATCTGCTGTTGTTCAAGCTCGCAACAGTACTGTATCGATGGATTCCATGTTTATTGACGAGGGCTTCGGATCATTAGATGAAGCAAGTATTGCCGACGCATTAAAGGTGTTAAGCAGTATGACAAATTCTAAAACTATGATCGGCATCATTTCTCATGTGGAATTATTAAAGGAGAATATTCCTTACGGGATCGAGGTAACAAAGGGAAAGCAGGAAAGTACCTGCAGAATGCTGCTGTAGTCTACGGATTGATAAACATCAGTAAACAAATAAAACAGAAGGAATGCTCTATCAACTGTATAGAAAAATTGCTTTCTATGAAAAGGAGATAATATTATGTATGAGTCGTTAAGTAATATCATTAAAAACAGCACCAAGCTTGTGTTTTTCGGCGGAGCCGGTGTAAGCACCGAATCGGGAATCCCGGATTTTCGTTCATCAGCAGGAATCTACAGTAAAAAGACGTATCCTTATCCTGCGGAGCACATGATTTCCTCTGATTTCTTTTTTACTCACCCGAATCAGTTTTATGATTTTTATTTTCATGAAATGATTTATCCACAGGCAAAGCCAAATGCAGCGCATATCGCCTTGGCTGAACTGGAGAAAATGGGAATATGTAAAGCAGTGATTACTCAGAATATCGACGGCCTTCATCAAGCAGCAGGAAGTCAAAATGTGTTGGAACTTCACGGCAGCGTTCATCGTAATCGTTGCTTGAACTGTCATACGCAGTATGATTTAGCGGCAATGCTCAATCAAAAAGACAGAGTCCCGAAGTGTTCTAAATGCGGACATATCATAAAACCTGAGGTGGTATTGTATCAAGAGGCTTTGGATCAAAGCGTGATTCAATCCGCTGTGTCGCATATTCAATCAGCGGATACATTGATTGTCGGCGGTACCTCTTTACAGGTATATCCGGCAGCCGGTCTTATTCAATATTTTCGCGGAGCACAGCTTATATTGATTAATAAATCGGTAACTGATATGGATTCTAAAGCTGATTTAGTGATTCATGATGAAATCGGTAAGGTCATGGATGAGGTCATGTCTCATATGTAATGATTTCTTATTAGGGTTATGGACAATGTTAATATATTGCGCATATTTGTAAGATTTCAGCGGTGGTGATTTCACTTAGTTGATATATTTTCTTTCCCTTTTTGCTGCAAGGAAAAGAAGCACGAACATATTTGATATCAATCTGATTTTTCTCACCGGGACATTAAGAGTATGATAAGGCTTATTTTTACGCTTTATAACGAAGAAACCGGAAATATACGAATTGTCCGGTGGTTTTATAGCGAATGGCGGTTTTAGCAGCACCGATATGGTAAAAAATGTGATAATAAATAGACGAAAGCGCATGTCTTGAGTTATATTATTCATGCAAGAGTCTCCTTTCTTGGTGTGGAAACTTAAGTATAGCGAACCTCTTGCTTTTTGTTTACTCTTTTTGTAACACATCTATGTAAACCAACAGCAGAGCGCGGCTAAATATTGTGTTGTGATTGCATTTTGAATTATAAAATCATATAATATGAATTAATACTTCAACAACTCGAAATTTACGGAGGACTAAAGATTATGGCTGTTTCAAATATAAAGGTATTGCTTCAATGTGATATAAATAAAGTGTGGAATACCGTTACATCATTGGAAAAGTATCAATGGCGCAGCGATTTAAGCAAAATTGAGATATTAAATGAAAAACAATTTATTGAATATTCAAAGGACGGGATTGCAACTACATTTACTATCACTGTTTTTGAACCATGCAGACAATGGGCATTTGATATAGAGAACGAAAATATTCAAGGACATTGGATTGGAACATTTACGGAAAAAGACGGACAGACAGAAATTGATTTTACAGAAAATGTAACTGCTAAAAAATTGGTGCTGAAACTTTTCGTGAAATCATTTTTGAAAAAGCAGCAAAAGCAATATGTGTTAGATCTAAAGAAAGCCTTACAATAATAATCTATAAGAGGTGGAGGTATCTGCAAATATGAAAAGATATGTTGCATTTTTGCGCGGCGTTAATATAAGCGGAAAGAATAAAGTACCGATGGCAGAATTAAAAAAGGCTTTTGAGAAGATTGGCTTTTCAGAAGTTAAAACATATCTGAACAGCGGCAATGTGATTTTTTCATGTGAGGAAGATAACATAGCCCCTTTTTCAAACCAAATTGAAATGACAATTAAAAATCAATTCGATATTGATATTCCCGTTTTTGTTATATCACAAGAAAAACTTAAGGATATACTGAACAATGCTCCCAATTGGTGGGGAAGCGAAAGCAAGTCAATCTATGATAATCTGATTTTTATTATGCCGCCGGTCACATTTGCTGATGTATTTGACGAAATCGGTGAACCTAAAGAAGGATTGGAAAAGATAATGGAGTACAAGGGGACGATATTCTGGTCTTTTAGTCGGAAAGATTATCAAAAAACAAATTGGTGGTCAAAAACAGCGCGTGCAGCCATTAGTTCAAAATTAACGATAAGAACAGCAAATACCGTTAGAAAGATAGCCGTATTATAATTTCCGCATCCTGTCTTTTTGCGGGTGCTGTTTTCGTAAATGTCAATATCATAATGCAAGGAATTAAAAGGTGATTACTATATACGCTATCGTGTCGATAACTACAGAATTATATGTAGTTTATGGGCAAATACATATTATTGAAACTGTATCAGCTAGATATCGAATAGAAGTATACAGACAGAAATAAATTCATCAAATCGAGTTATAATTACAAGCTTTATTCGCTTTACATTCATGTTACTGTGGTATATGAATGATATCGGATCATGGCTGCTGCGAATACTTGAAGCAGCATCTTAGCGGCGTTACTCGATCTATGCTAGAAATGAAACAGCGGCACATCCGCATCTATTAACGTAATAACAAAAGGGTCTTAAAAAGCGTGATAGTTTTACTGTCTCACACTGTCATTTGTCGCTACAGGTCTTTTACATGATGTTGAATATTAAAAAACCTGAATTGCAAGTAGAAACTGGAATTAAAGATAGAAATTAATATCAGGGTTAGGCAAAAGCGAAGAAAGTTCACGTTTAAAGAGGAGAGAAGAAGGCAGATAGCCAAGAATTTTCCTCTTTTTATCATTGATTTTGAAGTTGATATCCTTTAGGAAATCGCGATCAAGCATGTTAATATCCGTACCCTTCTTAATAAAGTAACGGACAAGACCATTACAATTCTCATTACTGCCTCTTTCATAAGAGCGATAAGGGTGTGCAAAGTATACAGTGGTACGCTTTAGCTTAGAACCCGGTTTTCGTTCAATGTCTTTATAACGAGCAAATTCACTGCCATTGTCAAAGGTAATGGATTTGAAAATGTCAGGGAAAGCATCGCCAAAGAGTTTGTTTAGTTGATTGATTTTCATATAGACCTGCTTGGCAGATTTGTTTTTTATGGGAATCATATAATAGAATCTTGTTTTACGCTCAATGAGAGTAAGCAGAGCGCCATTACGACCGTCGCGAGGTCCGGTGACAAGATCGCCCTCCCAATGACCGAATACAAGTCTGTCATTGATATAGGATGGGCGCTCATCGATGGAGGTGCCTTTTTGACATTTAGGGATATAGGTCTTATCGTTAGGCGTTTTCTTGCGTTGAACGGTTCTGGGAAGGTCAATGGGCTTAATTTTAATGAGTCCGGCATGAACATAGTTATAAAAGGTTTTTGTAGAGACAGTAGTCAAACCGTCGATGAGATGCGGACGGTTGAGAACCAGATCATGAATCGTTTCATCGATGGAAGAAAGGGGATTTAAGAGAATTTCATCAGAGACGATGTCAATGAAGGCGGAGGCCTTAGCGAGCTTAGAAGCATTAGAAGGCTTGTTCGCCTTATTACGTTTATGAAAAGCAGCAGAGGCAGAGAGTTCAGAGGATGGTCGCAGATAAGTATCCAAAACAGTGATGGAAGCATCCTTAAGGATATCATAAACAGCAGAGACAGAGGCACCGACATGACGAGCGAGATTACGAATCAAAGCAGTACGACCTGTATTACGACGTTTAGAAGGATGAGCAGCATCATGTTTAGTGACTTCACGAATAATGTATTCATAATGCTCGAAAGAAAGTCTTTTAAATTTAGGTGAAGGTGTGATAGAATAGAAAGTGTCCATAGATAGTCTCCTTTATTAATTTTGTGGTGATATTAATAATACTATCTTTGGACTTTTTTTGCGACAGGATATGAACAATTGGTTATAACCAATTGTTCATATCCATAATTCCAACTTCATTTTACAACTCACGGAATATTAAAAAAATGAAAAAAACAAAAAAATATGTTGACAAGAGAACAAGAAAGCGTTATCATTATAACTGTAATAAGGATTGTTACTCTTCGAGGCTTTACCTTAAAAACATGGTTTTTGTTTTTTTGGTAATAACTTGGAGAGTTTTTTATACGATGGAGGAATTATGTTTGGGTTCTTGAAAAATAAAAAGATATATGAAATATATGCGCCTGCAGATGGAAAAGTGATTCCGCTGGAAGAAGTGAACGACAAAGTATTTTCAGAAAAGCTGATGGGAGATGGTGTCGCGTTTCGATTCAGCGGCGACACGCTGTATTCACCCTGTGACGGAAAGGTGTCCATGATCTTTCCGACAAAGCATGCGATCGGTTTTGTTTGCGATAATGGTGCAGAGTTATTATTGCATATCGGATTCAATACCGTAGAGCTCAACGGCGAAGGGTTTACATGCTTGGTTACAGCAGGTGAAAGGATAAAGGCGCATGATCCGATTATGAAGATTAACACAGACCGCATGAAGGAAAAAGGCATTGATTTGACAACTCCGTTGGTAATTACGAATACTGATGCTTATCAAATCAATCATTTATCTGTCGATGAAGTATGCAAAACGATGAAAGTGATGGAAATCACAAAAGAATAGGAAAGGGATCGACCATGAGAGTTATTAAGAACATCAATAACAATGTATCCGTTTGTTTAGACAGTACCAATACAGAAGTGGTCGTGTTCGGTAAAGGCGTTGGTTTTACAAAGCCGCCTTATGAGATCGAATTGAGTAAAATTGAGCGTACTTATTATGATGTCGATGAAACATATCTCCGTATGATTAAAGATTTATCTCCTCAGATCATTGAGATCGCAACACAAATTGTCGATGTAGCCCGGATGAAACTGGAAAATTCTGTGAATTCAAATACGGTATTTACATTGGCGGATCATTTACAATTTGCGGTCAAACGAACTCAAGAGCATATGAATGTAAAACTGCCTCTGCTTCATGATATTGAATACTTGTTTCAGATTGAAATGGAGATCGGCAAACGGGCAGTGCAGTTGATAAAGGAAAGGCTGAATGTGTTATTGCCTCCGGAGGAAGCAGGTTATGTTGCTTTGCATCTCATTAATGCACAAAAGATGAGTCAAGGCAGAGCTTGTCAAAATATGGATGAAAAAATGATTGAAGTAATTACGGCGATGATTGAAGCAGATTTTGAATTAACAATTGATCGCAGGAATTTCAATTATTCACGCTTTGTTTCTCATATGCATTATTTGTTAAAGAGGGGAAAAATAAATGAACAGATCAACAGTGAAAATAAACAGCTGTATCAGACGATACAAGCCACCTATCCTAAGGTGCGTGATTGTTCGATCAAGATCTGTAAATATCTGGAAAGAGAATTAAATTGTCAGCTTTCTGAAGAAGAATGTCTGTACTTGATGCTGCATATTAATCGACTTTGTGCTCGCGAGGATTGTTACCGATAGGGCTTAACCCCGGCATAAGGCTAAATGATGAGACTTGTTTTCATTTAGTTTTGCGCGGGGTTTTTATTTTGGCAAATACAATGGAAGTGCGCAGCCATTGTTTGCAATATAAATATGAATGAAAAGGAGAAGTATTTATGGCAAAGAAAGACAAATATGAGTGCTTGGTAAATCATATACTTGAGCTGCTCGGCGAGAAAGACAATGTATTATTCTTTACTCATTGCGTAACACGGTTGCGCGTAAATGTAAAGGATAAGGGCTTGGTGCAAACAGAAGAAATAGAGCGTACGGAAGGCGTTATGGGAGTACAATGGTCCGGAGAACAGTTTCAGATTATCATCGGTTCCGGCGTGGACAGCGTTTATCGTGCAATCTGTGAAAAGCATGGTTTAGCAATGGAAAAAGCGGTGGAAGAGCAGTTGGACATCGTGAAGAAGCCGCTGACTTTAAAGACAGTGGTACCTACGCTGTTGGATACTCTGACCTCTATTTTGGCACCGATTATTCCGGCGATCGTCGCCTGCGGTTTATTACAGGGTGTATTATATTCTGTACAATCTTTTGGTTGGCTGGATCCTAATAGTGAAACGTATGTATTTTTCTTTAACTGTGCGCAGGCAGCCTTCTATTTCCTGCCTGTACTGATCGGTTATTCGGCAGGACAACGCTTTAAGTGCAGTCCTGTATTAGCTGCGACAACATGTGCAATACTGATGCTTCCGGCATTTTCCGCAATGGCGGGAACGACGATTAAATTGTTTGGTTTTCTGCCGATTACCTATGCCGGTTATTCTTCAACTGTAGTTCCGGCAATTTTAACCGTATATTTCCAATCCTATATTGAGAAATTCTGTAAAAAATTTGTGCCGAAGATGATCGATATCATCGTAACTCCGCTCATCACAGTGATGCTTTCGGCAGTGGTCGGATGGGCATTGCTGGCCCCCATCGGCGGTTGGCTCGGCGTATTCGTCGCGGATGCGATCTTATGGCTGTATGAGTCACTTGGTCCTGTCGGTGGTGCGATTTGCGGTGCAATCTATCCGTTTATGCTGATGTCCGGTATGCAGGTAGCGATGAGTCCGTTGATCGCACAGAACCTTTCGACATTGGGTTACGATTTCTTGTATCCGGTGACAAGTGCAGCTTCCAATTCGGCAATGGCAATTTGTGCCCTGTATATCTTCTTTCGCTCCAAAAATGAAAAAACGAAATCTGTGGGTCTGTCTACCGGTGTGACAGCTATGATCGGTGTGACGGAGCCGGTTCTGTTCGGCTTGATTACCAAATACCGCAAGGCGCTTATCGCAACCGTCATTGGCGGTGCTGCCGGCGGCGCAGTTATGGCATTGTTCAAGGTGCAGTATTTATCCTTTGGCTTTGTGCCTTTTGGAACGATCGTGTTGGCAATGACTGATACCTTCTGGTTCTATATGCTGGGGGTAGCTGTATCAATGATTGTTACGGTAATTGCATTGATTGTGTTAAAATGGAAGGATGAATAGGTATGGGTTTTTGTAAAGATTTTTTATGGGGCGGTGCGACCGCAGCGAATCAGTGTGAAGGGGCGTATTTGGAAGATGGCAAAGGTTTGAGCGTCTCAGATGTAATGAGCGTAGGCTCTCATCAGGAACCTCGAAAAATTTCTTTGGATATGGATGATTCCTATTATTTTCCTTATCAAAAAGGGATTGATTTTTACCATCATTACAAAGAGGATATCGCATTGTTTGCGGAAATGGGATTTAAAGTATATCGCTTTTCCATCGCATGGGCAAGAATTTATCCTAACGCAGATGATGAAAAGCCTAACGAGGCAGGTTTACAGTTTTATGATAATGTATTGAAGGAATTGAAAAAATACGGGATTGAGCCATTGGTGACGATTTCCCATAATGAAATGCCGTTGAATATTGTCAAAAAATATCATGGCTGGCCTAATAAAAAGGTGATTGATCTGTATGTAAAGTACTGTGAAACGATATTCACTCGTTATCAAAATGATGTGACCTACTGGCTGCCGTTTAATGAAGTTAATAACTTGATGCTTCCTTTGTCAAATTTGATTCAAGGCGGTATTTATATCGAGGGTTCTACTGATTTTAACAACCAAAAAGATGATCCCAATCTGCGTATGAATGCGCTGAATAATGTGCTGATCGCCAGTGCAAAGGCAGTGAAGGTAGGCAGAAAGATCAATCCGAAGTTCCGATTCGGTACGATGATCTGCCATATTACCCGCTATCCGCGTACCTGTAATCCGGATGATGTCTTTTATGTGCATCAGAACGATTTGGTGCATAACTGTATGTGTTCTGATGTAATGCTGAGAGGAGAATATCCTTATTATGCATGGAATTATTTTGAGCGCAATCACATTCAGATCGCTTTGAATGAGGAAGAAAGGCAGGCTTTGAAGGAAGGTATATGTGATTTTTACAGCTTTTCCTATTATCAGAGCATTTGTGAAAGCACGCAGAATTTTGATGAAACGACCAGTGGCAATATTATGGGCGGTGTAAAAAACCCTTATTTGAAGCTGACAGATTGGGATTGGCCCATTGATCCGGTTGGATTACGCTATACTTTAAATAAGGTTTATGATCGCTATCATGTACCGATCTTTATTACAGAAAACGGCTTGGGTGCATTAGATACACCGGTAAACAAAGAGATTCATGATCCATACCGCATTGATTATATTCGTGAGCATATTAAGGAAATGAAGAAAGCGGTAGAGGACGGTGTCAATCTTATTGGCTATACCCCATGGGGATGCATTGATCTTGTCAGTGTTTCCACAGGGGAGATGAAAAAGCGTTATGGCTTCATTTATGTGGATGTTGATGATGAGGGAAACGGGACATTTGAACGCTATAAAAAGGATTCTTTTTATTGGTATCAGAAAGTCATTGCATCCAATGGCGAAGATTTAGACTGATGAATGCTATCACATGAGTTGTGTCGATGACTGATTGTGATAGGTTTATGTAAGGATTATGAATAAATGCAGGGCTGAAAGGATGTCTTTCGGCCCTTTTCATACTTTAGGAGTTATGAGGTGAATGCACGGATGAGTTTTTTTGCTTTTCATTTACAGCTAACGCACTTTGCAGCAGAGAGTGTTTCATTTTTTGTGTAAACCGTAAATATCATGAAGAAGCGGAAGTAGTAGCCGCTTTTCCATTATTTTAAACGATTAGGTCATCATTGACAATCCTCCCCTCGAAATAAATCATTAGCTGATTTGCGATGCTCATCCAGTTATGCGGCCTTCCTGTCCATTTTTTTCGTGATATCTATGATTGCCAAGTACAGTGATTTTAATAAGGCGTCATTACTTGGATAACTGGATTTGGTTTTCGTCACTTTTCGTAATTGCCGGTTGAAATTCTCAATTGAATTCGTTGTATATATCATTTTTCGTATCGCTTGCGGATAATCAAAATATGCACTTAATTCTGCCCAGTTCTCTCGCCATGACTTGGTGCTGCTTGGATATTTATCCTTCCATTTTTCTTCTGCTTTTTCTAGATTGTGCTCTGCTAATTCCAGTGTAGCTGCCTGGTAGACACTCTTTAGATCACGCATAAATTCTTTGATATCTTTATAGCTCACATAACGTGTGCTGTTGCGGATTTGATGTACGATGCAGCGTTGTACGATCGTCTGTGGATATACCGCTGTTATCGCTTGTGAGAAGTCATTTAAGCCGTCTACAGAACAGATCAGTATATCTTCTGTCCCTCTGTTTTTGAGTTCATTCATTACACTTAACCAGAATTTAATGGTTTCCGCTTCACCGATATACAACCCCAATACCTCTTTATATCCACTCATGTCAATGCCGATGGCGATATATATAGCTTTGTTTACGACACTTCCTTCCTTGCGTACATGATAATGTATCGCATCCATGAATACCATCGCATACAAGCGTTTTAACGGTCTGTTTTGCCATTCTCTGATTTCCGGCAGTATACGATAGGTGATACGTGATATTAAGGAAGGTGATACCTCTGCGCCATACATGTTTTTTATGAAATCCTCAATCTCTCTGTTACTCATACCTTTGGCATATAATGTGATGATTTGATGTTCGATTGATCCCAGGTCCTTTTGATATTTTTTCACGACCTGTGGCTCAAATTCACCCTTACGATCTCTTGGAATTTTGATTGTTACATCACCATGTTCACTCCTCATACTTTTTTCAGAGAAGCCATTTCTTGAGTTCACGGTTTTCTTATTGGACTGATCGTATTTTTCATATCCCTATGCCTCGTCAAGCTCACTGTTCAGCATTTCTTGAATGGTGTCACCCATCAATTCACGAAACATGCTTGAAATATCATTGGTATCTTTTAACTCAAATTCTTTTATTAACTCTTTTACTAATTCTTTTCTTTTGTTCATTAGAAAAACCTCCAATTTCATATATTTTATCATACTACTTTTGAAGGTTTACACAAATTTTTACACACTACCGTCAATTCCTTTTAATTTAGTTGTAATTCTCTGTGTATTATAATACTCGATGTACTCTTCCATGGCAACCCTCAATTCTTTTAATGATTGATATTTATATTCATTCCCATAAAACATTTCATTTTTCATTTTTCCAAAGAAATTCTCAATCGACGAATTATCTAAACAGTTGCCTTTGCGTGACATTGATTGCACTATCCCTTTCTCTGATAGAATTTTGTGATAGCCTTCCATTTGATATTGCCAGCCTTGATCCGATTGTAAAATCAAACCTTTTAGATTAGAATATTTATAAAATGCCTTATTGATCATGTCTTTGATTTGTTCAAAATTAGGACGCTCGGATATGTTGTAAGATACGATTTCACGATTATGCATATCGATGATTGGAGATAGATAAAGTTTACCGGCAGCGATATGAAACTCTGATACATCGGTCGACCATTTTTCATTACACCTTGTTGTATTGAAATCTCTTTCATAATAAGTGCGATGATGTTCTTCATCTATGATTTGTGTTAAGAGCTTGTTTTTTACCGTTCCATTCATATCACCTTTATATGACTTATATTTTGCTTTTGGTGTAGCGCCATATAAGCTCATGACAGACATCAAGCGTTTGACCTTCTTATGGTTTACTTTATACCCTCTATTAGCTAATTCTAAGGCGATTCTGCGATATCCATAGCGTTTCTTATGGTTGTAATAGATTTCTATGATTTGATTCATTATATTGTCATTTTTGAAATCCTTGTCAGTTTTGTTTAAATGATAAAAATAGGTTGATTTCTTTAATCCTAGTTTGTAAGAAGAACCTTTAAAGGGTACTTATGCTGTAATTCACACGATTCAATTTACGTGAACTAATTGTCTTAGCCGATGCAACTAACACAGAACTAGCTTTCAACGACAAGGAAACAGGAAAAGCAGTAGTATCAATTGATATGACCGACTTAGGCAATCAGAAAGAGTGAAATAGTATGAAATATGATAAAGTAAAAGCGTTACTAAGTTTAAAAGGAAAGAATTTTTCTGATTATGCTGACTATATGAATGTATCTAAGCAACAAATAAGTAATAAAAAAATACAGATACTTTCAGAGCAGATGAACTTATCGAAATAGCCGATTTAACCAATACAACGCTAGCCTTTAATGATAACGAAACAGGTAAGCCGTTGATTGAATTTGATAAGTCGGATCTAAAGCAAGAAAAGGAATGATAAGAACAAACAAAAACCATAAGATTCTAATCTAAATACAGCCTTTACAAATAGGCTACTATGGTATATCATAATGGCATGGCAATTATGCCTGCTATGAATGCTTGAGGTAGAAATTTAGTGTCGCTATACACCCAAGCGGTTAAAAAAAGAGATGCTGGGACAGGCACACCAGCCAAGCATAATAGCACAAGGGACACTTAATGGGTGTCCTTTTGTTATGCGGATTCTATGCTGTTACATATCACTATGCACTTATTATGTGCTGTTCCATATCGTTACATGCTGTTACGTGCAAAAAAATTATTGACGTCATAGTTTTTTTTGAGTATCATATATATGAAATAATAAGGAGGTTATCTTATGAAAAGAAAACTGCCTAAATCCTTTTTTGAAAAAGAACGACCACGAATAAAAAACGAGTCAAAGCAAGGCATTAGTCCTGTTATTTATTCCGCTGATGTTGAAAAAGGAAAAGTTAAGGCTTTATTTACTTTGCCTCCTAAAACATATAAATAGGAGGTTCAGTATGTGCAGACGGGGAGACATAATCAGAATTAACAGCTACATATCAGAAGATGGAATGGAAATGAAACGTCATTCTTTTATAGTCATAGAAGATGAAGGAGGCACGATTAGCGGCTTATCCTATGATCTTGTGGCTAGTGTTATGTCAAGTATTAAAGATGAAAGACACAAACAAAAGAAATTAAAGTATATTGAAAATATCCTCATCACACAGAATGATCGATCTTGTAATCCTGAAAATGGGAAAGAAGCATTTATTAAAGCAGATCAGTTGTACTACTTTAAAAAAAACAAAATTAAATATACAGTTATGGGATATGCAACTGATGAAATTATGGATACAATCTATGAGATCATTGAAATTCTTGATAAAGACGATAAACTAAAAATCAATATTAAAAATATTGGTTAGTATTGTATAATATCCATACATTGAGGATAGAAAGATGGCTATCGCGCATGAAAATGTCAAGTGTAGGGCTTATGCTCGATGAGATGGTGGAACTATCGCCCACCCAATGTATTAATGTTTATCAGTACCTCAACCATTAAATGTGGCTTAGGGAATGTGAGGGTTTAATCCCTCTTTTTATTTAGATTAGCTTAATGATTGTATTTCACGACCTTTTACTTACAGGATTCAATCTTTCCCCTTTTAACTGCATATCAATACAGCCACTAATAACAACGCATAGAGCGCAGAATAGTCAAAGGCGGCTATTTATTACCAATTAATAGCGAATTAATAGCGAATCGCCGTGATTCAATCTATTTGACCCCTTAGAATTGATTTTAACGTACACTGACCGCAGTCAATTTGTCCTTGGTTGTAACCATTCTGAATTTTAGGATGGTTGCTGCAATTCGTGAAAGTCACGATTCGCTTAAAAATACAGATAGTTACAGGATATTGCTTGCGATTCCTAAATTTAAGGATTTACTGTTAAGTGTTTACTTATTGCGTTCATACATTTCAGTAATGAAAAGGAATTAAAAGAACCTAAACTAAACTGAGTTAGGTTCTGTGTCTTTTTAGTTCATCTTTTTCATACCACCATTAGTAAGGGGGTAAATGCTAGTAACATCCTTTACCATTTTATCCACATGCCTGTATTGCTTTTCTATCAATGATTTACAGCCATTCTGACGAATAAAACTATTCATGGGTATATTTATACTCGGAAAATGTTTTTGATTGTGTTTTCTTATGAAAGAACAAGAAAATTAAGCACGAGAGTGTTTTATTTTTTGTGTAAACCGTAAATATCATGAAGAAGCGGAAGTAGTAGCCGCTTTTTCATTATTTTAAACGATTAAGTCATCATTGACAATCCTCCCCTCGAAATAAATCATTAGCTGATTTGCGGTGCTCATCCAATTATGCGGCGTTCCTGTCCACTTTTTAGTGATATCCAAAATTGCCAAATAAGTTTCTTTTATCATCTTATCAGTTTTTTGCATAGGAACTTTAATACGAATACACGCTTCCTGTTCGGATAAGAAATTCAAAATAACTCGTATACCTCTCAAACAAGTGTTTACCGATGTATCCTTCATGCCTGTTCCTTTTAGATGAATGATGTAATCTTCCACATGGCGTTTTGTTAATTCACCAACAACTGACAGGACTGTATACTGTTGCAGAAATGAAACAAAACGTCCATAAGCTTCTTGATAATCCTTGATTGTTTTCTCACGCAAGTTTTTGATGACGCAATAACGATTGAATTGTAGTAACGCTTCATCAAAAGTCCATGTGCCATTTTTTAAATCTGTAGTTACCTTTTGTTGTTTATCACACATCATTGTGATTTCACGATTTGTAAACCCACTAACCATAACATTTCACTCCTTTTCTTGTATAAAAGATTAGTGTGTTTGTAATAAGCATAGAACCTATAAAAAAGCGCCCATTATAAGGACGCTTGTTTTTCAAATGGTGACCCCTCAGGGAATCGAACCCTGGACCCACTGATTAAGAGTCAGTTGCTCTGCCAGCTGAGCTAAGGAGTCATTTTTTTATTGCTTGATTATTATACCAAATATTCAATAAAATACAAGCCCTTTTATGAAATTTTATAAATGAATTTTCAAATGCTCATTGTAAAAAGAAAGTGGACTTAAGAAAAGATGAAAAAAGTCCGTAGAAATAGTATCATTATGTCACCACAACAGAAAGGATACATTTCTATGGACAACTACAATATTATCACACCTTCTTCAAAATTTAAACATCTTTCTTTTCAACATTATGAATACATCATTCGTGAAATCACCAAACACGATGCTTTCCATCACGGTAAAAAGCGGAATACCGGCAGAACTGCCTTGATCCGCTCTCTTGCTTCTGATGTTGGTACTTCCGTTTCTAATGTTTATTCCATCATTAAGGATGCTTCCATCTCTATATTGGATTCTGATCTTATCACTCATAAGGAATTATCTGCTTCCGCTGCCTTTCATAAGCGTACAAAGCTTCGTAAGGTTTCTAATATTTCTAAACTTGATAAAGCGAAAGATTTTATTGACCTTGTTGTGAACGAAGTAAAATCTAACAAGCTCTCCTCCGTTGACGAAACTGTAAACAACTTGATTCTACATCATCCCGATAAGATTACCGGTATGACTACTGTTTGTACCAAAACTATTTACAATTATGTTCACCAAAACAAGATTGACCTTAAACCTATTGATCTTCCCGGTATGACAAGACGCAAACCTAAGAAAAACTACAAGGAATACATACCCAAACGTCAGAAAGGTACTCCTATCAGTGAAAGACCGTTTGAAATGGACGATAGAAGCGAGTTCGGACATTGGGAGGGTGATCTGGTAACAGGTCCCCGTGACGGACAAAACGGTGCCTATTTAACGCTTATTGAACGTAAAACAAGGTTTTATATTATGATTCCGATTCCCAGAAAATCGTCCAAACAGGTTTACATGAAAATCAATCAGATACATAGATTCTATGGAGAACACTTTTCATCCATTTTCAAGTCTTTCACTTTTGATAACGGTTCTGAGTTCGCTAGATATGCTGATATTGAACGTAAGCCCGGCAGCAAAGAAAAAAGGACTTCTGTATACTTCGGCAGACCCTACCATTCTTGTGATCGTGCAAGCAATGAAAACTGCAATGGACTTATTCGTAGATTCATCAAAAAAGGTACTGATATCAACACCATCGATATAGCTGTTTCACGTTCCATTAATCGGCAGATTAACAATAAGAAAAGAAAGATTCTTGGCTACATTTCCGCCGAACAATCTTTCTTACAGGAATTAACTAACATTGGTTTCTATGATGATTCTTGCTTCTATGTTTGATCTCTTATCTTATTTCCACTTTCTACTTGCAATTCAGGATGAATTTTCAAATGAGCCCTAAGAAGCATAACTATGTATAAACCCAACACTGTGACCAAGTGTGATCGACAGTCTAAACTTGATAACCTAAGCAATGTAGATGCAATGTAATACCGAATATGTGCATGTTAATGCAAAATTATAATGAAAAGGTTAGCCGATTCCGATATCATAAGCGCTTGAGCAATCACTACAAACGCTGTTTCCTCCCTTGTAAAAGAGAAATACCTAAAGAAATGTTCGAAAATACCCGTAAATCACTTTAAAAAAATGCGATTGTGGATTATAATATTAAAGTAATGTTTTTACGCAAGGAGGAAAACAAAACTTATGGCAAAGAATTTCATGTCTATGGACGGTAATACCGCTGCAGCACATTGTGCGTATGCGCTTACCGAACTGTCAGCGATTTACCCGATTACTCCATCCTCTCCGATGGCAGAGGTTGTAGACCAGTGGGCAACGCAGGGCAGAAAAAATGTATTTGATACGGTTGTAAAAGTAGCTGAGTTGCAGTCAGAGGGCGGTGCTGCCGGTGCAGTACACGGTGCTTTGCAGGCAGGTACTTTGGCAACAACCTTTACAGCTTCACAAGGCTTATTATTGATGATTCCAAATATCTATAAGATGGTCGGTGAATGTCTGCCGGGAGTTATTCACGTAGCGGCTCGTGCGCTTGCGGCTCGTGCATTGAATATTTTCGGTGATCATGAAGATATTTACGCATGCCGCCAAACAGGTGTATGCATGCTGTCTTCTCATTCCGTACAGGAAGCAATGGACTTAGCGGGTGTTGCACACTTGGCTGCTATCGAAGGTCATGTACCGTTCATGCACTTCTTTGACGGATTCCGTACTTCTCATGAAATCCAAAAAGTTGAAATAATGGATTATGAAGTATTAAAAGGACTTGTGAATCAGGAAGCACTTGCATCTTATCGCAAGCAGTCTTTAAATCCGCATACCAATCCGGTAACTCGCGGCGGTGCTGAAAATGACGATATTTTCTTCCAAGGTATGGAAGCACGCAACCAACATTATGATAAGGTTCCTGAAATCGTAGCACGCTACATGAAGGAAATCTCTAAAGTAACAGGACGTGAATATGCACCATTTACATATTATGGTGCTGAGGATGCAGAAAGAATCATCGTAGCGATGGGTTCTGTAACTGAATGTGCTAAGGAAACAATCGATGCCTTAGTTGCTAAGGGTGAAAAAGTCGGTATGATCAAGGTTCACTTGTATCGTCCGTTCTCAGTAAAATACCTGTTAGATGTATTACCTGCGACAGTCAAGAAAATTGCTGTATTGGATCGTACGAAAGAAACAGGTTCTATCGGTGAACCGCTTTACCTAGATGTTCTTGCCGCATTAAAAGACAAAGATATTGAAATTATCGGCGGACGCTACGGTTTAGGTTCTAAGGATACTCAGCCGAACCATGTAAAAGCAGTATTCGATCACTTAAAGGGTGATAAGCTGATTCATGGCTTCACAATCGGTATTGAGGATGATGTTACAAACTTAAGCTTGACACCGGATGAAGACTTTACAGTTGAATCAGACTGCACAAGCTGCTTATTCTGGGGACTTGGTTCTGACGGTACCGTTTCTGCGAATAAATCAACGATCAAGATTATCGGAGATAACACTGATCAGTATGCACAGGCATATTTCGCATATGATTCTAAAAAAGCTGGCGGAGTAACACGCTCTCACTTACGCTTTGGAAGCACACCGATTCATTCTACTTATTATATTAACAATGCAGACTTTATTTCTTGTTCACTTGATGCGTATATGTTCAAATACGATATGGTAAGAAATCTGAAAAAAGGCGGTACCTTCTTATTGAATACAACTTTCTCTAAAGAAGAAATCGTTGAGCATATGCCGAATCGTATGAAGGTTCAGTTAGCGAAAAAGGAAGCAAAATTCTATATTATCAATGCGACTAAGATTGCACAGGAAATCGGTATGGGAAGACGTACCAACACAATTCTGCAGTCAGCATTCTTCGCTTTGAATGAACAAATTATGCCTTATGATACAGCCGTAGATTTAATGAAGGCAGCAGCTAAGAAATCCTACTCTAAGAAGGGTGATGCGGTTGTTCAGTTAAACTACAAAGCAATCGATGCAGGTAAAGACGGTATCGAACAGGTAGCTGTAGATCCGAGCTGGGCTGAGTTGACTTATAATGCCGGACGTAAATTGACCGGAGATGAATATTTCGATAATCATGTTGCGGTAATCAATGGCTTAGAAGGCTATGACATGCCGGTCAGCGCATTCACTAACGATTTCTTGTTAGACGGAAGTATCCGCAATAACGTATCTTTCAACGAAAAACGCACCATTGCGGTTCAAGTACCTACTTGGCATCCGGAAAACTGTATCCAGTGCGGTATCTGTTCCTTTGTATGTCCGCATGCGACAATTCGTCCGTTCTTATTGACTGATGAAGAAATCGCTGCCGCTCCGATGGAATTCAAAACAATTCCGGCAATGGGCAAAGGCGTAGAAAATATGAAATATCGTATTCAGGTTACTCCGGCAAACTGCGTCGGCTGCGGTCTGTGCGTGGTTGAGTGTCCGGGTAAAGCAGGCAATAAAGCACTTGAAATGGTTGATATCAATGAAAAATTAGATCAGGAACCATTGGCAGATTACCTGTTCAAAAACACTGAATATAAAGATGAGTTCTTCCCTAAAGATACGGTTAAGGGTTCCCAGTTCTTAATGCCGTACTTTGAAATTTCCGGTGCTTGTCCGGGATGCGGTGAAACTCCGTACTATAAATTAGTTTCTCAGCTGTTCGGTCGCGATATGTTAGTAGCGAATGCAACCGGCTGCTCTATGATTTACTGCTCTTCTACTCCGTCAACTCCGTTCGTAAATGATAAAAACGGTGAAGGTGTTGCATGGGCAAACTCCTTGTTCGAGGATAATGCGGAATTCGGTTACGGTATGGCACTTGCCAACAACTATAAAGAAGCACGTATTCTGAAAATCATGGAAGACAATAAGGACAGCGTTGCGCCTGAATTGAAAGCAGCGTTTGAGAAATACTTAGAGGTTCACGGAGATCGTGACGCAGAGCGCGAGGTTGCACCGACCATCAAAGAATTAGCCGCAAAAGAAGCTAATGCAGATGTGAAATCCTTAGCTGATGAGGATCTGATTTCTAAATCAATCTGGATCGTCGGCGGTGACGGATGGGCATATGATATCGGTTACGGCGGATTGGATCACGTACTTGCCAATAACTTAAATGTAAACGTATTGGTATTAGATACTGAGGTTTACTCTAATACCGGCGGTCAGTCTTCAAAATCTTCTCAGGCAGCTTCTATTGCGAAATTCGCAGCCGGCGGTAAAACAACGGCAAAGAAGGATTTGGGACAGATTGCGATGGCATACGGTCATGTATATGTAGCGCAGATTTCCATGGGTGCTAATAAGGCGCAAACCTTGAAAGCGTTGAAGGAAGCAGAAAGCTATGACGGACCATCTTTGATTATCGCTTACTCTCCATGTGCAGAACACGGTATCAAGGGAGGACTTGCGAACCATCAAAGAACACAGGCAAAAGCTGTTGAATGCGGCTATTTAGATCTGTATCGCTTTGATCCACGCAAAGAACAGCCGTTGACAATCGACTCTAAAGAGCCTGATTTCGATAAGATGTTAGACTTCATGATGTGTGAAACGCGTTATGCACAGCTACCGAAGCTGAAGGGTGAAACTGCATACGAAATGTTTGAAAAGACAAAGAAGGATGCTATCAAACGTCATAAACGCTTAGTAGCATTGGCAAAAGAACAAAACTAAAGCTAAATTAAGAATCGAACCTTTACGGCTCGGTTCTTTTTTAGTTTAGGTTTTCAATACTGTAATAATCGATAAATCGCATAGGTGACACAAAAGACATGAAACAATCGTTTGCTTCATAAAATAGATTGAGGTGGTCACTGTATGATACGCGGTAAGGTCAAAAAGAGAATTCAAATCATTTTTATATGTTGCTCATGTATTTTTACCTTGATACTCGGAAAGCTCGGCTATGAACAAATTTTTCATCATACCGATATTATGGCACGAGCTTTGAATCTTTGGGAGCGTGATTTTACGGTTGCGGGACTGAGAGGAAGTATTTTGGATAAAAATGGTAATATATTGGCACATGACATTCCATCAACCTCGATCATGGTTGTTCCGGCTCAAATAAAGGACCCAAAAACAACGGCACAAAAGCTTGCCGAGGTGCTTGATGCAGATGAAAATAAAATCTATGAGACGATAACGAAGCATGTCAGCACGCAAAAAATCCAGCCGGAGGGACGCTTGATCGCTGATAAAAAGGCAATACAATTAGAGTCAATGGATCTTCCCGGCGTTTATTTGGTACAGGATTCTCTGCGCAATTATCCCAACAACAGCTACTTGGCACAGGTGCTTGGCTTTACCGGGATTGATAATCAGGGACTGGCAGGATTAGAGCTGCAATATGATGAAATTTTAAGCGCTAAAAGCGGAGCCTTAAATATTCCCTTTGATGCGAAGGGCCATAATGTAGAACTGTATAATGAATCCTATGAAGCACCGGGACACGGCATGGATGTAAAGCTTACGATTGATTCCAATATTCAGGATATCGTAGAAAGAGAATTGAATAATCTAATGGAGCGATATCATCCCGATAATGCATTGGCAGTCGCTATGGATCCGAAAACAGGGGCTATTTTAGCGATGGTTTCAAAGCCGGATTTTGATCCGAATCATTATGAGAAATATGACAGCGATATCTATAATCGCAACCTGCCGATATGGAAAAGCTATGAACCGGGCTCTACCTTTAAATCGGTTACCTTTTCCTCTGCGCTTGATTTAAACCTATTTGATATGTTTAAGGATACGTATATGGACAAGGGTTATGAGATGGTAGGCGGCGCTCGCATTAAATCATGGCGGGCAGGCGGACATGGCCTGCAGACCTTTTTACAGGTGCTGGAAAATTCTTCAAACCCCGGCTTTGTGGAAATCGGACGACGACTGGGCTTAGATAATTTATATTCTTATGTGACAAAGTTTGGCTTCGGCTCTAAAACAGGAATTGACTTGCCCGGTGAATCGACAGGTATCATGTTCAAGAAAGAAGCGATGGGAGAGGTGGAACAGGCAACCGTTGCCTTTGGACAAGGCTTATCCGTAACGCCGATTCAGCTTGTGACGGCCTTCAGCGCAATTGTAAACGGCGGTACCTTGTATGAACCGTATATCACAAAATCTATCGAGGATCCGTTGACGCATGATACTATTTTGGAATTTCAGCCGACAGTGAAGCGACAGGTAATCTCGAAGGAAACAAGCGATCAGATGCGTTATGCACTGGAGAGTGTGGTCGCAAACGGCGGCGGTAAGCCCGCATATATCGAGGGCTATCGCATCGGCGGCAAAACAGGTACTGCACAGAAGGCACAAAACGGCGTGTATATGGCGAATGAATATATATTATCCATGATCAGTGCTGCACCGATGGATGACCCGCAGATCGTATTATACATCGCAGCGGATGCACCGCATAATGATATTCTATACGGCGGTACGGTGGTAGGTCCGATCATCAAGAATTGTCTGCAGGATATATTACCGTATTTAGAGGTCAAAAAGACAGATGAACAGCTGCCGAAAAAGAAAATTTGGGGCGATGTGAATCGCATCAAGGTAGAAGACTTTATCGGCAAGGAGAAAAAGAAAGTAACACAGGAGGGACTGCAGTTTGAATTTATCGGAGAAGGTGATACCGTAATCGATCAGCTTCCGCAGGCCGGTACTGTGTTGGACGAGGGTGGAAAGGTGTGGATTACACTTGGCAGCGATCACGTTGGCGAAACTGTTGCGACAGATACAGATTAAGACAACAGATGAACGAGTAATTCTCGGTATCAGTGATGACAGCAGAATGCTTCAAAAGGATTGGCTGTTTATTGCACGTCAGGGCAGTGTTCAAAACGGTGCCGATTATATCACAGAGGCACTGGAAAAGGGTGCAGTCGTTTTGTGGGAGGGCGTAAACAAAAAAGATTGTTATCACTGTGATAATATCATCAGAGCGCAGAGAGTAGTCTTACGTAACTACTACGGTGATCCGAGCCGTCATCTGCGTGTTATAGGTGTTACCGGTACAAATGCGAAAACGAGCGTCAGCGATATTTTGGCGCAGCTTTTAAAAACGATGAAACAGCGCGTTATGGTTATCGGAACAGGAGCAGTACGCTTTTTGGATCGTGAGATTGCGATTGATAATACAACACCCTCTGCCTGTGTCTTGGGCTATTATTTTCATCAAGCGATGAAGTATAATTTATCAACTGTCATTATGGAGGTTTCCTCACATGCCATCGATCAAGAGCGAATCGGCTTTATTCGCTTTGATGCTGTTATCTATACAAATATTGCCAGCGATCATTTGGATTATCATATCACAAGAACTCATTATCAATACACAAAGCTGAAGCTGCGCGGTTATCTCAAGCGCAACGGTATTTTAATTGTGAATCATGATGATAAATCACTTCATCCCTTATATTCTTTTCATGACCATAAGGTAGTGACCGTCGGGCAGGGACAGGCGCATTTTCAAATCAGTGCAGTCGATCTTAAGGCAAGCGGTTCTTCTTTTACCTTACAGGGTGTTCCCTATGAAATGAGGCTTTTGGGCCTTCATAATGTATATAATACCGCACAGTGTCTTGTGATTCTGCATGAAATGAATATAAAGCGGAAAACAAGGCAGGAAGCGGTAAAAAAGCTTCATCCTGTCAGCGGACGCATGGAAACTCATGAAATCAATCATCGCTATGTGATTATTGACTATGCCCATACCGCAAGCTCATTATCAACACTGTTACAGACAGTAAATCAGTTAAAAGAACGAAAAATGATCGTAATCTGCGGCTGCGGCGGCAATCGTGATCGCAGTAAGCGAAGTGAAATGGCGCAGATTGCCTCATACTACGCTGATACGGCAATTTTTACAACGGATAATCCACGTCATGAACCTCCAAATCAAATCCTTTATGATATGATCGAAGGTCTTGAACACACTTTTGAAATATTTGAAAATCGTGCCTGCGCAATAAAATATGCAGTGAAAATTGCGCATGAGCATGATATAATAGTAATTGCGGGAAAAGGAAATGAAGCCTATCAGGTGTTTAATGATAAAAAATATCCCTTTTCTGACCTAGAAGTCTTATACAGGGCTTTGGAGGATAATCGATATGAATATTAGTTATTTGATCGCTTTTACAGCGAGTTTGGTCGCAACCTTAGCGGTTATGCCGATTCTGATTCCGTTTCTACATAAAATCAAATTCGGACAGGTAGAGCGCGAGGAGGGCTTGGCATCACATAAGGCAAAGGGCGGTACCCCTACGATGGGCGGCATCGTTTTTGTGCTGATACCGGTATTGATTACTTTGGTACTGCAGCCGCAATCCTTTTTCAACACAGAGATGATGATTGTGATATTGGCGTATCTCGGCTATGCGCTGATCGGCTTTATCGATGATTTTATCATTGTGGTAAGAAAAAACAATGAAGGACTTCGCCCTGCCTATAAATTCGCATTGCAGTCGGTGTTGGCAGTTGTATTTTATTTCATTTATCAAAGCATTGCGGAGACAACTCTGCATATCCCTGTATTAAATTTGACATGGGACTTAGGCATCTTATATTTTGGCTTGATCTTTATTATGTTTACGGCTGAATCCAATGCGGTCAATTTTACCGATGGCTTAGACGGCTTATGTGCAGGTACCGGTTTGATTGCGATTTTCCCTTATATTATATTTGCGCTGGTACAGGAAAAAACAGAGCTCGCATTATTTCTGTTGGCGATCAGCGGTTCGCTGCTGGGATATCTGCGCTTTAATCTGCATCCGGCTCGTATTTTTATGGGTGATACAGGCAGTCTTGCGTTAGGAGGCTTACTTGCCGCAAGCGCGATGATATTGAAACAGGAGCTGCTGCTTGTTATTATCGGCGGAGTATTCTTAGCGGAAATGCTGTCAGTCGTAATTCAGGTAGCGCATTATAAACGAACCAAAAAGCGTATTTTTAAAATGGCACCGCTGCACCATCACTTTGAAATGTGCGGTTATAAGGAAACACAGGTCGTAATTATGTTTTGGTGCGTTGGTTTGATTTGTGCCGTAATCGGCTTGATTTGTGCTTTCATTTAAACATCACAGTTTTGGATTGATATTGCGATGCAATAATAAAGGAGAATTCTATGGATTTTATTGAGATATGTAAGGCAGTTATATTAGGCATTATTCAAGGTATTACCGAATGGCTTCCCATCAGTAGTACCGGACATTTGATTTTATTTGACCGGATTTGGCCTATGACCTCATCTCCGGAGTTTTTTGAAGTTTTTAAGGTAGTGATTCAGTTCGGCTCTATTTTAGCCGTTATCGTATTATATTTTCATAAGCTGAATCCGTTTTCGCCCCAAAAGAGCATCAGTGAAAAAAAGGATGCGCTTGAGCTTTGGAAAAAGGTAATCATCGGCTGTATTCCGATCGTAATCGTCGGATTGCCGTTGGATATGATTTTAGAGGATTATTTATCCGGTGAGTTTGTCATTGCGGCTACCTTGATCATATACGGTATTGCCTTTATCGTCATTGAAAATATTGTGCATAAGCCGACTATGCGAAATCTTGAAGCATTGACCTATCGTACTGCATTTTTGATTGGCTGCTTTCAGGTCTTGGCGGCAATTCCGGGAACCTCACGAAGCGGTGCGACGATTCTCGGTGCGGTATTGTTGGGCTGTTCACGTTATGTTGCCAGTGAATTTTCGTTCTTTCTGGCAGTACCGGTCATGGCAGGTGCCAGTTCATTAAAACTGTTGAAATACTTTTTAAAGGTCGGCATGTTCACCGGCGGAGAATGGCTGCTTTTATTGATCGGTACCTTTATTTCGTTCATTGTTTCGGTATTTGCGATCAGAATGCTGCTGTCTTATATCAGAAAGCACGATTTCAAGGTATTCGGCGTTTATCGAATTATCTTGGGTATTATCGTAATACTCTATTTCGGATTTTTAGCGGGCTAAAAAGCATAGTAATCAAAAGAATTGTATCGGCATATGATGCAGTTCTTTTTTATTGTCTAATCAGTCCTCAATCAAAATGGAAGCATCAACATTTAATTCTGTTTCATTTTGTTTCTGTATCACTTATTGACATATAATATTATACAACGTATAATATTATAAAGAGGAGGCGATGACATGGTATTTCAACTTGGTGCAGCACTGTTAGATGCACTTGTGCTGGCTGTTCTGCATAAGGAAGCTGCCTACGGCTATAAATTAACGCAAGAAGTAAAATCGGTGCTGCAGGTATCGGAATCAACCTTGTATCCGGTACTGCGCAGGCTTACCAGAGAAGGCTGCTTGGAAACCTATGACGAGGAGCATATGGGAAGAAATCGCCGCTATTATCGGCTGACGGAAAAAGGCAAGCGTCAGTATCGCTTTTATGTTGAGGAATGGCAGGGATTCCGTGAGCAGATCGACCAAATGCTGATTGAAGGAGGGAATGAACATGAATCGTGAGGAATATACAAAGGAATTAAAAAAGCGTCTTGAAGGGTTAGACGAAAATGATATAGCGGATGCGATTGCTTATTGTGAGGAATATTTCAATGAAGCAGAGAGTGAGGAGGCCGCAATCAAGGAGCTTGGAGCACCGGCTAAGTTTGCGGCACAGCTAAAGGCAGAGGCAGTGATCAAGGAAGCAAAAGGTGAAAATCAGCGCAAACAGTCAAGCGCAATCAAATCGCTGTTTTGGATCATTATGGGTATCTGCGCATTGCCGATTGCCTTACCGCTTGCGCTGACCGCAGCGATTTTGGTGTTTGTATTCTTTATTCTGTTATTTGTGTTTATTATGCTTGCTGTGGTACTGTTTGCGACATGTATCTATACTGCGATAGCTTCCGTCATTTCGGGATTTATGAATATCACTGCACCGGCTGATTTGATTACCCATATCGGATTTTCTTTGATTTGTATCGGTGTTGCCGGATTATGCTTCTTACTGTCATATACTTTAATAAAGAAAGCATTGCCGTTTTTCATTCAAATACTTTCATCATTTTATCATCGGCATAAGGGAGGAATAAAAAATGAAATCGTATAAGCTATGGGCCGTATTTGCGTTGGCTTCACTGGTGTTGGGAGTTGTTTTGTGTATCTTTGGCATTACCTTAGGCGGAAAACTGCATGATTCCTTCGGTGTTCAATACGGAAAAGGCGGTTCTTTCGGAATTGGTTTTATCGATCGTGATGATGAGGATTATCGGGAGAAAATCAAGCTGTCATCGTTTCAGAATTTAGAGATGGATATTGATTTAGGTGATATTACGATTCAGCAGGGCGATGAGCTGATGCTGTATACTGAGGACTTGGATTCCGATGATTATGAAATTATTCAGGAAGGAGATACATTGAAAATCAAATCACGTGATGACGGATTTCACTTTTTCTCCGTCGGCTTTCTGTCCCGCGATTATCATTTCACAATTACGATCCCTAAGGAAAATAGGCTGTCTGCGCTTACGGTGTATTCTGCCATGGGCGATATTGATGTCGATGATATCTATGCGCAGGATATCGTATTGGAACAATCCATGGGTGATGTCAGCTTAGACAATGCGCAGTATCAAACCTTGGATATAACACAAAAAATGGGCGATGTGGATTATGAAGGTAAGGGACAGGGAAATATGACGATCGATAATTCAATGGGCGATGTTTCGGTTACGCTTCATGATTTCAATCGGTATTACAGCTATGAACTGAATGCGGCGATGGGCTCTATTAAAACTTCTGAGGAAAAGGCGGACGGTGTATCGCAAAGCATTCGCAATCATCCGAAGCATGCAAAGTATCAGTTGGACATCGATTGCAGCATGGGAGATATCGAGCTGGAGTTTGATGATGATTTTGATTAAACAACTGATTGAGGAAGGGTTAGCTGAATGGCAAAGCAGTACGCAATATGATTCATTTACGAAGTGGTATGTATCGGATCAACAGCGCGACGAATATGAAAACAAGCTTGCGGCTTTTATTATCAAGCTGAATCGATTCATGGAACAGCTTCCCAATCAAAACGCTTCAAGAAAATTGTGGAAACAGAAGGCATTGACTGAAATCACCAAAATGATGCAGAGCGGCGACAGTCATTTCTTCAGCGGCTTAAATGAAACAGAGCGAACTTTATTTCAAGACATGACAATATCCTTTCTCAGAGATGTCAGAAGCTTTGATTCTGAATTGTCCTTACAAGATACGATGCAGGCGTTACGCAATATTTGGATTTTGGCAATTCTGCAGTGCTTGTTTCATAAATACAGCGGCTATCACAAGGCAATGTTTGCCTACAGTATGCTTTATCCTTATTCCGATAATTATTTAGATGATCCCGATGTTTCAAAGGCTCATAAGATGCAGTTTAATGAATGGTTCACAAAGCGCTTAAAGGGTGCGATTACACCTAAAAATGCGCATGAGAAAAGAATTTCAAGCTTGATTGCGTTTATCGAGGAACAGTTCGATCGTAAGGAATATCCGCAGGTCTATGAAGCATTGCTGCTGATTCAATCAGCCCAGATACGCTCACTTCAACAACAGGACGGCGCTGTTTCATTAGGCGATGACAAACTGCTTGAGATTTCCTATGAAAAGGGCGGTACCTCTGTGATTGCCGACGGTATCTTAATTGATGGATTTCTTGATGAGGAGCAGCAGCGCTTTTGTATGCGCTTTGGCTTTATGCTGCAGCTCGGTGATGATATTCAGGATGCAATCAGCGATCATATAAATGCTCATCAGACGCTGTTGTCCAATCATTCGATGCAAAATGCCGACACCCTTATCCGAAAGCTGCTGGCTTATATTCAAAGCTCCTTAAGGGGCAGTAAAGTATGCGACAGATCAGAACTGCTGCAATTTGTTGAAAAGGATTGCTTTTATTTGATTTTTTATGCACTGTTTCAGAAACATGCGATTATGGTTTCTCAAGCATTGCGGCAAACGATTCAATACTGTCTGCCGTTATCAGCTGCTTTTTTAACCGACTTAACGCGTCAATATGAAAATCGATACAGCGAGGATCGGCTTTGGGAATATGTCGATACACTGATCGAAAATGATGGTTATTAATTGAATGGAACAGGAGTATTTTATGAAAAAGAAAGAAATCAGCTTACCCTTTGCCTTTTATTGGTTGATTCTGTATTTAATCGGTATCAATGCAGCTGCTGTATTTATTTCCGCCCTTCTATTCGGAGGACTTCATATGTTGAATCTGTTGGGTGGGGCAGAATTTTATATTACCTTGCTGTAGGTGCTTAATACCGCAAGCTTCGCTTTGATGTGCGATGCGTTTTATTATCGAACCAATCGTATTATGTCATGTATTCTGAGTCACGGTATTTATAATGTGTGTGATACGTTTATGATAGAACAGCTGTCAAGCGGCTTCTATCTTGCACAGGGATTCGTTATTTTAATATCGCTTGGATATGCAGCCTATTTACTGGTGAAAACAATGATAACTAAAGCGCCGTTACGATGAGGTTCGGTATGCTCCGAAATTCAAAAAAGCAGGAATTACTTGACTAAGACAATGATACGTGTTAGTATATACACGTAATAAAAAGCAACAAATAACTATGATTTCACTATTCTGGAATTATATTTAGATGTTCAATGTATTATAAGTCCGGAAAGTAGTGATTTTTTTATACATTGAAGGCTTCTTATTAAACACTTATAGGAGGTATTCAAAATGAGTACAGGTAAAGTAAAATGGTTTAATGCCGATAAGGGCTACGGATTTATCACAGGTGAAGACGGTAAGGACATTTTCGTTCATTACAGCGCAATCCAGTGTGATGGTTTCCGTACCTTAGAAGAAGGACAGAGCGTTAACTACGATGTAGTTGAAGGCGAGCGCGGCGAGCAAGCGGCAAACGTAACTGCAGCGTAATTAAAACCAAAACGAAAAAGACAGAGATTTCAATCAAGAAGTCTCTGTTTTTTTTATGCTGATTTTGCATCATCGCTCTGTATTTGATCCTGCTTGTAGATAAGAAAAAGGGCAGTGATGATAAGCGCTGCGGCAATCAGTTTATTGATACGAAAGGATTCCTGTAAGAATAGGATACCGATGATCAACGATGTGATCGGCTCCAATAAGCAATAGAATGAGGCACTGCTTCCTCCAAGCAGGCGAATGCCGATCTGCAGTAAAATAACAGCAAGAATCGCTGAGCACAGCGCCAACAGTAATATCAGTAAATAAGCAGGCAGCGGCAATGAAAGCTGCAGCTGCGGCTGAAACAGATGAATCACTAATGTCTGTAAGGCAGTAAAGAGCGCAAGATAAAAGGATAATTGAAACGAATCTATGTGGGTAAGTCTGCGTTTATCACAATACACGATATAAAAGGCATATGTGATTGCCGAAGCGATTGCCAGCACATAACCGATCAAGCCGTTATTTCCGCTTTCTAAAAACATCAGCATTGCGATACAGGCAAGACATAAGGCAAACAGCTTGCGCTTACCGAGCGACTCCTTAAAGAGGATAGAAGACGCAACAACGACAAATAAAGGATACATAAAATGTAATCCCGTCGCACTCCCGGTATCGATATACGCATATGATTGAAACAACAATATCGTCGTTAAGCCGCTTCCTAAAACAGCTGCAACGGCACAATCCTTCAGCTTACTGATTGAAATACGAAGGGGAGTATGACGAAATAAACAAACGAATCCCGATAAAATCAACGCAAACAAGGAACGATAGAAAACGGTTGTCATCGTATTAATGCCAAGGCTGTAAATACAGGTCGTAATCAACGGTGTGATACCGAATAATATTGCGGAAGCGCATGTCGCTGTAATTCCTTTTTTCAATATAATCATCCTATTCTCATACAAATATGATACATGCAAGTATTATAAAGGATTTGAATATAAAATCCTATCTTTTTTATATAAATCAATCAAAAAACGCACTTAATTAAAGTGATTAAATGCGTTTAAGGAATACATACTTTACTTAGGAATTATCAAAAACTATGTGAAATAATGAAACGATATTGACTATTTTTAACAATTCATTATAATAGTTATCACGTTAATTGTTAAGTAACTTAACAATTAAACGAATTAAGGAATAGGAGAAGCATATGAATGATATAGAGAAGGCAAAGCGCTTCAGTCATTTGTTTTATATTATGCGTAAGCAGCATCTTTCTGCTCATGAAGGATCCAATCATCGATTATTCCGGATGCGTGATATGATGACCTTAGGGGCAATTCAAGCGGAAACGGATAAAAGTGAAAACGGAATGATAAAAATGAGTGATGTTTCGCATATATTTCATATTACACCGGCTGCAGTTACACAGATGGTACGTGAATATGAACGCAAGGGCTGGATCGAGCGTGTTGTTTTAGCGAGTGATCGCCGCAGTGTATATTTACAGCTTACCGATCAGGCATCAAAGCTGCTGAAACAGAATGAAGCTGAGCTTTTAGCGGGAATTGTGGATTTTATTCATTATTTGGGAGATGAGGACAGTGATGCCCTGTTGCGCATATTAGATAAGGCAAAAGCATACGGTCCGATTATGAAATAGGGAGTGAAAGGAGCATAGTGATGATTTCATTAATGATCAAATATTTAAAGCCGTTTACCCTGTCGGTGATAGCGATTATTGCGTTATTATTTGTACAGGCACAAACGGAATTGGCATTACCTGATTTTATGTCTGATATCATAAATACGGGAATTCAAACGGGCGGAATCAGTGAGAGTGTGCCGAAAGCAATCAGACAAAGTGAGTTTGATAAGCTGTTGCTGTTTATGAATGAGGAAGAAAAAGCAGCGCTCAAACAAAGCTATCGCCTTGTGGATAATGAATCGGCAACAGCCGAGGAAAAGGAAAGTTATCCTAAGCTTACAGACGAGCCGCTGTATTTATTAGATACAAGTGAGGAAATGCTTGGAAAGTTGGAACAATACACAGCGGAGCCCTCATTACTTGTAATGAGCTTCGATCAGCTGGCGCAGGGAGAAAACAGCACCCTTGATAAAAACAGCGAGGAAGCAAAGAAAATAACGGAAATGCTGGAAGCACTGCCTGAGGGTATGAATATCTTTGATGCGTTGGCATTGATGAGCGAGGAACAGCGCTTGGAAATGCGAGAGGAAATGAGCGCTAAGCTTACTGCGATGGGCGACTCTACGATGCAAGGTGCAGTCGCGGCATTTATAAAGAGTGAATATGAGGCAATCGGAATCGATACCGATGCGCTTCAAAACAGCTATATTTTAAATGCAGGAGCTAAGATGCTCGGTATGTCGCTGTTGAGCGCAGTATGTGCTGTATTTGTCGGCTTTTTTGCCAGTAAGATAGCAGCAGGCGTCGGTAAGCATATGCGTAAGGATGTATTTCAAAAGGTGGAGAGCTTCACAAATGCAGAATTTAACCGCTTTTCGACTGCATCTTTAATAACACGAAATACGAATGATATTCAGCAGGTACAAATGGTAATCGTCATGTTTTTACGAATTATCATTTATGCGCCGATTATCGGTATCGGAGCCCTGTTGAAGGTGATCTCCTCAGGAGCCTCTATGACATGGATCATTGCGCTTGTGCTGGCAGTCATTTTAGGTATGATATTTACAATCTTTATGATCGCGATGCCTAAATTCCAAATCATTCAAAAGCTGATTGACCGCTTAAACCTTGTGATGCGTGAATTCTTAGACGGTATGAGTGTTATTCGTGCCTTTAATACGCAGAAGCATGAGGAGGAAAAGTTTGATAAGGTAAATACGGATATTACGAAAACCAATTTATTTGTCAATCGAACGATGTCCGCAATGATGCCGATGATGATGCTTGTGATGAACGGTGTGGCGCTGTTGATTATCTGGGTCGGAGGACATCAAATTGATGCAGGTTCGATGCAGATCGGCGATATTATGGCATTTATCCAGTATACGATGCAGATTATCATGGCCTTCCTGATGATTTCCATGGTCGCTATCATGGTTCCGCGTGCTGCCGTTGCGGGAGTACGTGTCAAAGAGGTGTTGGATTGTGAGGTCAGTATCCAAGACCCTGCTCAACCGAAGCATTTAGACAATAAGGACGGCTGTACGATCACCTTCGATCATGTCAGTTTCCGTTATCCCGGCGCAGAAGAGGATGTGCTCCATGATATCAGCTTCAGTGCTCAGCCCGGAAAGACGACTGCGTTTATCGGCAGTACCGGCAGCGGTAAATCAACCTTGATTAATCTTGTCCCGCGCTTCTACGATGTGAGTGAGGGAAGCGTAACTATCAATGATTTAAATATCAAAGAGGTTGCACAGGAAGAACTGCGTGATAGAATCGGCTATGTACCGCAGAAGGGTATTTTATTTTCGGGTACGATTGCCTCTAATTTGAGATATGCAAAAGAAGATGCAGCGCAAAGCGAATTGGAGTTTGCGTGTGAGATCGCTCAAGCCAAGGAGTTTGTAGAATCAAAGCCTAATACGTATGATGAGGAAATCTCACAGGGAGGCACCAATGTTTCCGGCGGACAGAAGCAGCGCTTATCGATTGCGCGCGCTGTCGTGAAGCAGCCTGATATCTATATTTTCGATGACAGCTTCAGCGCCTTAGATTTTAAAACTGATGCAAAACTGCGCAAGGCATTAAATGAGCTGACGGAAAAGACCAAGGCAACTGTATTGGTGGTAGCACAGCGTATTTCATCAATTATGAATGCAGATACAATTATCGTATTAGACAAGGGTCGTATCGTCGGAAACGGTACTCATCAGGAGCTGTTAAAAAACTGCTCTGTATATCAGGAAATTGCCTATTCACAATTATCAAAGGAGGAACTGGAAAATGAGTAAACAAAACACACCTCCGAGACGTATGGGACACGGACCGATGGGGCCGATGATGGGGGCAGGCGCTAAGGCCAAGAATTTTAAGGGCACGATGCGGCAGCTGATGCAGTATATGCGTCCTTATTATGTGAAAATCATAACAGCTATGGTATTTGCGGTAGCCGGTACGATCTTTATGATCGTCGGGCCTAAAATTTCCGGTAAGGCTACTACTGCATTGGCTGAAGGCTTTATGAATAAAATCAACGGAACAGGCGGTATTGACTTTGATTATATTTTGCAGATCATTGTATTTATGCTGATTCTGTATACTGCCAGCAGTATATTCTCTTTTGTACAGCAGTTTATCATGTCAACCGTAACACAGCGTACTGCCTATGACTTACGTCGTAAGCTTGCGGCTAAAATCAATCATTTGCCGTTTCGCTATTTTGACACCAATTCTCACGGTGATGTCTTATCTCGTGTCACAAACGATGTCGATACGCTGGCACAATCTTTATCACAAAGCTTGAATACCGTGATTACCAGTGTTGTCAATATTATCGGGTTTTCCGTTATGATGCTTTCTATAAGCTGGCAGATGACATTGGTTGCCTTTGTCAGTGTTCCGCTTTCACTCATTTTAGTGCTGACGATCGTGAAGCATTCACAAAAATACTTCAGTCGTCAACAGCGTTATCTCGGTGAGGTAAACGGTCATATTGAAGAAATGTACGGCGGTCACATCGTTATGAAGGCCTTTAACGGTGAAAAGCGCAGTGTTGAGGAATTTGACGGTTATAATAAGAAACTGTACGGAGTCGGGTGGAAATCACAGTTTTTCTCAGGCTTGATGCAGCCGGTCATTGCCTTTGTCGGCAATATCGGTTATGTCGGTGTTTGTATTGTCGGCGGCTATTTAGCTGCGGCAGGACGTATTGAAATCGGTGATATTCAAGCATTTATACAATATGTTCGTAATTTCAATCAGCCGATTACGCAAATGGCACAGGTCATGAATATGCTGCAGTCTACTGCGGCTGCAGCAGAGCGCGTCTTTGAATTCTTGGCTGAAAACGAGGAAATCGCAGAATGTGAAAATCCGGTTGAAATCTATGATGAAAACGGAAACTGTAAGCTTCAAGGTCAGGTTACCTTTGAAAATGTGCATTTCGGATATCATGAGGATAAGATCATTATTCATGATTTCTCCATGTATATCAAGCCCGGCAAAAAGATAGCGATCGTCGGTCCGACCGGTGCCGGTAAAACAACGATCGTGAAGCTGTTGATGCGCTTCTATGAATTAAACAGCGGTACGATTTATATCGACGGCATTAAAACGACCGACATGCTCCGCAGTGATTTGCGCTCTTTATTCGGCATGGTACTGCAGGATGCATGGCTGTTTAACGGTACGATTATGGACAATCTGCGCTACGGCAAGCTTGACGCAACGGATGAGGAAGTTATCAGAGCCGCAGATGCAGCCTATGTTGATCATTTTATCCGCACGCTGGATCATGGCTATCAAACGGAAATCGATGAGGATTCCAACAATATTTCACAAGGGCAAAAGCAGCTTTTGACAATCGCACGTGCCTTCTTGGCCGATCCTAAAATACTGATTCTTGATGAAGCAACCTCATCGGTAGATACACGTACCGAGATCTTGATACAAAAGGGGATGCAGAAACTGATGGAAAATCGCACAAGCTTTGTGATCGCTCATCGTTTATCAACGATTCGTGATGCCGATTTGATTTTGGTTATGAGAGACGGCGATATTGTAGAGGCAGGAAATCATGAGGACTTAATGAAGGATAACGGCTTCTATACACAGCTTTATAATTCACAGTTTGAAAATGCATAGATTTTGAGTATGATAAAAACGATGCTGAGCGCATCGTTTTTATCTGCCTGTTAAGCCTATAACTGAATCACCTTCGTACCTACAGCTTTTTGAAAATATTGATCATGCTCGACAAGAACCATTGTTCCATTAAAGCTTTTCAGCAGCTCCTCCAACTGCATTCTCGTGTAAATATCAATATAGTTTAACGGCTCATCCCATAAATATAAATGTGCCTGTTCACATAAGCTTTTAGCGATCAGTACCTTCTTTTTCTGTCCGTCGGAATAACGGCTCATATCCTGTTCAAACTGCTGCCGTGAAAAATCAAGCTTTCTCAGAATTGCCTTAAACAGACTTTCATCCATATGATGAAGGTGAATAAAGGCTGACAGACTGCCGCTTAAGAAGGAACAGTCCTGCGGTACATAGGATATCTTCAATGATTGATTCATAAGCAGTTCACCATGATATGAGACAGCTTCCTTATTCAAAAGCTTCAATAACGTGCTTTTACCGCTTCCGTTTTTACCGTTTAAGATAATACGGTCACCTTGTTCAATCGTAAAGCTTAACGGTGAGGTTATGAAACGATCGTCATATTGTAAAACTACTTCATGTAAAGCAGCTATCGTTTTCGCATGATACGCAAGCGGCTTCAGCTTCAATGCCTGTGTTTCCTCTTGATTTTGTAACAGGGCTTCCTTCTGTTCGACAGAGCGCTGTTGACGAGCTGCCGCAGCCTTTGAGCGCTTCATCATCTTAGCTGCCTTGTGTCCGATAAAGCCTCGATCCACCGGTCCGTTTTGAAATTTTGTTGCCTCGATTCGATCGGCCCATACAGCAGTTTTTTGTGCCGACTGCTTCAACTGCTTGATTTCCTTTTTTAATTGTGCACTTTTTGAAGCTTCATACTCCTGCTGCATTTGAAATTCATTCCACCATGAGGAAAAATTACCGCTTGTAATCGTCATATTATTTCGATTTAATGATATCACACGGTCGATACATAAATCTAAAAAATGACGGTCATGAGAGACCAATAAAAAGCCCTTTTTACTACGTAAATAAGCGGCAAGCACCACTCTGCCTTCACTGTCTAAATGATTTGTCGGCTCATCAATCAATAAAAAGTAATGCTCATTCAAAAATAATGCCGCAAGCTGAATTTTCGTTTTTTCACCTCCGGACAGTGTATCAAAGCTGCGCTCCAGTACTTCCTCTGACAGCTTCAGTGCAGCAAGCTCACGCCTGAATTCCCATTCCTCACAATGCGGACAAAGCGATTGTAAAAGCATAAGCGTATTGCTTGCTTCATCGTTGATCGGATAAGGGAAATAAGCACATTTGACATTTTTAATTATTTTGCCGCTGTAGTAATATTCCTCTAACAGAAGCTTTAACAGTGTTGTTTTTCCTTTTCCGTTTCTGCCGATCAGTCCTGTTTTCCAATCGGTATCAAGAATCAAATTCAGATCATCAAAAACATTTTCAAAGCTGTACGGATATGCAAAGCTTAAGTGTTCGATTTTAATCATTGACATAGTAATGCCTCCTTCCTGTATTTGTAAGAGGGGCGCACTTTACGCTATGAAAGCGATAATAAAAGTTGTTGCTTGTATAGATTGCATATAAAAAAACTACAAAAAGGATATTTGCAGCTTTTGTTTGTTATATATAGAGAAAAGACGTGCTACCTTCTTACATGATGAAATACCTGTCAGGTATTAGGGTTCTGTTGTATCAGTAAGAAACAGTCTTCATCTTCTCACTCCTTTTCAATACGTCAGTATTATCTCATGGTTGGCTGTAGAATGCAAGCGTATAAATCCCAGCTATTTGTGTTGATTCCTTAACAGCACTAGGAAGTTTGACGTAAAATGAATGAGAAAAGTCGTGTATTATTTTGCTCATAATAAAAACTTATTATAGATAATTGTTGTGCTTGAACAAAAAAACTCTGATAAAAAGTATAAATATTTTGTTAAAAAGTATAAACACAAGCAGCAGTACATGTGATATACTTTTAGCATAAGTAAGCGCATACATTAAATGTGCTTTCGTCTATAAAATTGTACTTTTGTAAACTAGCTGTGAAAACAGAAAAAATGCCGATTTATTTTAAATAAAGCGACATTTTAAATCATTGATACAACATTTACAAAAGTACACATTTGTAGATATAAGTGAGGTGTTGCAGACATAGGGTTAGAGGCTTGTATTACTATTTATAATTTATAGGAGGACGAAGATGAAAGCGATACAAAAATTTACTAAACTGTTGTTAGCTGCAAGTTGCTTTATTTCTGTAATTACAATGAATCAAGTCATAGAAATTAAAGCAGCTGATGAAGGCGAAATCATTGATGATAATGATGCACGCTTTGTTTATTCCAGCGGTAACAGTAATAACGGCGGTTGGGACTATTGGCCTACGACAGGCGGAAGTTCTGCTGATGTAACAGAGCATTGGAGTAATTCGGCAGGCGCTACCATTGATATAACATTTAATGGTACAAAACTGGAATTATACGGGAAAAAGGCTGCCGATCATGCAATGTTCAGTGTTGCGATTGACGGCGGAACGGCGACTGAGCATGATGCTTATGCGAGCACAACGCAAACTAATGTGAAGTTATATGAGAGTGCCGAATTGAGCCCGGGTGATCATACAGCGAAGGTAACTGTATTAGGGAAGCGCAATTCTGCTTCTACAGGCAGTGGTACAATCTATGGTGTACAATTCGTTTATGCAAAGGTTTTCGGAAACTCTGATACCGGCTTTACTGTGATTGAGGATGTGATGGCAACCGAAACCGATGAATTGTTTAAGATTAAATATACCGGAACATGGGGCGGCGGAGAATCTTATTATCCTGATTATTTTCATGACGGATACGAGCATTATACAAGCAACGGCTATTTTGAAATGCGCTTCGTCGGAACTAAATTTCAGCTTATCGGTTCTAAGAACAGCGGACACGGTGTGTATAAAATCAGTGTAGACGGTACAGAGGTAGGTACCGCAGATGCAACAACTACAGGCAGTGTACAGCATCAGCAAATGCTGTTTGAATCCTCTGAATTAGATAATAAAGAGCATACATTAAAGGTTGAACTGAAATCAGGCTCTGCTCTTCAGATAGATTATTTAAAGGTTTATCATGAAGACATGCCGATCACAAGAATATTTGCGGATACAGATGATATTGATTTAGGAATTAATCAAACAGCTGAATTCCCGGCAATTTCTTATGAGCCTTGGTTTAATGAAGAACCTGAAATCGTTTATTCCAGTGCTGATGCTTCAGTGGCTACTATCGATGCGAACGGAAATATTACCGCAGTCAGTAAAACGGCAGCACAAACGCAGGTTACTGCGACTGTAAAAGATACTGCTATTTCTGCTTCTGTTACGGTCAATGTTGATCCTGCTATTAAAGACTTAAATGTTTCCGTAGGCAACGAAAAACTGTTGGAAACGCAACGTGATTTTGATGATCTGTTAGCAGCTGAAATTGTTAGAAATTGGAGCGGTGTTGCTTGGAAGGGCGATATCTTAAATTCAAAGCTTAATATTTTAGCAAAAGCCAATGTGCATAATATCAACATTACAGCTTCTGATTTTACCGATAATAACGGCAATAAAATTGCTGCTGATAATATTGATATCAAATGGCTGAAAAATGTCAAAGCGAATGACGGAAGAAACTTGGCGGGAACCGTATTGGATTTCCCTGATGTGATTCATAAGGGCGGTGCGCATGATGCCGCAAAGAATACCGCAAACTTCGCATGGGTAAGTATGAATGTTCCTCAGGCAACAGTGCCGGGCAACTATACGGGAAAAATTACCGTTACCGCAGATGAACTTGCGAATCCGATTGAATTAACATATGAAATCGAAGTTTTGAATCTTGTTCAGCCGGAAAGCGAGAAAACGGAATTACAGATTTGGCAACATCCGTTTGCGGTTGCGAATTATTATTTAGGCTTAGGCTCTACTCCGAGCGGCGGTATTTCAAATGATTCTAATGACGCGTTTTATTTCACTGAACAGCACTTTAATCTAATGCGTGAGTCCGTGAAGGAATATGCGGATAACGGCGGTCATGATATTGTAGCAAACATCGTGGAGGAAGCTTGGGGTCATCAGTCTTATTATAATGATCCGTCTATGATTAAATGGACAAAGAAAAGCGATGGTACATGGGAATTCAATTATGACTGGTATGATAAATGGATTAATTTCATGATCGATTCCGGAGTTATTGATCCGGTAAACGGTATCGGTAAAATTAAATGCTTCAGTATCGTTCCTTGGGGAAATCAAATCAAGTATTATAATGAGGCTACTTCTGCTTATAAAACTGAAGTATTAAAGGCAGGTACAACAGCCGGTAATGCGGCGTGGTCTGCATTCTTAACGGATTTCATGAAGCATTCTAAAGAAAAGGGATGGTTTGATATCACCTATATTTCAATGGATGAGCGTGAATTACCTGATTTAACGGCTGCAGTCAATACTATTGAATCTGTAACGGATTCTGAAGGCGACAGCTTTAAAATTTCATCAGCATTAAACTATGCGGCTCCGGACCAGTATTCATTAACCGATCGTGTTGATGATATTTCAATCAACCTAGGGAATGTAACTAGTCAGACACAGTTGAATCAGCTGTCAGATCACAGAAGAGAATTAGGTTTAACTACTACTTTCTATTCCTGTACAGGTGACTATCCTACAAACTTTATGATTAGTGACCCGGGTGATAACTATTGGACCATTTGGTACACGATGACCTTGGGAACTGATGGCTTCATGCGCTGGGCATGGGATAATTATGTATATGATATGCATGGTGACACCAGCTATCGTTATTGGGAGCCGGGTGATGGATGGTATGTGTATCCGGTAGAACGTGATCAGATAGATGCTGATTATAATGCTTCTTTCTACAGCACTCCAAGATATGAAATGTTGAAGCAGGGTATGCGTGATGTTGCGAAGGCGAAGTATTTGATGGAACAAAGCGATGAGTATAAAACGGAAATAACGACATTGACTAAATCAATGAAGCTTCCTGTTAAATCAACTTATCACGGCAGTGCAACCTACGCCGATGAGGTTCAAAGAATGCTCGTACATTCAGAAACGGACAGAATGTATGATAAGGTAACTGAAATTGCCAGAGAATATGCCGCAACACAGGTTGTAGTTGATAAGAGCCTTTTGGAAGCAGAGATTGAAAAGGCAGAGAAATTGACGGAAAAAGACTATACAGCAGACAGCTGGAAGGAATTGGCAGCAGCACTGAAGGTCGCAAAGGATGTAGAAGCAGATACGGATGCGACTCAGGATGATGTTGATAAAGCATATGAAGCGTTAGAGGCAGCTGTAGCCGGCTTGAAAAAGGTGGATCCATCCATTCCTGACGAAGTATATAAGGGTGATTTAACTGCTTCAATTCATAAGGCAGAAGCTTTAACAGAGGATCACTATACTGCGGACACTTGGAAGGAATTGGCAGCGGCACTGAAGGTCGCAAAGGCTGTTGAAGCAGACGTTAATGCAACACAGGATGATGTTGATGAAGCATATGAAGCGTTAGAGGCAGCTGTAGAAGGCTTGGAAAAGGTGAACCCATCGCTTCCTGACGAAGTATATAAGGGCGATTTAACTGCAAATATCAAAAAAGCGGAAGCGTTAGCGGCAAATCAGTATACAACAGAAAGCTGGAAAGTGTTGGAAGCGGCTTTGAAGGCTGCAAAGGCTGTTGAAGCAGATGCAGATGCAACACAGGAGGATGTAGATGCTGCGCGTCATGTATTAGAGAATGCGATAAAAGATCTTGTAAAGGTTGATACTGCCGATCCTGATCCAAAACCGAATCCTTTGCCGGATAATCCAATCAAACCTAATGAACCAATGAACCCGGGTTATGTGAATCAAATCCATAACAATAAGAATGAAGTAACGGTTATCGGTAAATTTCATGAGGATGTTCAGTTGATTGTTGAAGCATTGGCTAAAGAAGCTAAAGCTGAAATCATTCAAAAGATCAAAAATAAAAATGATTTAACTAAATATAGTATTGAAAAAATATATGATATTTATATGCTACGCCAAGGTGCAGTATATACACCAAGCGGAAGCTTTACAATTAAGATCAAGCTTGATGATGAATTATTGGCTAAGCGTTATTTAGGCATTGTATATATTGCTGACGACGGAAAAGCAACAATAGTACCGTCTAAGGTAGAAAACGGTTATATTACGTTTACTACTAATCACAATTCCTATTATGCCATCGTATCAAGCGACAGTCCGATTGTAAATACTGCAGCTTCAAGTTCTATGATTGATATGAGCGGACTCTTAAGTGTTATGCTTGGTATGTTGCTGCTGTTTACAACGAAAAAATCAAACAGCTTACTGAGAAAAGAATCAGACTAATAAAATCAAAGTTTACACAAAGCTGTAAATAGGCAGGGAGCCTTCGAGTTCTCTGTCTTTTTCTTTTCAAATAAAAAAGTGTTGACAAAAAAGTTAGCTTATGCTAACATATTTCTTGTAAAGTTAGTCTATGCTAACCAAAATGGTGAGGAGGGCATTTATGACACTTTCTATGGCAGCTAAGGGGACAAAGCTTACAGTATATAAAATCATCGGACGTGATGAAATTCGTTTACGTTTAGCGAGTATGGGCTTTGTATCAGGTGCTGAATGCGCACTTGTGAGTGAGATTAACGGAAGCTTGATCGCTGTGATCAAGGATACACGCATTGCCTTGGATAAATCGTTAGGCAATCGTATCATAGTAAAACAGGAGGAATCAGTATGAAGCTAAATGAATTGAAGCGGGGACAAAGTGCTAGGGTAACAAGTATTTCAGCTACAGCAGCCGCAAAAAGAAGATTAATGGAAATGGGATTTACGAGAAATACTGTCGTAGTTATGAAAAAGGCAGCTCCGTTAGGCGATCCGTTGGAGCTGCATGTACGCGGATATGAATTATCAATAAGAAAAAAAGACGCTGCTGTTATTAATGTTGAAGCGATATAACAAATTTTTTTAGCAATGAAGTTAGCTTATGCTAACAAGGAGGTAAATCATGAGAATTGCATTAGCGGGAAATCCGAATTGTGGAAAAACGACAATGTTTAATGCCTTAACGGGCAGTAATCAATCGGTAGGAAATTGGCCGGGGGTAACGGTGGAGAAAAAGACAGGCTTATTGAAGTCAAATAAGAACATTCAGATTATCGATTTACCCGGTATTTATTCTCTTTCACCGTATTCATTAGATGAGCTTGCGGCACGTGATTTTTTAATCAATGAGCGTCCGGATGCTGTTATTAATCTGCTTGACGCTACGAATCTAGAGCGAAGTCTTTATCTGACGACACAGCTTAGAGAAATCGGAATACCGATCGTGATAGCACTGAATATGAGCGATTTATTAAAGGAGAATCAAATCGATGTTGAAAGCTTATCTAAGCTCTTAGAGTGTCCGATTGTGAAAGTATCAGCACTGAAAAATGAAGGATTGGATACTTTGATTGCACAGGTATTACAGCTGGATAAGTTATCATTTTCTGCTTATTCTAATATTTATCAAGGTGATATTGCGACTTCGATCACACAGGTGAAGGATGTAATTAGTCCGAATTATGAACTGATTGAACAAAATTGGTATGCAATCAAGTATTTGGAAAATGAAGAAGATTTAATCAATCGCCGGGTATTAAATGAAGATCAGTATCGACGTATTGATGAAATCAGAGAGCGATTGGAAAAAGCTTTCGATGATGATTGTGAAAGCATTATCACAAGTGCTCGCTATGAATATATCACTGATGCTTTATCCAAAACTTATCATAAATCAAACAATGATATCAGTATATCAGACCGTATCGATCGTATCGTGACAAATCGGTTGTTGGCACTTCCGATATTTGCGGCAATTATGACCTTTATCTATTATATGGCAGTAACAGGAATCGGTGGGATGGCTACCGATTGGGTCAATGATGTATTGTTTACGGAAATAATCCCGCCCTTTATTGAGAACCTTTTGGTTTCAGTTCATTGTGCCGATTGGCTGATGTCATTGATTCTTGACGGTATTGTGGCCGGTGTCGGTGCAGTGCTGGGATTTGTACCGCAAATGCTCGTCTTATTTCTCTTTTTAGCACTGCTGGAAGAAATCGGTTATATGGCACGAATCGCCTTTATTTTAGATCGCGTTTTTCGCAAATTCGGTTTATCGGGAAAGTCCTTTATTCCGATGCTGATCGGTACCGGCTGCAGTGTTCCGGGTATCATGGCAAGCAGAACAATTGAAAATGAAGCTGATCGAAGAATGACGGTAATTACGACCTCTTTTATTCCATGCAGTGCGAAGCTTCCGATTATTGCGCTCATTGCGGGAGCCTTATTCCAAGGTGCTTGGTGGGTAAGTCCCTCAGCGTATTTTATCGGAATTGCGGCTGTGATTCTTTCCGGCATCATGTTAAAGAAAACAAGCTTGTTTGCAGGCGATTCCGCACCGTTTTTAATGGAGCTTCCCACTTATCATATGCCTAAGCTTGATAACGTACTGCGCAGTATGTGGGAGCGTGGCTTCAGCTTTATCAAAAAGGCAGGCACTATCATTTTGTTATCTACGATTTTGATATGGCTTCTATCAAGCTTCGGCATCGTAAATGGCGGCATACGAATGCTGGAAAGCGATGAATTGGATCAAAGCTTTTTAGCGGCGCTCGGTTCTGCGTTATCCTTTCTGTTTGTACCGCTCGGCTGGGGTAACTGGGAAAGTGCAGTTGCGGCAATATCCGGATTAGTCGCAAAGGAAAATGTCGTATCAACCTTTGGAATTTTATATGGGTATGGAGAGGTCGCCGAAGATGGTGCTGAAATATGGGGAAGCTTAGCTGCGAGCTTTACAATGGCATCTGCGTATTCCTTTATGATTTTCAATTTATTGTGCGCACCATGCTTTGCGGCCATCGGCGCAATCAAGCGTGAAATGAATCATCGTAAGTGGACAGTATTCGCAATTTTTTATCAATGTATATTGGCATATGCGGTTTCTTTTATCACATATCAGCTTTGGATTTGGATAGACGACGGTAGCTTTACACTGATGACTGTGCTCGCATGCTTAGCTTTATTAGGCAGTGTATATATGCTGCTGCGCCCTAAAAGCACATATGCTTCAGGGAAGCAGGTGAGTCAATGTCAACTCTCCTGATATTTGTAATGCTGCTTCTGATTGTCGCAAAATCGATTCAATCAATACGCCGCAGTCATGGCTGTAACGGAACTTGCGAAGGCTGCAGCGCTTGTAAAAAGGGTGCTTCTCTTTATGAGCGCTATCATAATCAAATTGAATAATGGTTGTATGGATGTGATGATATACGGTTAAATTAATTGAAATGAAGCTGCCGCTGCTTCTGTGCAACATCAAAAAAGTGACCTGCCCAGGTCACTTTTAATATGTTCTATACTTTTTTAGACAGCTTTGTTTTCGCATCATTAATTGCCTGAACAGCATTTTTTAACTCGTCGACAGAGCTTTGTTTTTGAAGCATGAAGTAACCGATCATGAAGGCTGCCTCATATTGCTTCCATGATTCTTCGCTGTAGTCAGTCTCATGTAACTCACTGACTTGTGCGATACATTGCTTTAACTGATTATAATTGTTGAAATATTCATGCTCCTTCATCAGCTCTTGAAATAAATCAATGAAGCGCCATTCTTGATTATGCTTTGTCACGACACACTTATACGGAATCGTAATTTCATGCTGCTTCAATAAAGCAGTAACCTCGTTGATTTGTTCATCACTCATTTCATGGAAAATCATCACGGTAATATCCGGCAGAGAACATGGGTCGGCCTTACTTTCTGTTTGCCTAATAAAATCATTGATCGTCAGAGAACCTTGATTTTGTTGGATCCATATGACGGGAATATTCAAGGTACTCAACAGCATGGATATTTGCTGAAAGCTTTCATAGCTTGTGTTGTAGTACAATATTTTCATAATGTCACCTATAATTTATTGATTGCATGTTGCGCAAGATTTCCGCAGAGCCAGTAACCGAGAACACTTGCGACTGTGCATAAAATGAGTAAAAATAAGCCGGTAAAAATCAAATATTCATTCGGTATTACGATTGCTGCAAAGATGAGAGCGGCACATAAACCAAGCATGATCATTGTTGCGAAAAAGGAACTGAAGTTTTGTTTGACAGCCGATGCTTCCTGCTCCCAAACAAGCTTGGGCTTATACATATCCACGATGATGCAAAGCTCATTGGATAAAACCGTACTGATACACATACAGATAAACAATATGATATAGTAATGCCAATCAAACGAGATAGTATACATAAGCGCAATAACGGTCAAAAGATTTCCGATAATACCCAGAATGACTCCTAACAACAGCTTTGCATGAATCTGATCACGATACGATATCGGTAAATATTTCATCACGATATAATTGCTTCCGTCTCGAGAAATTGCAGTTGCGGAAACCATGTTGACAGAACCGATAAACAAACCGATACCTAATCCGAACATGATTACGTAATACACGAAGCTTGAATCACTTTGAATTGAGCTTATCATGGAAAACATCATTTTTTGATCCTGATTGAACATAGTCATAAATAACAAGAGAAACGGAAATATTACCGTTGAACCGATACAATTGGTCGCAAAAGCCGGGGTGCGAAGCAGCAATCGCCATTCCTTTTTTAAATAGGATATGACTTTATTTGTCTGTTTCATGCTCTTGTTTGACAGCTCTGTGATTTTTTTCTGTTTGGAACCGGCCTCACTGTTTCCGATTGCTCCTTTAAAGTACCATAGCTTACCGACGCTTAACAGAATCAATAAAGCAATGATACAAATTCCGACACCAATCATAAAATCGATGATGCTACCTTGTACGATTGCGTAAGAGAAATAGGGGATGACCAAAAAGAACTTCATAAACAGCGTCAGAAGCGAATTGTCTCCGCTCATTAATAAATTGAGCAATTCTCCTTCCTCACCGGCTTGCATAGAATTCATCGTTATTGATAATGAAATCCCTACTACGATCAATATAATACCGGAGATGAAATGAAAGTGATCCTTGCTTTTGAAAAACGGCATAAAGCGCATAATCAATATTGTCAGAGCGGTTGATATCGTAAGCGGAAATATCGGTATCAGCAGTGCAGTCAGCAATGCGAATAAACAAAGGGAAAGTGAAAATCCGCATATATGAATATAGGCCGCAGTTGCGGGTATCAACAGTGCAAAAGCGAACATATATTCGTAAATGACACATACCGTAAACTTAGCCGCGATGATATGCTCTCCCTTTAATGGCAGTGCCAGCAGCAAATCAATGTCATTGCTGAAATAAAAGACGCTCGGAATGATAAACAATGAGAATATGAAGGTTGTAGAACAAACTAAAAATAAGATGCTTCCCATTAATGACGAAGTTTGATCGATTTGTGTATACAGCGGCAAGGCCGCATCAATCAAAAAATAAATACCGCCTAAGGTAGGTAAAAGCGAGATCAGCAAGATAAGATACAGCAGTATACGATAAATTTTGTGACCCTTACCGTCTTCAAGGGCAAATCCGCTTTTAATCAATGTTTTTGTTAAGGAAAAATATTTACGCATTTTGAATTACCTCTAAAAACAATGCTTCTAAGGATTCGCAGTTTGGATGCTGATCTTGAAGTGCTTCAAGCGTACCGAAAAAGAGTATGCTGCCCTTATGAATGATTGCCACCTTATCACAAAGCTTTTCAGCTACCTCTAAAACATGAGTGGAAAAGAATACACTGTTGCCGCGCTGCGCATGTTCTTTCATTCGCTCCTTTAAGCGAAAGGCAGATTGTGGATCTAATCCCGTCAACGGTTCATCTAAAATCCACACTCTCGGATCGCTGATCAGTACCCCCATGATTACGATTTTTTGCCGCATACCGTGAGAATAGGATAATATTTTATCATTCAATGAATTTTCCATTGAAAATAATCCAGCCAATTCTTGAATTCGTTTTAGGCGCATATCTTGCTTGACCTCATACATATCAGCCATAAAATTCAAGTATTCAATTCCCTTTAAGCGTAAAAAGATGTCTGCTTGATCCGGCACAAAGCCGATTTCCTTCTTTGCCTTCAACGGTTCCTTCGCAATTGATATATGATTAATCGCTATTTCACCTTCATCGGGATTTAATATACCGGTTATCATTTTGATCGTAGTTGTTTTACCGGCCCCGTTTTCACCGATAAAACCAACGATTTCACCATCGTTAATCGTTAATGATAAATCATCAACCGCTTTCTTTGTACCTCCAAATATTTTTGTAACGTGCTTGATTTCAATCATGTGCTTTCTCCTTTCGCATTTGTTGATATAAATAAAAAGCATATAGATTCGGTAACAGAATAATCAGGAAAATAATGAAAATCAGCAGCATGGAATACCAATCCGGTAAAACAAGGGCGAGAATACAGATCAATGCTCCGCCGCCGAACCATAACCTACCACTCAAGCGCTGTGTTTTACGCCATATATCCTCATTTTCAAGCGTCCATGGATTCCGTATACCGATGATATAATTCGAATGAATTTTGGGAAGGACATTGCCGATAATCATGATCATGATTCCCACCATAAAGGGAGCGACGATATTGATATTTATCTTTTTCGGATACAATGCCTCCAGGCATGTGAATATCGTACAGACACATAGGATTGCACCGATCACTAAGCGAATCACAGCGTATCCTGACGAGGATTTCTGCATATTTCGTTTGCGTGGTTCTAAGCGAAACAGAAGCTTAAGCAGTAAGTCAAATGCCGGTATCAGAAACGGAAACAGCAGCAGAAGCTGCTTAGGAGCATAACCGTCTGCTTCACCGTTCCTACCCCAATGGACAGCGATTTCATCATTCACTCGGGTATACGTATAGAGTGCACTCAGGATCGCCAGTAAAGTCATGATGACCATCATATACCGATATCTATTTTTCATTTTGTTCCTCTTTCTTTCCGGTCAAGGATGAAAACCAACCGATGATTTCATCCAGTACCGATGTATTTAACTCATAATAAATATATTTCCCTTGTTTATCATCAATAATCAATCCGGCTTTTTTTAATATTGATAAATGATGGGAAACTGTCGCATTCGTAATATCAAAACGGTCGACAATTTGTTGGGCGTTCAGCGGACCGCTTTGAAGCAGGGAGAGAATCGCTCTGCGCGTGGGATCGCTCAATGCATGAAAGGTTACTTGAATAGACACGCTTACCTCCTGTCAATGATTCATTTAGATAATCATCTAAATATATTATAATCATAAAAATAGAAAAGTCAAAACATTTTGAAGTTTATCTAAATGTTTTTTTTGAAAGCTGTACTCAGTATGGAATCAGTATCGTGCTTATGTATTTAAACGATTTCTTATGTGTAAATTATGATTGATGAGAATATTCACTGCAAGAGCCGCAGTATTTCGAGAAAACACGCTATTTTGTCTATAGTTATGAGAATTATGCTATAATAAGGGTATGCTAATTAAGAAAGCAGGTGGAACTATGAAGGATACATGGTCCTTAGATGCCTTATATACAGGCTATGACGATCCAAACTTTACCAAGGATATGCAAAGCTTACAACAGCTCATTAACGATTTGAATGAAACACTGAAGCATTTATCCCATGAGGATGAGCTTAAAAGCCTTACCGAGATTTTGAGAAAGCAGGAGCAGCTTGCATTATGCAGCTGGAAGCTTGGAAGCTATCTGTCCTTAAGACAGTCAACAGATACAAGCGATGCTCAAACGGTGGCACTTTTAGGTCAGCTGAATCAAACGGCAAGTGAGGGTACAAAGGCACTGGCGCAGATGGATGGTTTTATTCAGGCTTGTGCGGATATTGATAAGGTACTTCAACAAAGTGAGTATTTAAAGGAATATGAATATTTATTAAAAGAAACAAAGCAGGATGGAAAATATCGATTATCCGATGATGTAGAAGCGGTAATATCAAAACTAAATATTTCCGCAGGTGATGCTTGGTCGAATCTGCAGGAATATTTAACAAGTACACTTGAGGTGGCCTATCAGAATAAAACGCTTACGTTAAGCGAGGTTCGAAATCTTGCCTATGATAATGATCCTGAGGTTAGAAAGGCGGCTTATGAGGCTGAATTAAAGGCCTATGAGCCTATTGCGGAAAGTGTTGCGTTTGCGCTGAATAATATTAAATCACAGGTGAATACGATATGTGACTTACGTGGATTCTCATCTCCTTTGGATATGACGCTCTATTATTCACGCATGGAGCGAAAAACACTGGAGGCTATGATGGGGGCAATCACCGCTGCACTGCCGATGTTTCACAGCTATCTAAAGCGTAAGGCAGAGCTGTTGGGTCATAAAGGCGGATTACCGTGGTATGATTTGTTTGCGCCTTTGAATATAGCACAAAAGGCTGCAAAAAAATATACTGTTGAGGAAGCGAAAGAGTATTTATTAAAGCATTTTGCGCCCTTCGCAAAGGATTTGACTGCGATGATTGAAGCTGCCTTTGCGTGTGAATGGATTGATTTTTATCCGCGCAAGGGAAAGGTAGGCGGAGCGTTCTGTGCGAATCTGCCGTTTATCAAACAAAGCCGTGTTTTAACTAATTATGACGGTGAGCTCGGCGATATCGTCACCTTGGCTCATGAGCTGGGACACGCATATCACGGATTGATGATCGAGGATCATCGGATTTTAAATACCGATTACTCTATGCCGGTTGCCGAAACTGCCTCTACTTTTAATGAGAATATTATAATGAATGCCGCTATTACGGAGGAATGCGATCCGCTTCAGCGCCTTATATTGATTGAAAAGCAGCTTCAGGACCTCACACAGATCATTTGCGATATCTATTCTCGCTACATCTTTGAAAGAAATGTGTTTGAAAAGCGGAAAAATTCGTTTATGTTTGCGGGTGAGCTGTGTGATATGATGCGAGAGGCGCAGCAGGAGGCCTATGGTGATGCTTTGGATCATAACTGCCTGCATCCGTATATGTGGATCAATAAATCACACTACTATTCTGCATCGTTGAGCTTTTACAACTTTCCTTATGCGTTCGGAGGCTTGTTTGCCCGAGGACTTGTGGCACGCTATGAAAAGGAGGGTGAAGCCTTCGTCGATAAATATCGTGCGATGCTGAAGGCAACGACGGTTTCTCATGTAGAGGATGTGGCAGCTATGGTCGGAATTGACTTGCAGCAGCGATCCTTTTGGGAGGAAAGCCTTGCGACATGTAAGGAGCGTATTGATGAATTCTTGGAACTGACAAAGGGATTGTTGTAACGGCAGTTTTAAGGTTTTGTTAAGAAATGAAGCATAGTTACAATATCTATTTTACTTATTTAGATGCTTTAAATTAGTTAAGGATAATATGAATACAAAAAGACTGGGCTTATGCCTCAGTTTTTTGTATATTCTTTAAATAAGCAGCAAAGGTACCATATTCCCATTCAATACCTCTTGTTTCTGTTTAATTTTTTAACAATTATACTCATATAGAACTGTAATATCAAGTCATCAAATCTGATCTTTTGCACATGAAAAAGCACCCAAAGGGTACTTTAGCAATCAATTATTTGGTAAATAGTCATTAGTTAGGATCAAACTTATATAATCGACTATAAAAAGAGTTTCAGCGCTTGGTTGAAAAAGCTTAGGACTGCTCGTTCGCTGTCACAGCCTTTGCGTCTGCATCTGCGCGCATTGTAATATAGAAATTTAATATTCCCGCAGCGATAAGGATAAGACCGCCGCATATTGATATGAAATCAGGCATTTCATGGAAAACCACGATTCCGATCAAAAACGCAAACAAGTTTTGTGAATATAGATAAACGCTGATTTTGGTAGAGGGTGCATACTGATAGGCATAGCTTAACAATAGCTGAGCAACAGACATACACAGGCCCATAAATACCAACAGTGCAATTTCCTTGAAATGAAGCGGGGTAAAGCCTTGATAAATCACGATCGGCAGGGAAGCCAAGGTTGAAAAGGCCATGAAATAAAAGGTCATTGTATAAGGAGAAGCATCATCCTTTAAGCGTCTTACTACCGTATAAGCCATTCCCGCAAGCATACCGCCCATAAGACCGTAAACCGCCGATAATTCAATTCCCATCGCACTCGGCTGCAGAATGGCTACTACACCGATAAAGGCTAAAATCAATGCGACGATCTGTCCCTTGCTCATTTTTTCCTTCAGCCAAATGCAGGCGGCCAATAGGGCAAAAATCGTAGATGTTGAGCTTAATAGTGAAACATTGGCAATAGGGAAATCCTTTGTTGAAGACAAAAACAGGAAAATCGTTGACACAAAGCCGAAAAATGAGCGAAGAAACAACAGATCGGGACGTTTGCCGCTGAGTGGTTCCTTTCGATATCGGCATACAAGGAAAAACAGTACTGCTGCAACGGCTGAAAAGTAGAATGTGCGCTCAAAGCTGGAGATATAATATAGCGCTTTAGAGGCAGACTGCATGCTTGAGAAAAGAAAGGATGCAGCTAATAGGTAAAGAGCGCCTTTTATGATATTCTCTTTCATACTATCGAATTAAATGAAACTCTGTCTGTCGCTTGTCAGCGAAAACAGCCTTTCCTTTCGTAAAGATAATATCAGTTTCAATCGGGAATACGAAAGCATCATCGCCCCATTCCGGAAGATCGATCGTCGCGTTCAACTCCAAGGAATATAATGTGTCAGAAAACAAAGGATAGCTTCCCGAAAGACCGCTTACACCCTGCTGCATATCCCACAGACCGATGGTCGGACCGGCTCCGTGCCCATGATAGCCGATCGGGTGGGGATAGATGCACGGACGAATTCCTTCTGCTTGTGCCTGTTCACGTGACAGCCGCAGTATTTCATTGCCGCTTCGTCCTTCCTTGAAATTCTCCATTACGATATCCTGCAGACGATTAACGATACGCATTCCTTCCTTTAAGCCGGCAGGTACATCCGTTTCATCTGCCTTTAATACATAAGCGTTTTCCTGTGTGTCTGTGCAAAGCTCTAAATATTTTAGACCGATATCACAGTGTAAAAAGTCACCCGGAAGGATCGTCATTTCTTCACATTCATATTCCTGTTTACCTTCACGCTTGATTGAAACTTCAAAATCAAACCAAGGAGTTAAGCCCAAATCGATTACCTTCTGCATCATCCAGAATTTCACATCCAGATTTGTCGTTACACCGGGCAAGATGACCTCAGAGGAAAAAGCCTCATCAATGATCTTATGTGCGATTTCAACGATACCGTGATAGGATGCCAGTTCCTCATCGATCCTCGTTTCCAGCCAGCTGATGCACAGCTTATCACCGTGTACAATCGGAACATTCAGTTGTTTCGCAATCGTACTTATTTGTTCATAGAATCGATGACTGATACCATCACCGAATGCAACTGAATCGGATACATTCAATGCAATGCTTTTAGGCTTTTTGATTTCAATCAAACGCTTCAGGCACTCCATTTGTGTTTCTTTTTCCGGGCTTTGATACTCACTTGTGCTTTGTACGTTCCAATCCTGTCCGGTTGCTTTGGTCCAAATAGATTCATAATAATCATCTAATCCGATATTCGGACGAGCCAGTGAGAATCTTTCGACACCGTTCTCAGTGCGGCAGAATACAAGAATTGTAATTCTGCGGGCGGTTATCATTGCGCGGGGAGTCATTGAATGAAATACCGGATCCTCATTATATTCCTCGCACGCCACGATCCACATATCTTGATTCCAACGATCCAGTATCATCGGAATTACCGTATCTAAACGCTTTTTCAGCCAGCGATCCAACAGCTCTGTTTGTTGACGATAGGGAAGTATTTTTTCTTTTAACAGCATATGCTTACTCCTTTTCCATTGCTTCTGTTACGAATGCTTTGATTTGTTCCTTGGCCTGCATCGGGTCTGTATTTTTTACTTGATGAACAAACAAAGGTGCGAGCTCCATTTCCACACTTGCCTTGGAAATACGACGCATAGCGCTTGCTTCATCATTATAGCGCTTGCGAATCTGTTTTTCTAATTCCTCGATACTCTCCGGCATAACAAATACTGAAACAGCCTCCGGATGCTTTAACTTGATTTGACCAACGCCTTGTGCTTCTACCTCAATCAATACGTTTTTTCCCGAATTCAACAAAAAATCAATTTGCTTACGCGGAGTACCGTAGTAATATCCGTCAAATTCAGCAAACTCCAACAGCTCCTTGTTTTTTACGGCTTGCGCAAAGGCTTCATAATCTACGAAATAATAATCCTTGCCGTCAACCTCATTTTCTCTTTGCGGACGCGTTGTCATAGAGATGGAATAAAACAGATGAAGCTCTTGATCTGCCATTAATAAGTCACGAATATCGCCTTTGCCGACACTGCTGGCACCTGTTAAAATCAATAAAATTCCTTTTTTCATAATTTTCTCCTTTTATTTTATAAAATAGATTTGATCTCTGCCCGGGTACAAAAAGTGTACGCCGCTTTCGTCAAACAATACGGTTTCCTCACTATAGAAGGTCATATCCTCGTATTGAATATTCAGCTCCAATGCGAATACGGTATCATAATCTAAGCAGATATCACCACGAATCGGTATTTCCTCCTGCTTGGTATATAAGCCGATCAGTGTTCCCGGACCGTGACCGTATACATTACATGGATGGGAATACAGACATGGACGGATGCCTTCTTTTTTTGCCTGTGCAATCGCTTTGCTGAAGACCTGATTTCCGGTCATATTCAACTGAAAGCTTTCACGAACGATATCCTGAAAACGATTGTTTATCGCAAAGCCCTTCTTTATTTTTTCGGGAATCTCTGTTTCATCATCTTTAGCTACATAGGCATTGCGCTGTGTATCGGTACAAAGATTCATATAGCGGATTCCGAAGTCACAATGCAATAAATCGCCTTTTTCAATCACGCCGTAATAACGCGGTCCCTGTCCTTCTCTTTGCAGGTCAATCGTCGGCGAAAACCAATAAACCAAGCCCATATCCTGAACCTTCTGCATCATATGCCATTCCAAATCGGCGCATGATGTAACTCCGGGTACGATCGTATGCTTAGAAAAGGTATCTTCGATTACTGTAAAAGCGGCTTCCAATACATGCGGATAAAGCGCTTTTTCGGTTTCTGTACGAATTTCCATCAGCTTCATCGCCAACAGCTTATCCTCGATAAAGCGTTTCGTGTAACAAGGCTTCAGCTCTCTTGTGTACTGCTTATAAAGTCCTGCACTTAAGCCGTCCGCAAAGGCACTGTCCTCTGAGGTGTTCCATGCGATATGCTGCACATCAAATTCATCAAACAGACGATTTAAGGCTTCGCTTTGTGTTTCATTTTGATAATCCCAATAGCGTTCATAGTATTTTTCTAAGTCCTCATCAGGCAGACTCAATGAAAATCTTCTGATTTGTTCCTGCTGCTTAATAAAGACGAGCATGGTAACTCTGCGTGCTGTGAGATAGGATGCGGGAACAAGCAGGGGAAACAGTAAATCCTCATGATACTCCTTACAGGCAATGACCCAAGCGTCCGCCTTACTGCTACACATGATTTTCGGCAACAGCTGTTCCAGTCTTTCCTTTAAAATTTTATCCTTCAGCTCATATTGTTCCTTAATTGATTTAATTTGAAACATGCTTAATTCCTCCTTTGATATGAAACAAAGAAACACAACAGATTCCCTAATGAAAATCGTTGTGTATTCTCTGTTCCATATCCTCATTCTCATAAGAGAATGAGAATAGGATCGTTATTCAAAATATGCGTTATGCAGTCTGTAGTGACCTTCCGGGGAAGAAGTGATTCCCTTAACGGAAGGGTTCAACAGATAAGGCTCAGAATATCCGAATAACGGAATAATATAGTTTTGTTCCTGAATCAGATATTTCTCAGCTTCATGAAGTGCATTGATACGATCATCACCGTCTAATGCGTTGGCCTTGTCAACCAATTCCTCATATTTCTTATCATCTGCAGTGTTACCGGCTTTAGCGGAACCCGGATCATTATAATACATGGACAAATAAGCCATTGGATCGATAAAGTCCGCTGTCATCGCATGACGTGCAAGCTCGAATTTACCTTTATCACGATCATCGAAGAATGCTTCTTTCTCAGTCGGAGTTAATTCAAGATCGATATAGATGTTTTTCAAAGATGCCTGCATAGACTGCGCAACATCCTTGTGCATCTGATTGTCATTGTAGCTGTAAGCAACTTTTAACATCTTGCTTGCGCTGTAGCCCTTTGATTCCATGATCTTTTTAGCAGCTTCTACATCTGTAACAGCCAATTTATTTGTCTCATCAGCTTCCTCACGGAAATCTTTGGAAGCACCTGGAATTCCCTTAGGAATTAAGCCGTGAAGCTCATAAGCTAAATCACCGTAGCCTAAAATCTGAAGGATTGCGGCACGATCGATACCCATAGAAATTGCTTTACGGATTTCAGGGTCTTTTAATGCTTTTAATGCATCGCTGGAACCGTCATTTTCATTACCGGCATTTACCAACATGAAGTAGTTGCATACAAATGGATCGATAACATATACATTTTCTTTTAAATCACCCTGCAAAGCAGTTTCACGATTTACAGATGTAGCGAAATCCAAGTCGCCTGTTTTGAATGCATTTGTTTCAGAATCCATATCAGGCATAACCTTGAAGCTTACACCGCTTAATTTTACCTTATCGGCATCATAGTAGCTTTCGTTCTTAGCCAATACGACCTCATCCTTAATATTGATAGATGAGAATTTGAATGCACTCAGAACCGGTGCTTCGGGATTGCTGCTCCATTTGCTGCTCTTATAGTCAGCGCCGTCAGCTTCTACGAAGTCCTTACGAAGCGGATAGAATACTGTATTTGTCAGTAATGCCTGGAAATACGGAGTTCTTTTTTTCAAAGTGATTTCAATTGTTTTGTCATCTTTTGCGACTGCACCGAATTCAGTCATATCTTCAATTTTTCCGCTTTCAACAGCGCCTTTGATATTTTCAGTAATAAACTGAGAATAATAAGCATTCGCATTACCGATGGCAGCGGCACGCTTCCATGCGTAAACGAAGTCTTCAGCCTTCAAATCCTGGCCGTCACTCCATTTGATTCCATCTTTTAGGGTTACCGTGTAAGTTAAACCGTCTTCAGATACCTTTGCATCCTCAGTCGCTAGGTTTGGTACTGCATTTCCATCTGTATCCAGAGTATATAAGCCTTCATATGTCTGGTTTAAGATGTTAGCCGTGATAGAGTCATCTGCAGTTGCCGGGTCAAGCTGTGAAATGTCACCGCCGACACCAACTCTCAGAACTCCGTCGCTGCTTCCGCCTTCGTTACCGCCGCATCCGGCAAGAACAACAAGACAGCAAACAGCCAATGTAAATAGTTTTTTCATGTTCTTTTTCTCCTTTTCTGCCTATTCATATAGGAAACAAGCTACGGATCGATTTCCGACCTTAACTGCCTTCGGCTTTTCTTTCGCACAGCGCTCTGTCGCATTCGGACAGCGAGTGCGGAATACACAGCCGCTCGGCGGATCGATCGGACTCGGCAATTCGCCTTCTAAAACGATACGTTTCTTCTGTCGAGCTACTTTTGGATCAGGAATAGGCACCGCTGATAAAAGTGCTTGTGTGTAAGGATGAAGCGGAGAGTTGTAAACATCATCTGCTTCTCCTATTTCGACCATATTTCCTAAATACATAACACCGATTCGATCTGAGATATGCTTTACCATACTCAAATCATGAGCGATAAATAAATAGGAAATGTCCATTTTCTTTTGAATGTTTTCAAGCAGGTTGATAACCTGTGCCTGAATAGAAACATCCAATGCAGAAATCGGTTCGTCGCATACGATAAATTTAGGGTTCAAAGCAAGCGTTCTGGCGATGCCGATACGCTGTCTTTGTCCGCCTGAAAATTCATGCGGATAACGACGAATATGGTCAGGCTTTAATCCAACGATTTCAAGCAGCTCACGAACACGGTTTTCGCGCTCCTTTTTCGTTGAATATATATTGTGAATATCCATAGGTTCTCGGATAATTTCACCAACAGTCATACGAGGATTTAAGCTCGCATAGGGGTCTTGGAAGATCATTTGGACATTTTTACGGAACTGTGATAATTCCTTGCCCTTGATCTTGGTGATATCTTCACCGTTAAACTCCACTTTACCCTCGGTAGGGTTATATATCTTAACGATGGCGCGTCCGGTCGTACTTTTACCGCACCCGCTTTCACCGACAAGACCAAATGTTTCACCCGGCATAATTTCAAAGTTTAAGCCGTCTACTGCCTTTACCACCTGTTTTTTACTGAATACACCGCCGGCAACAGGGAAGTGGACCTTCAAGTCGGTAACTTTCAGAATTGGATTACTCATATTACTCACCCTTTCCTTTTGCCATTGGATGCTGCAGCCAGCAGGAGCATCCATGTGTATCACTGAAGGTCGTGCATTCCGGCATTTTCAGCTTACAGACCTTCATCGCATTTTCGCAGCGGTCTGCGAACGGGCAGCCCTCCTCAATGTTCAACAAATCAGGCGGGGAGCCGGGAATCGGATGAAGCTCCTTGCGTTCTGTTTCCTCCGGGTTGGAGATACAGGAAAGCAGTCCCTTTGTATAAGGATGCTTCGGCTCATAGAAAATTTCATCCGTTGTTCCTGTTTCTACGATTTTACCGCCGTACATAATGGCGATACGATCGCAAATGGAAGCGACGACACCCAAATCATGGGTAATCATAATAATACTGGAATCTATTTCATCTTTTAAATTGTTGATTAATTCTAATACCTGAGCCTGAATCGTAACGTCCAATGCCGTTGTCGGCTCATCAGCGATAATAACCTTCGGGTCACAGGCAAGCGCGATCGCAATAATGATTCGCTGGCGCATACCGCCTGAGAATTGGAACGGATATTGTCGGATTCTGTTTTCCGGAGAAGGAATACCGACCTTGCGCATCAATTCGATGGCTTTGGCTATCGCTTCTTTTTTATCCATATCAGGATGATGATTTAAAATCGGCTCAATCAGCTGTGTCTCAATACGCAGCACCGGGTTTAAAAAGGTCATCGGGTCCTGAAAAATCATTGCCATATCATTGCCGCGAATACTATCCATTGTTTTTTCATATTCGCGTGGATCCTTAAATGCCAGTGGGGAAATATTTTTCCCGTTTAACCAAATTTCACCGTTTACTACTTTACCGTTGGCGCTTAACAGGCCCATCGTAGAAAACATCGTTTGACTTTTTCCTGAGCCTGATTCGCCTACGATGCCGAGCACTTCACCTTTTTCTAAGTGTAATGATACATCGCGAACGGCTCGAACGATACCGTTATCTGTCGTAAATTCCGTAGAAAGGTTTTTGATTTCTAACATACTCATAAAGCGCACCTCCTACTTTTTCTTCGGATCGAGGGCATCCCCTAATCCATCGCCGATAAAATTCAATGACAGCATTGTTAAACAAATTGCCAATACAGGCCAAATAACCTCCATCGGATAGGTACTGACAAGACCCTTTGCGTCATTTGCCAATGTGCCCCAAGATGCCTGAGGCGCCGCAATACCGATGCCGAGGAAGCTTAAGAACGCTTCATAGAATATAGCACGCGGTACGATCATGGTTACGGTTACGATAATCGGTCCCATACTGTTGATAATCAAATGCTTGAATAAAATACGTGATTTGCCGGCACCTAATACAAATGCCGCCAAAGAAAATTCCTGTTCCTTCAATGTCATGACCTGCGTTCTTACCTGTCGTGCCATATCCATCCAGAACGTCAGGCATACACCGATCATAATGGAAACGAAATTGGCACCCATCGCAACTACGACCATGATGACATACAGCATATCGGGAATTGAATACATGGCATCGACGATTCGCATCATCACCATATCGACCTTCCCGCCCAAATAACCGCTGATGGCGCCGTATACGACGCCGACAACAAGCGAAATAGCTGCTGCCGCAAAGCCTACGGCAAGTGAAATACGACCGCCGCACATAATACGTACAAGCATATCGCGTCCGAATTTATCGGTTCCCATCAAATGCTGCAGACTGGAGCCTGCATGCTGCAGAGTCAAATCTTGTCCGTCATAGGTATATGGGGATATGATCGGGACAATGATAGATAATACAAGCATGATCAGCAGGAATATCAAGCCGATCAGTGCTAATTTGTTTTGCTTAAAGCGTTTCCACGCATCCTGCAGATAGGTTGAGCTTTCATAAGCAATTTTCTCTGCATTCTTTTCGCTATCATCAAGCTTTTCAAATAATTCAGGAGACAGCGTGATATCGGATACTTTGTTCTCTTCCATAATGCAACCTCCTATTTCAATTTAATTCGCGGATCGATTGCCGCTGATACAATATCTGCTAAAATATTAAAGGTGATTACCAATGCTCCGAGGAATATGGTAACAGCCATAATCATACTGTAGTCACGATTTTGAATACTTGAGACCATAAGCTGTCCGATACCCGGGATTGAGAATACACTTTCAATGACGAAGCTTCCCGTAAGCATAAATGCAAACATCGGGCCTGCATAGGTGATTACCGGAAGCATTGCGTTTTTAAGCGCGTGCTTCATTACTACCTTTTTATACGGGGTACCCTTTGATCTTGCCAAGATAATGTAATCCTGCTTCATGACCTCCAGCATACTGCTTCGTGTCAAGCGGGCAATCGTGGCAATTGGATACAGCGCCAATGTTGTTGCCGGCATGATGTAGTGAATCGGCGATTTCAAGCCGATAAACGGCAGAATACGCAGGTATACACCGAACACGATAATCATTAATAATGCCAATAAGAAGGATGGTACCGATACACCGATCGTTGCGACAAACATACAAAGGTTATTGATCCATTTGCGTTTTGATAATGCCGCCGCTGTTCCAAGGCCGATACCGCCTACAAGCGCAATCACAAAAGCAACGGTTCCCAGTCGTGCAGTGACCGGAAATGATCTGCCGATCAAATCGGTTGCCTGCTGTCCCTTTGTTGTTGAGGTCATACTTTCTCCCAGATCACCATGAAGCACACCGCCGATATAGATCGCATACTGCTCAGGTATCGATTTATCCAAATGATATTTTTCAATGGCCGCCTTTCTGGCTTCTTCGGTTTTCAATCTTTCAGAAGAAATAGGAGAACCGGGAGTAAATTTCATCAGGAAGAATGTAGCACTTGCCAACAGAAACAAGGTAACTAATCCAACCATAACACGTTTGAATACGTATTTAAACATGTTTATTTCACCTTTCCTTTTTCTTTCCTGTTCACTTATTCAGCTGCAGTAACCTATGATTTAATATCATAAGCATACTTTTCTGATATATATTTAGCTGTCTGTAAGCTAAATACAAGCTGTTATTAAGGAACATATATATAAGGATACAATTTTTTGAGGAATTTTTCAACACTTTTTTCTTTTTCATACATTTTATTTTCATCAAATTTTCTTTCTGATGAGCTTTTTTTCATTCTTTTTCATTGACGGCTTCTGTATAATATCACCTTATCAAGGGCTTTTTTTATGCTTCACAGTGTTTTCGCTGCATAAAACAAAGAAAAAATGAATATTGTATTTCTGAAATGACAGGCTGTATGAAAATAACAAGATATGGCTGTGAAAAAGAGAAAGTTTCGACTGTTCAAGCAGTAGGTATGATGATAACACCATAACATCAGTCGAGGATTGAAAAAATAGTTTCAGACAGAGCACTTTAGTTGGTTCTGTTTATTTTATCTTTCATCGTATAAGGGTACTTCTGTGAGGGACATAATAATATTATATGGAAGAATCTATATAAATGAAATAGAGTCTATGCGCGAATATCTTAAACCTGTGCCCGAACGACAAAGGTTATCGTAGCTGAGAGATTGCTGCAGTAATTTATCTTTCATAGGAAGCTGGTAATATGATTATTTAACAAGAAAGTACACAAAAAACAAAAAAATTAGCACTCTGGGGGTTGACTGTGCTAAAGAAAAAGAATATACTATTAGCAGACATAGAACAAGAGTGCTAGAAAGAGGTGTTGATGATGCTGACTAATCGTCAGATCGTAATCTTTAAAACGATAGTTGATGAATTTACACGAACGGCCGAACCGGTCGGCTCTAAAACACTGATGGCGCTGTTGGATTTTCCGTGCTCCTCTGCGACAATTCGTAATGAAATGGCTGCTTTAGAAGCTGAAGGGCTGTTGGAAAAAACACATACCTCCTCCGGGCGTATTCCAAGCTCGGCGGGATATCGCTTCTATGTTGAAAATCTAATGGAAAAGGAACTGGACGAAGGGGTCAAAAATTCCCTGCAGAAGGTTTTTAAGGAAAGGCATTATTCATTGGATGAAATCGTAAAGAAAAGCTGTGATATTCTATCCGATATGACGAATCTTACCTCGGTGGTGCTGGGGCCTGATTCGAAATGTCAGCGACTTCAGCATGTACAGCTGATTCCGATCAGTGAGCGCAGTGCAGTGGCAATCTTTGTGACTGATCACGGACATACGGAAAATAAGACCTTCCAATTCGACGAAAAGGTGAGTGTCGAGGACATTCAAAACTGCTGCGTAATTCTCAATGAAAAACTGAGCGGTACACCGATCAGCAGCGTCGTTGAGCGAATGCAGGAGATCCAGCCGCTGTTAGAGGCGCATATTACACGCCATGAGGTGCTGTTTCAAGCCTTTGTGAATGCGTTCGTCCGTTTTGCGAGCGACAATGTGTATTACAGCGGTCAAAGCAATATGCTGTATCAGCCTGAGTTTGCCGATATCGAAAAGCTGAAGCAGCTTATGAGCATGTTGGAGGATTCCAGTGTATGGCGCGAGTTAGCAAACCATGAAGGGGACTTGATGGTATGTATCGGTGAGGACAGTGCCAATCAGGTGTTGCATATGAATAATGTTGCAGTGGTAGCCAGCAAATTTAAATTAAATAGTGAAGAAGAAGGTCAGCTGATGATTGTCGGTCCGACAAGGATGCAGTATAATCGAGTGGTTGCCTTGATGGAATACATGAGCAGAGTCATCGAGGAGATGTATCGTGATGAGTACGAAGAATAGGAGGTACTTATGCAGGAAAATGAAATGAAGCAGGATGAAAAAGAAGTAAAGCAGGAAGGTAAGGAAGCAGAGGCAATAAAAACAGATGAGCAGCAGACAGCGGATAAAGAAAAAACTGTACAGGCAAAGCCAAAGGCGGCAAAGAAGAAAAAGCTGCAGGAGCTCGAGGCAGAAATCGTTGCTTTAAAGGAAGAACTGGCAGTCAGTAAAAATGCTTATTTTAAAGCATATGCAGATGCTGACAATATGAAAAAGCGTCTGCAGGCAGAGGCTGATAATGTGCGCAAATACCGCATCCAAAGCTTCGCCTCAGAGGTTCTTCCGGTTTTAGATTCCTTAGAGCGAGCACTTGATGTCAAGGTGGATGATCAAAACCTTAAGAATTATGTAAAGGGCTTTGAAATGATCTATACACAGCTGAAATCAGTGTTGGAAAAAGAAGGTGTTTGTGAAATTGAGGCCTTAGACAAGCCGTTTGATCCTAACTTCCATAATGCGTTGATGCAGGAGAAAAGGGAAGGCGTTGAAAGCGGCATCGTAATTGAGGTGCTTCAAAAGGGTTATATGTTAAAAGATCGCGTGCTTCGTGCGACACTTGTTAAAGTAAGTGAATAAAATAAGGAGGAAATGAACATGAGTAAAATTATCGGTATTGATTTAGGTACAACCAATTCTTGCGTCAGTGTAATGGAAGGCGGCGAATGCAAGGTAATTACGAATCCGGAAGGAAATCGTACCACACCTTCTGTTGTCGCATATAAAAACGGTGAGCGTATCGTTGGTGATGCGGCAAAGCGTCAGGCAGTTACAAATAAAAATACGATCAGCTCAATCAAGCGTAAGATCGGTACCAATGAAAAGGTTTCTTTAGAGGGTAAGGATTATACACCGCAGGAAGTGTCGGCGATGATTCTGCAGTATTTAAAGGGCTATGCTGAGGATTATTTAGGTGAAAAGGTAGAGAAGGCGGTCATTACCGTACCAGCTTATTTCAATGATGCACAGCGACAAGCGACCAAAGACGCAGGAAAAATTGCCGGTCTTGAGGTTGAGCGTATTATCAATGAGCCGACAGCGGCAGCGCTTGCTTACGGCTTGGATAAAACGGAACAGGAACAAAAGGTGCTTGTTTATGACTTAGGCGGCGGTACATTTGATGTTTCCATTTTGGAGCTTGCGGACGGAACCTTTGAGGTATTGTCTACAAACGGTGATACACGCTTAGGCGGTGATGATTTCGATAACGTAATCGTTGACTGGATGGTTGATACGTTCAAAAAGGAAAACGGTGTTGACTTAAGCAAGGATGCCATGGCGATGCAGCGTTTAAAGGAAGCGGCTGAAAAAGCGAAAAAGGATTTATCGGGAATGGCTCAAACTCAGCTTTCCTTACCGTTTATTTCTGCCGGTGCCGATGGTCCTCTGCATTTTGAATCCAGCTTAACAAGAGCGAAATTCGATGAAATGACAAAGCATTTGGTTGATCGTACCATGGAGCCGGTTCGCAATGCGCTTCGTGATGCAGGCTTGACCAAAAATGATATCCATCAGGTATTGATGGTTGGTGGTTCTACACGTATTCCGGCTGTTCAAGAAGCAGTCAAGAGCATATTAGGCAAGGAACCGAATCGCTCTGTCAATCCGGATGAAGTCGTTGCGATGGGTGCTGCGATCCAGGGCGGTGTCATTGCCGGCGATGTGAAGGATGTATTATTATTAGATGTTACTCCGTTATCATTGGGTATTGAAACAATGGGCGGTGTTATGACCGTATTGATTCAGCGTAATACAACAATTCCTGCCAGCAAATCTCAGATTTTCTCAACTGCGGCCGACAATCAGCCTGCGGTAGATATCCGTGTGCTACAGGGTGAGCGCCCGATGGCAAACGACAATAAGGAGCTTGGCTTATTTAAGCTTGACGGAATTGCACCGGCACGTCGCGGTGTTCCTCAGATTGAGGTCAAATTCGATATTGACGTAAATGGTATCGTTCATGTTTCCGCAACCGATAAGGGAACAGGTAAGCAGCAATCAATTACGATTCAGAACTCCAGCGGCTTGAGTGATGATGAAATTGAGCGCATGGTGAAAGAGGCTGAGGAGCATAAGGCTGAGGATGATAAGCGTAAGGAGGAAATCGATTTACGTAATCGCGCAGAATCCTTTATCAATCAGATTGATACAATGCTTGCGGATAACGGTGATAAAATTGATGCTAAGCAAAAGGAAGAAACAATGAAGCTTCGTGATGATCTGCAGAAATCATTAGATGAAAATGATATGGCTGCAGTCAAGACAAAGCTTGATGAGTTAGAAAAAGCTGCACAGGCGGCAAGCGCTGCCATGTATCAGCAAGGGGCAGATAATACTGCCGGCGCTAACGATGACAATGTCGTTGATGCTGAATTTGAAGAAAAGAACTAATCGGATCAGGCGATGCTTATGATAAGCTCGTCTGTTTCGTCTGTAATAATAAAGTGCAATTCGGATAAGGCTATGATTGGGATTTGAATTAATAAGGGATGTAAGCGTACGTCTGCTTTAAAGAGGCTTCATTTATAGCTGAATCACACTGAATCAGGAAGGTGGTCACAATGAGTAAACGTGATTATTATGAGGTTCTGGGACTCAGCAAGGGTGCCAGTGACGATGAAATAAAAAAAGCCTATCGAAGGATGGCTAAAAAATATCACCCCGATGTCAATAAGGAAAGCGGAGCCGAGGAAAAATTCAAGGAGGTCAATGAGGCCTACGAGGTATTGTCCGATCCGCAGAAGAAAGCAACCTACGATCAATACGGACATGCGGGAATGGACGGTGCGAATTTCGGCGGCGCCGGCTTCGGCGGATTTGAGGATTTCGGCGATATTTTCGGTTCCTTTTTCGGCGGTGGCTTCGGCGGCGGACGTACTCGTCAAAGCAGCGGGCCGCGTAAGGGAAACGATCGCTTTATGCAGATGCGTATTGATTTTATGGATGCGATTTTCGGCAAAGAGGAGGAAATCGCGATTGATGTAGATGAACAGTGTACGGCATGCGGCGGCAGCGGCGCTTATTCCAAAAGTGATATTCATACCTGCTCCACATGCGGCGGAAGCGGTAAGGTCACTTCCCAACAGCGCACACCGTTCGGCATCTTTCAGAGTCAAAGCGTTTGTCCCGACTGTCGCGGCAGCGGTAAAACCATTTCAAAAAAATGTGACAAATGTCATGGCCGCGGTTATGAGCACAGACGAGTTAAGTTGAATATCAAAATTCCTGCCGGTATTCAATCGGGTCAGCAGGTACGCGTGCCGAATAAAGGGGAGCGCGGCATTGACGGCGGCGCTAACGGTGATTTGTATATAGAGATTCTTGTCAGCCGTCATAAGACCTTTGTGCGTGACGGCAATGATATCAGAATCAGTGTCCCGATCAGTGCACTGGATGCGACACTTGGCTGCAAGGTGGATGTTCCTACCGTCTACGGTGATGTGGAACTGACAATTCCTGCCGGTACCCAATACGGACATCAATTTCGCTTACGCGGCAAGGGCGTAAAATCACAGCGCGGTGCCCAAGGCGATCAATTCGTAGAGGTTACGATTGAAATTCCAACGAAAATCACTCGTGACGAAAAGGAGCTTTATGAAAAAATCCGTAATAAAAAGACTCATGATTCTCCGTTTGAGAAATTTAAAAAAGCGTTCAAATAAGTCGATGGCAGCATCGACTTTTTCTGTTATATACGACGGGTCATACCCATATGATTAAAAATATGATACAATTTAACGGAAGGTGAAGTGATTTTTATGTTTTATACAGCTTTGATCGTAGCGGCAGGTAGCGGTTCACGCATGGGCTTAGGATATAACAAGCTCTTATATCCGTTAAGCGATTCACAAACGGTAATTGAAAAAACAACGGCTCTTTTTCAACAGGATAAGCGCTGTCGTCAAATCGTTATTGTCATCAACGAGAGTGATAAGGAACAGATGAAGGCATTGTTTTCAGATGATATCACTTTTGTCATCGGAGGTGCAACAAGGCAGGAATCGGTTTATAACGGTCTGAAGGTTGTAAATGAGGAAATCGTATTGATCCATGACGGTGCACGGCCATGGCTTTCGAAACAAAGTCTCGATGAGCTTTTAGAGGGAATGCAAAGCTATGAAGCGTGTCTGTTATGTGTGCCGGTAAAGGATACGATCAAAAGAGTAAGGAACGGTAAAGTCGCGGAAACCTATCCGCGCGAGGAGCTGATGCAGGCACAGACTCCGCAGGCTTTTACGCTTTCACTGATTAAAAGTGCTTATGAAGCAGCAAGATCAAGTAATGTCAGCGCAACCGATGATGCTCAAATTGCGGAAATGTTCGCTGATTGCGATGTGCATGTTATTATCGGAAGCTATGAGAACGCCAAGCTTACGACGAAAGAGGATTTATATAGGAAATAAAAGATCATCTGCGGATGATTTTTTTATGTGATTTCGATATCCAGCAGCTGTATAAATGTGTTTACGCCCTCTGATAAACAGGAATCATCAAAATCAAATGTAGCACTGTGTAAAGGTGATACATCACCGATACCTAAGTAAAAAAACATACTTTTAATGACCTTGCCGTAATATGCGAAATCCTCAGTCAAAAGATCAGCTTTTGTCAATATTGCCATTTCCTTCAGTAATGTTCTGCTTTTTTCAAACAGCTCAGCATTATTCACAAGAGCAGGATAGCCTTCGGATAAGGAAAGCTGAAAGTCACAGCCGCTTTCTTTCTGCAGCTGTTTACATAATTCATTAAGCCGCTCATGAAAGTAATGAAAGCTTTCGTCACTGAATACACGAAGCGTACCCTTTAACAGTGTATCATCGCTGATTGCGTTACAAACCTGACCGCTGTTGCATACTCCGAATTTTAATAAATGAGGCTCTTTTTTATATTGTTCACTGATTTCATATATTCGTTGTACAAAGCATAGTGCTGCATAGAGTGCATCCTTACCCTCGTTAAAATGTGCGACATGTGCAGAGCGCCCTTTGATTTCCAGTGTTATTTGGGCTGATTTTGCCATTAAATATCCGCTTTTAGAGGCAATCGTTCCTTTCTTTTGTTTCGGCATCACATGGAGCGCAAACAGTGCATCTACATGATATTGGGTAAACAGTCCTGTATCGATGATGTCCTTGGCGCCTCCCGTTGTTTCCTCTGCTGGCTGAAATATCAACAGTACGTTGTGCTTACAATCGGGTACAGCGTTTAAATGCTTCGCGAAGGTCAATAGAATTGCCATATGTGCATCATGTCCGCATGCGTGCATTTGCCCCTTATGTGTCGATCGATAGCTGACAGCATTTTGTTCTTGTATGGGTAAAGCGTCCATATCGCTGCGAAAGGCAAGCATCGTGGTCTTGTGAAAATCAAAATAGGCACAAACTGCACCGGGAATCGGTTGAAATACCGTACAGCTCAGAGATGAAAGCATTTGCTTGATATAAGCGATGGTTTTCGGCAGCTGCTTATCGAGCTCCGGTATTTGATGCAGCTGTCTACGTATACGTTGTATTTGTTTCATAGGCATCTTTATAACCTCTTTTCTGATACAGTGTATGAATTTCATCTGAGAAATTGCTTTTTTATGAACGGATTTCCAAGAATCGTCTGCTTAACGCATAATTGAAAACAGCGTTACATATACTGTAGTAATATGACACAGAGAATATGGGTGATATTATGCTTACAGTCAGTAAATATCATGGCTGCGGAAATGATTTTTTGTTGACAGAGGATGCTTGTTACGATGAAGCACAAAAAAGGCATATGAGTGCAGTACTGTGCGATCGTCATACGGGAATCGGCGCCGACGGCATGATCTTTGTGCGAAGCAATCCTTTAACGATGGAAATCTATAACAGCGACGGTTCTTTTGCGCCGATGTGCGGAAACGGAATTCGCTGCTTTGCGAAATATGTGCTTGAGAAGAAGCTTGTTTACGGAAATGATTTTGAGGTACAAACGGCAGTGGGGATAAAGCAGCTTCATGTACACAACAAAGATCCGTTTTATGTGTCGGTGAATATGGGAAAAGCATGCTTTCAATGTGAACAGATGCAGATACGAAATCATCAGCTGATCAAGGATTATCCGCTGCAAATACAAGATCATACATTGCTTATTACCTCGGTATTTATGACAACGCTTCATACGGTGATATTCGTTGAAAAAAATGATTGCTGTTCCTTTGCGGAAATCGGAGCAGCAGTTCATACACATCCGTTGTTTTTGGCTAAGACAAATGTTGATTTTGTTGAAATTATAGATAAGAGAAATATTCGAGTTACGACCTATGAACGCGGGGCCGGAATGACGCTTGCCTGCGGAAGCGGCTGTTGTGCGGCGGTATGGGTGGCATGGATGGCAAACAAAGTCGAGCGCGATGTCAATGTACATTTGAAAAAGGGTGCGCTGAGAATTCAGATAAGTGAAGATGAACAGCTGATCATGAGCGGCGGTGCTGATAAAATTATGGAAGCTAAGCCGGCAAAAGCTTTACTTGATCAGTCATGCTGCGAATGAAAAGCGCATAAACTAAAGAGATAAAGCCGATAAGCGAATAGAATCATAAAGGAAGCTGATAATGATGATACATGTTGTGCTTTGCGGATACGGACAAATGGGTAAATTGCTGCAACAAAGCATTAGGAAATGCCGGGATATGGAAATCGTAATGATCGTCAATCCTTATAATGAGCATGAGCTTTATCATCTCAAGCAGCCGATAGAGCTGATGCTGGATTTTTCACATCCCGATTATTTCGGAATCGTAAGTCGCTTTGTGAAATACAGCGGCTGTGCATTGCTGTCGGGAACGACCGGACTTTCGGCGGCACAATACGATCAAATGAAAAGTCTTAAAAAAAGTACACGTGTGATGTATGCGGTTAATTATTCGCTGGGAATGGCGTTGATGCTGAGAATGCTCAAAGAGATCACCCCTGTCTTGAAGGATGATTTTGATATGGAAATCGTGGAGCTGCATCATAATCAAAAGCAGGATGCACCGAGCGGAACTGCTAAAATACTGCTTGAAGCACTTGATCCCAAGCAGGAATTTAAAGCGAATATGGTACGGAACGGAATGATCGGAGTGCGCGGCAGGGAAATCGGAGTCCATTCTCTGCGCGGAGGAAGCAGTGCCGGTGAGCATAGCGTGCTATATTTAGGTGATGATGAAAAGCTGGAAATCAAGCATACCGCGCTCAGCCGTCAAATATTCGTCAACGGCGCGTTAAAAGCAGCACGATGGCTGCTCGGGCAAGAAATCGGCTTTTACAGCTTAGAGGAAATGATTGAGGAGAATCTGTATGGATGCGAAGGAAATTATTAAAGCGATACATGATGCACCGAAAAAAACACCGGTGAAGGCCTATATAAAAAGTAAAGTGTCGCTTTCTTTTCCGAATGCGAAGGTGTTCAACGGCTTAGATCAAATCGTTTTCGGTGATTATGAAGATATCAAATCCGTACTGCATCAGCATCAAGACGATATTATCGATGCGGAGATAGAACAAAGCTGTCGTAATTCAGCCTTGCCGCTGTTAGATATCAAAAATCTGTCGGCACGAATCGAACCGGGAGCGATCATTCGCGATCAAGTAGAAATCGGTGAACAAGCAGTCATCATGATGGGGGCGATCATTAATATCGGTGCTGTTATCGGAGCAGAAACGATGATCGATATGGGGGCAGTGCTTGGAGGCAGAGCGATTGTCGGCAAGCGCTGTCATATCGGTGCCGGTGCTGTGCTTGCGGGAGTTATTGAGCCGTTGAGTGCTGTCCCGGTGATAATCGAAGATGATGTGATGATCGGTGCGAATGCGGTGATTATTGAGGGAGTACGGGTCAAGTCAGGAGCGATTGTTGCGGCGGGGGCAGTTGTTATAGAGGATGTGGAACCAAATACGATCGTTGCCGGAGTTCCGGCTAAACAAGTAAAAATACCCGACAGTGATTCACGTAAAAAAACAGCCTTGATTGCGGCACTGCGCCGTTTATAGCTGTTTTTAAAGAATATCTGAATCATAGTAGAAAAATCGGCGCAAGTTGGGATTCATACAGTGTTTCAGTCTTCATAAACAGCGGCTGTTTCCTGTATTCTGCGTATTAATTCATTACGGATTCTTAACGGTTTCAAGCATTCGCATTTATTTCCGAAGCCTAAAAGGATATCATAATGATATGCATTCTCTACAAACGGAAATTGAACAAGGTAATGCTCATCGCCGTCTGCTGAAAAGCTTTCAAATGTACAATAATCAAGCACGCGATCCATAATAGATCGATGAATGCGAATCGTAATCAGCGTCTGTATTTCAGCCAAAGCATCAGAAAATTCTAACTGCGGCTTTTGATGGTTCCGAGGCAGGAAGCTTTCCTCTTGTAGCTGCAGACTTGACATACGAGATAATCTGAATAAACGAAAATCATTTCGCTGTCGACAATAGCCATGCAGATACCAATGACTGCTTTTCAATACAAGCTGATACGGCTCTATGATTCGTATGCTCTTTTTCCCGTGATGAGCGATATAATCAAAGGTAAGCAGCTTATTTTCCTGCAGTGCTTTTTTTATTGTCTCTAAATACGGCTGAATATTACTGTTTCCCATCCACTCACTTAAATCAATGTGAATTTGATTTACCTTAAGCTCGATTTCTTTTGTTTTTTCGGCAGGAACAAAGCTTTTTATTTTCGCAATCGCATTTAACAGCTCATCACCTCGAAGCATATCGGAGAGTCCCGAGAGTCCTGTCAGGATCGCGGTAAGGTCTGAAGTCGTAAACACCTTGTTATCAAGCTTGTATTTCGGCATAATCTCAAATCCGCCGTTGATCCCCGGTATCGAGCGTATGGGAATACCGGCCAAATCAATCGCATCGATATCTCTGTAAACGGTGCGCAGTGATACCTCAAACATATCGGCCAATTCCCGAGCACTGATTCGCTTTTTATCAAGGAGAACCAAAACAATGCTCATAAGCCTATCAATTTTCATTTGACTAAGTCCTTTCCTATTTTTTTGTTTTATTATATATTGTTGCCATAATGATGTCAACATTTGTATGATATACTGTTAAAAAAAGGAGAGAGTGTTATGCAGAATAAAGCTTTAGTAGTAATTGATATTCAAAACGATATGACAAAGAATTACAAGGAGATCATCGACAATATAAATGCTTCTGTTGCTTGGGCATTAAAAAATGATATTTATGTCATTTACATGAAGCATTTTAATCTATCGGAAGGAACAAGGACTTTTAAACCGAATACCCGTGGGTCTGAATTGGCATCGGATTTACATATAGCTTCCGATTATATTTTTACGAAATCAAAAGGAAATATTTTAACGAGTGAGGGCTTTACAGACTTCATCAATAAAAACAGCATCGATGAATTTTATATCGTCGGCGGTGATGCGGTCGCGTGTATCAAATCAAGTGCATATAATTTAGCGAAAGCAAATTATAAGGTAACGGTGTTATCGGATTGTATTACCAGCTATGATAAAAAGAAAATCCCTGAAATGCTTCGCTATTATGAAAGCAAGGGCTGTAGGCTGTCGAAAATATGTGATTTATAACAGTTTTAGATGTAACAGAATGAACAAAAAAGAATATTAGTTTCACAATGAAAGGCGATAAAAGCATAGCTCAGATATGTAGAGAGTGAATTATTCAGAAGCTATGTTTTTTTTATTCTACGCTTCATTCCCATAAATAAGAAATACAGCGCTATTACCGCTAACAGTCCAAATTTCACTTACAGACAGAAAAAATAAGATGATTTATATAAAATGTCAATCAGCAAATAAATCTGCATAAATACATTGATAACATGCAATTTGCTGTGCTTTTTTGTCATACAAGGAGATGACTATGAATATCTGATAAAAAACTGTAGAACAGGACCAAAAATTGGAAAATAAAAAAGTAAAGTTTTCCTATACAAATAGCCTGAAAAAAGTTATAATAGTGGTGGATAGTACCATAAAGTGGCGGAAAGTGGAGGTGATGGTAATGTTCATGGGCGAATACGCACATAATATCGATAAAAAAGGGCGTATGATCATTCCGGCTAAATTCCGAGAAGAGCTCGATATGAAGATTATCATTACGAGAGGACTTGACGGTTGCTTAAATGCGTATACGAAGCAGCAATGGGAAATCATTTATGAACAGCTGTTAAAGCTGCCGACAACAAAAAAGGATGCGCGTATGTTTGTGCGTATGATGACAAGCAAGGCGGCGGAATGTGAAATTGACTCACAGGGACGTGTGCTTTTGCCTTCTTCGCTCATCAGCGTTGCGGAGTTGAAAAAGGAATGTATGATCATTGGTGCGGCAAATCATATTGAAATATGGGCAAAGGAAAAATGGGATGCAGTGGATGCACAGGCTAATGAAAGCTTTGAGGATATCGCTGAAAACCTAACGGACTTTATGCTATGAAGCACTACAGTGTATTGCTGAAGGAAAGCATCGAAATGCTGAACATCCAACCCAACGGTATCTATATTGACGGCACACTAGGGAGAGGCGGTCACAGCAGTGAAATTTTAAAACGGCTAAAGGGTGGTCATCTGTTTGCTTTCGATCGTGATGCGACCGCAATCATCGAATCGAAGCAGCGCTTAAGTGCAATATCCGATAGCTTCACCTGTATTCATGCGAATTTTTCAAGCATGAAGCAGATGATGAATCGCTTCGGAATCGATAAAGCAGACGGTATTTTATTAGACCTCGGAGTTTCATCACCGCAGTTTGATGAAGCGAAACGCGGTTTTTCCTATCGCTTCGATGCACCGCTTGATATGCGTATGGATCAAGAACAGCCTCTGAATGCAGCTGAAATTGTCAATACATGGAGCTATGAACAGCTCGTAACGATATTTTATCGCTACGGTGAAGAAAAATTTGCCAAACAGATTGCCCGGGCAATCGAAAGGCAGCGCTTAATTGAACCTGTTCAAACGACTCAGCAGCTTGTTGATGTAATCAAATCCGCATTACCGCAAAAGGTGTTGAATAAAAAGGGACATCCGGCAAAAAAGGTGTTTCAGGCAATTCGCATTGCCGTAAATGATGAGCTTGGTGAATTGAAGCAGGCTTTAAACGACGGTCTGTCACTACTGAAGCCGAACGGACGTTTTTGCGTCATATCGTTTCATTCCTTGGAGGATCGAATGGTGAAGGAGGCTTTTGTTGCCGCAAGCAGCGTGCCGAAGCTTGATAAACGCATACCGCTGTTACCCGATGAATTACCGACAAGCAATTATCGTCTTGTACATAAAAAGCCGATTACGGCAGAGAATACAGAGCTTGATGAAAATAACCGTTCTCATTCGGCAAAACTGAGAACGATAGAAAGGATATAATATATGGCAAAGATTATCAGAAAAAAACGAAAATTAAAAATACAGGCATTGGCATCATTGTTTTTCTTCTTTTCGACAATTTTGTATTTAGGATCGGTAACAATGTTGAAATCCTATAATTATGTTCTTTCGGCAAAGGTGGAAAGCATTGAAGCGAATCGAGCTGATTTAAAGGCACAGGTTGCGAATTTAGAAGCTGCCGTAAAACAATTATCTAACTATGATTATATTGTAAGTATAGCGGAAAAAGCGGGCATAAAGGCCAATCAATCGAATGTGAAAATATTGAGCGGTGAATAAGCGGTCTTTGAATACAGCTTAAAAAAGACAGGAAACAATGGTTTCCTTTTTTCGCTTATAAGTGGTTATAGAGAGATGATACATGAGAAAAACGAGGTGACGCTGTATGAATCCTAAACGAGCCAATCGAACATTGACCACAATCGCAATGATTTGTATTGCGGTTGCATGTCTTATCATATCTAATGTTATTTATACGATGGTGACAAAGACCCATATGCGCAGCGGTACCGTTGTGACCGACTACAGCAGCTCGGCAGAGCGTACAAGAACCATCAGTGCCAATCGCGGTATTATTTACGACCGCAATAAGGAAATTGTTGCGCAGGATGTGGACACCTATACGATTTATGCGATATTGGACTCTTCGCATACCGGTATCGGAGACGTTCCCGAATATGTCAGTGATGCGAAACTGACATCGGAAAAGCTTGCGCCGATGCTGAAAATGAGCGTTGATGAAATGATGAATTATTTTGAGATTGCCCAGGCCGGCAATATGTATCAGACTGAATTCGGTTTAAAGGGCAAAAATCTGACTACGACGCAAAAAGAGGCAATTGATGCTTTGGAGCTTCCCGGCATAGAGTTTACGAAATCAAGTCAACGCTTCTATCCGAACGGTAAGTTTGCGTCTTATTTGATCGGTTATGCACAATACGATGAGGAACAACAACGTGTTGTTGGACGAATGGGGATTGAAAATACACTGGATAAATACCTGAAAGGAAAAGACGGTGAGGAACGCTACAGTGCTTCAGCGAGCGGAACCGTACTGCCCGGGACGAAGCATGTTACCTCACAGGCGGTTGACGGCAATGATGTTTATTTAACGCTTGATAAAAATGTTCAGGTCGCACTTGAAAAATGTTTGGAGACAACAATGAAGGATTTCAAGGCGAAGCGTGCATGGGGAGTAATTATGGAGGTAGAAACAGGCCGTATTTTAGGCTATGCTGCTTATCCCACCTTTGATTTGAATCAGCGGGATATCAAAACCTATCAGAATATTTTAAGTGATTCTGTATATGAACCGGGCTCCATTATGAAGTCAATCACCTATGCGGCAGCGATTGATTCAGGGAATTATCCGGAAGGTAAAACTTATCAGAGCGGACGCTTCTATATGGGCGTAGATGAAAACGGACAAGCTTATCGAGCATCGAGTAAGGCACAGGCAGAAGAGGTTATCTTAGACGCTTTGGAAAAGGATTATGGTACCATCACCTTTGAGGAAGGGTTTGCGCGCTCCAGCAATGTCGGAATCAGTGAGCTGTTGACAAAGTATTTGCCGACAAACATATTTGAGGAGTATTTAGAGCGTTTTCATTTCTTTCAGCCGGTAAAGCTTGTGGGCGTTGAAAATGAAGCAGCAGGCGTGAAAAACTTCACATGGCCGATTGAAAAGCTTACAACGGGCTTCGGACAGGGTTCCAGTGTTACGGCAATGCAGATCGTTCAAGCATATACGGCTTTGTTTAATGACGGTAAAATGATGAAGCCTTATTTTATCGATAAGATCGTGAACAGCTATAACGGTGAAGTAATTGAGGAATATTCACCTGAAGTAGTGGGAACGCCGATTTCAAAGGAAACCTCGGATAAAATGAAGGATTTGATGTATCGAGTCGTAAATGATCCTAATATGGGCGGTGCATATAATCGATACCATATGGATGATGTTGAGGTGATCGGAAAGACAGGAACAGGTGAAATCGCGACAAACGGTCAGTATACAAGCGGTCTTTATGCCAATTCCTTTTTGGGGGCTGCTCCTTACGATGATCCTAAGGTAATGATGTACTATGTGTTTGAAAGCAGTGATTATATGACGTATACCGGCGGTCCTTATCAAAACGCTTTTCGTCAAGCTTTGATCGCAACAGGGGTCAAAGGAGAAGCAGGCTCAGCTGACAACGATGAATTGTACAATAACTGGCAGGAATATGAAATGCCGTCACTGGTAAATCATTCGTTAGATTACGTGAATGAAAAATTGAAGTCTTATGGGGTGAAAAAGGTTATTATCGGAGACGGCTCAAGTATTATCAGGCAATATCCGTTACCTCAGGAAAACGTTTCTACGAAACAAAACGTATTCTTATTAAGTGACGGAAACAATATTACAATGCCGAATATGACAGGCTGGTCGCTAAAGGATGTAAAACAATACAGCGAAATCACAAAAATACCGATAACGGTTGAAGGAAGCGGCAGCGTAACAAAACAAAGTGTTAAGGTCGGTTTAAAGATAGATAAGAGTTCCAAAATAAAGGTAACTTTAAAATAATATACTTCACTTTAGATTATGATGAAAAATATGGAAATAAAAATGACTTTGATTCGGTCTTAGTGTTATAATATTCATGCAAATGGTAAACATAATAAGGTAATAGTAAGGAGAGCATCAATCATGGTAAAAAAGATAGGAATTGATTTGGGTACGACGAATCTATTGATATGTGCCGAAAGAGAAGGTGTGATCGTTAATGAACCGAGTGTAATTACGATCGATACGGAATCTAAAAAATGTATTGCGGCCGGACAAGCGGCAAAGGAAATGGTCGGCAAGACTCCTAAAAATATGATATCCATTTATCCGTTAAAGGACGGTGTTGTCGCGGATTATGAGGCAACAGATATGATGCTGGCACATTTCTTTAAAAAGTGTAACTTGAAAAAGATGTTCACAAGAAACGTGATTTTGATTTGCTGTCCCACCAATATCACAAGCGTTGAGCGAAATGCGATCAGAGATTGTGCCTATCATGCCGGTGCGAAAAAGGTATATATCGAAGAAGAGCCAAAGGTTGCGGCAGTCGGTGCCGGCTTGGATATCGGACAGCCGTTAGCCAGCTTCGTTTTGGATATGGGCGGTGGAACTACCGATGTTGCGGTAATTTCCCTCGGTGATATCGTATGCTCGGCATCGATCAAGGTAGCGGGAAATCGTTTGAATAAAAATATCATCGATTTTATGCGGATTGAAAAGAAGCTTTCTATCGGGGAAATGAGCGCCGAAAAGATGAAAATCGAAATCGGCTGTGCTTTACAGCGTGAAAAGGATATCATTACGGTCAATGTCAGCGGACGGGATTTGACAAGCGGTCTGCCTGTTTCGGTACAGGTTACCTCCAATGAGATTGCGCAATGCATTGAAGGAAGCCTAATGGAAATCGTCAAGGCATGTAAAACGGTATTGGACGTTGCACCGCCGGAATTAGCTGCCGATATCATGACGCGCGGACTTGTGCTGACGGGCGGAGGCGCTTTGCTGAAGGATTTTGATGAACTGCTGAAGCAAGAATTGAAAATTCCTGTATATGTAGCGGAAAAGCCGTTAAACTGCGTTGTAGACGGTTGTATGAAAATGCTGGAAAATCTGTAAGGAGGATTCAGCTTTTTTTACGAATAAAAAAGAAGCCTAAGGCTCCTTTGCGATATCCGTTGTTTTCGCATGAATAAATGCAATAATCTGCTTCGGGTCGAATGCGATTTGACAACCGATCTTACCGCCGCTGACATAAATCAGATCATGGCTGAGCGCTGTTTCATGAAATACGGTAGGAAAACTTTTTTTCATTCCGATCGGGGAACAGCCGCCGCGAATATAACCGCTGACTGTCTGCAGCTCTTTCATTGCCAGCATTTCGATTCGTTTTTCATTGACTGCCTTTGCGCATTTTTTTAAATCGAGCTCTAAATGAACCGGAAGCACGAATACATAATAGTGATGCTCCGCTGTCGCAGTAAGCAACGTTTTAAAAACACATTGTACCGGCTCATTCAGCAGTTCAGCTACATGGATACCGTCTACAGCCATATTTTCATGAGGATATGTATGGACTTCATAGGGGATATGTGCTTGATCTAATATGCGCATCGCATTTGTTTTAACAGTTTTTTTCATAGCGACAGTATAACAGAAAGAAAAAAGGTGCGCAAGTCTTTTTAAAAATCAGAATTTAAAGTATAATCATAGCGGAGGATTTTATATGATAAAATTAATAGCGACAGATATGGACGGTACTTTGTTGAAAAGTGATAATACGATATCACCGAAAACAAAGCATATATTAATAGAAGCACAAAAACAAGGAGTAAGACTTGTTTTAGCGAGCGGCAGAAGCTATCGTAAGCTGATGCAGTATGCACAGGAGTTAGAAATGCCGAAATACGGCGGCTATTTGATTGAGGTAAACGGTACGGCTGTCTATGATTTGGCAAATGATAAAAGAATACGCTATCATGAACTGAAAAAAGCGGATGCGATAAAAATATTCAACGCTTTAAAGCCGTTTGAGGTTGAAATCATGGGCTTAGCTGATGACAGTATGTATGATTATATTCCGAACTCACTTATACCGCTGAAGCAGGAATATCGTCGTAAGCATCAGCTACCTGATGATTATCCTTGGACTGCCGGTGCTTTTTCTATTGTCTTTGATAATCGTGAAGGGTATCCGAATCAATATATGATCCAAAGCGGTGAGGAATACCCACAGGGCTTGAATAAAATAGCGGCCGTTCATGAGGCAGCCGCATTGACAGAAAAACTACCGCAGCTACAGGCAGCACTGGGATCGGATTTTTGGCTCGGTTTAACAAGTCCCGCATATCTGGAAATAATGGAAAAAGGCGTATCAAAGGGAAATGCCTTGACTATGCTTTGTGAACAGCTGCATATTGATACGGCTGATGTCATAGCCTTCGGAGACGGGGAAAATGATATTGAGATGCTGAAAACGGCAGGTACAGCCGTTGTGATGGAAAACGCATTGGAGCAGGTGAAGGCTTATGCTGATATCGTTTGTCCGTCTAATGAAAATGACGGAATCGCGAAGACACTCATGAAATATCTGGCAATTTAGGGCAAATGAGATGCTTTTTAATTTCATTGTGGTATACTATAAAGGAATGAAACAGGAGGTAGTTATATGCAGGTAGTAAACAGCACAGAATTCGATCAGATTATCCGTGAAGAAGCTAATGTATTGGTTGATTTTTTCGCAACATGGTGCGGCCCTTGTAAAATGCTGGGACCCGTATTAGAGGAGCTCGATCAAAAATGGAACGGAAATCCGCGTATTATAAAAGTTGATGTAGATGAAAGCTCAGACTTGGCAATGCGTTTTGGGATTATGTCTGTTCCGACAATGATTTTGTTTAAAAACGGGCAGGCAGTAAAACAGCTTCAGGGATATCAGCCGGCGGCAGCGCTTCAGGCTAATATTGAGGCATTATTATAAAATAAAAATATAGATGTGCAAGATGCACATCTATATTTTTTAAAGGAAAGAAATAGTTATGAAAATTAGAAAGAAAGGAGTTAGATAAGGATTTCCTTATCTGACTACAGTATACTGCTTCGCTATCGTCAAAATTTCAATTCAATATGTTTAATTGTGTGATTTCAAAAGCAACTATACCTACTGTATGAAACAGATAAAAAAGACGAGTCTTTATTAACCAAAGACTCGTCTTTCTATTAAAATAATGCTTCCTGATGAGATGCGAATAAATATTCATCAATCGTATTTGTGATACGATCTAAAATCAATGCTTCAGGATCGTTCGCTAATTTACCTTCACGTACTTTTGTATACTGAATCGGCATAAACTGAGACAATGCAGCCAACGAAATGCCTTCCTTGCGTAAGTTCGCAATCAGCTTTTCCTTTGCGGCAGCTACTTCAGGGTTCGGCATATAATAGCGACTGCGATCGGAGAAGGAAAATTTACGTTTGAACCAAAGCTCATTGTCATCGCCGTGGTAATGCTTCTGCCAGTTTTTCGGTTCAGCCATCATCGCTTTTTCCAATACCTCGATAAAGTGGCTTGCCTCATCCTCACGACCGTGGAACATCATTTCTTCCATATAGCTTAGTGCGAACAGTGCTTCACGCATCGCATAGGTCATGCCCGGACCGACCTTTAAAATGCCGACTCCGTCCTCTACTAATTCACGAAGCTTGTATTTTGTCTGATAATCGGTAGAATGTCCTTCAAATACAAGGTTAGGGAAATCCTTGATTGAAGCCATCAGCTCTGCTGCTTTCGCACGGTCATATTCCGTACAGCCGGCATCCTTTTCCTCAACACCCGGCTGGACTACTACACCGATGACATCCTCCCAAGTGCTTTCTAAATGCTCGTTTTCAAATGCCTTTTTGAAAGCGGCAACAGTTGCCTTGAAATCCTCAACGCGAGTTACCTGCATACCGGCATTCGGATCTTGTGCACCGCCCGGGATCGGCACCTCGCTGCCCACGATATAAACAGGACGAATTGCGTTCGGTTCACGCTTTACAAGCTCCTGATAGGTATCCTCACAAACACGTGCCAAGCGAGCACCGCGGCGTGCGATCACTTCATCGCTTAAGCGCGTATTCGGATCATCATCTGCCACCTTCATGCTTGTATCGATATGGATTTTCGTAAAGCCTGCCGCTACATAACAACGTACAAGCTCCTCGGAAGCTTCCATCGCTTCCTTTTCGTTCATAGAAGCGAATGTCAGCGGTCCTAAATGATCTCCGCCCAAGAAAATACGATCGGTAGTAAAACCGACTTTTTCGGCAATACCGTATACAAACTCCTTGAATTTCTGCGGTGTCATTCCGGTATACCCGCCGTTTTGGTCTACTTGATTTGCAGTTGCTTCAATCAATACGCAGGAATGATCTCTTTTCGCAGCGGCAACGGCAGCCTCAATGACATATTCATTAGCGCTGCAGCAGGAATAAATGCCGACGCTTTCCCCTTGCTTCTGTTTTGTTACAATTTGCTTTAATGGATTCACATTCATCTGTATAGTCCTCCTTGATAGCTTCATTATAACACTGCCCTTTATAAAAGTAAAATCAGATATTTTACGGTTGTTATTTTGTGTAAATAGTTTGCTTAAAAATGCAAACAAAAAAGCGATTGCTGCTTTGCTGTTTGATATGCTATAATAAACAAGAGCTTGCTTAATAAAGGTATGACGATAGGGTGCTCTGTGTAAAAAGACTTTAATTATAATTATCAATTGTCGATAGAAAAGAGCTGATATCATGAGTTTTAATTTCGTTTTTTCTTATATCGGTGCAATCTTTTTACTGATGCTGATGATTCCCAATTTCATTTGGACCAAGCATCAACCGAAAAACTACGAAAGCTATGTGAAAAATGAAAATAAGCTTTTGCTTTGCTTAGAGCGTATCGGTGAGGTCAGTGTTACCGGCTTTGTATTGGTGTTTGATGATTTTAATATTAATGAAATTTCAATGAACACTTTACTGTTACTTATTGCATTCCTGCTGATGCTTCTGTATGAATGGTTTTGGATTCGTTATTTTCACAGTGAACAGACGATGCAGGATTTTTACGGCAATCTGTTTTTTATTCCTATCCCAGGTGCCGTGCTTCCTGTTATCGCCTTTTTATTGCTTGCGATTTACGGACGCAATCTGTTTTTATTCATCGCTGTACTTATCTTAGGAATCGGTCATATCGGTATTCATCTGCAGCATCGCTCGAAGCTTCAGACATTGATGAAAGAGGAAGGATAAGCCTTCAGTTAATCGTCACATTCAGGGCGATTTTTTTATTTTAAAAAGGCTGATTCAGAGTAAAAGCATCAAAAGCTATTCATACTGATAACAGAGCATTAAAAAAAGAATGACAAAATTAGCACTCTGATGTTGACACTGCTAAAAAACGTGTTATACTATATTTAGCAGTCAATAAACAAGAGTGCTAAAAAGGAGGTCTTAGTATGAATTATGAAAAGATGTCGGAAAAGCTGCAGAAGCTGCTCATGCGAGGGGTGGAAATCAGTCAAAAGAATTCTCATTCTACGGTAGATACGATTCATTTACTGCAGGCAATCTTTGAGGATGATGTGCTGGACGGTCTGTATCAGCGCCTTGCGCTTGATAAGCAGCAGGCACTCAGCATGATTCAAGGTGAGATGGCACATGTTGCGGTAAGCAGCAGTGCGAATCCGCAGCTGTCAAATGAGGCGGCACAAAGCTTTGCGAAGGCAGAGAAATGGAGTGAATCCGTAAATGAAGGTTATTTGAGTACGGCGGCAGTATGGATAGCGCTGATGTTTAATAAATCGTATATATCGAAGCAGCTTGTAAAAGCATTTCAGTTAAAGGAAGAACAATGTAAAGAGGAGGAATTGAAACGCAGAGGAGGGATGAAAATGGACAGTCCAAGTGCTGAAAACAATATCGAAGCTTTAAGCAAATACGGACGTGATTTAGTTGCGGAGGTCAAAAGCGGCAAGGTGGATCCGATTATCGGTCGTGATGATGAAATACGTCGTGTGATTCAGATTTTATCACGTAAGACAAAAAACAATCCGGTACTGATCGGTGAGCCGGGTGTCGGCAAGACAGCTGTTGTTGAGGGAATCGCTTGGCGTATTATGAAGGGTGATGTACCGCAGTCCTTAAAGGAAAAGCGTTTAATTGAATTGGATATGGGGGCTTTGATAGCGGGGGCAAAATATCGAGGTGAATTTGAGGAACGCTTAAAGGCAATTTTAAATGAGGTGAAGCAGGCAGAGGGCGGCATTATTCTGTTTATTGATGAACTGCACAATTTGGTCGGTGCCGGTAAGACAGAGGGCTCTATGGATGCGGCAAACCTATTGAAGCCGATGCTGGCAAGAGGTGAGTTGCGCTGTATCGGTGCGACGACCTTCCGCGAATATCGTCAGTATATTGAAAAGGATGCGGCTTTAGAGCGTAGATTTCAAAGAGTTATGGTAAAGGAGCCGACTGTAGAGGATACGATTTCCATTCTTCGCGGCCTAAAGGATCGCTTTGAATCCTATCACGGCGTAAAGATTCTTGATGAATCAATTATCGCTGCGGCTGTGTTATCAAATCGTTATATCACCGATCGTTTTTTACCCGATAAGGCAATCGATTTGATTGATGAAGCATGTGCGACACTACGTGTAGAAATGGAATCAATGCCGCAAGAGCTTGATGCGCTGCAGCGTAAAATCATGCAGCTTCAGATTGAGGAAACGGCACTGAAGCAGGAAAATGATAAGAAGGCAGTTGAAAGACGCGAGGATATTCGTAAGGAATTAGTAGAATTGAATACGCAAAAGGATGAATTATATACAAAGTGGGAGGATGAAAAAACCGAATTAGAGGCGGGGAAAAACGCTAAGGTACAGCTTGAAAAGGCCAAGCTGGATTTGGAACAGGCACAAAATGAAGCACGCTATGAGGATGCGGCTCGCTTACAGTATGAAACGATTCCCCACCTGCAAAAGCTGATTGCTCATCAACAGGATAAGGAAAGAGAGGACGCCTTGATTCAAGAAACAGTGAATGAGGAGGTCATTGCCAAAATCGTTTCCCGTTGGAGCGGAGTTGAAGTGAGTCGCTTGGTGGAAAGTGAGCGAGCTAAGCTTTTAAAGCTGAAAGAGGCGTTAAGCAAGCGAGTGGTAGGACAGGATCATGCCTTGGCTTTGGTCAGTGATGCGATTTTGCGCTCCAAGGCACAGATACAGGATGAAAATCGTCCTATCGGCAGCTTTCTGTTTTTAGGACCGACAGGTGTCGGAAAAACTGAGGTCGCAAAGGCTTTGGCGCAACAGCTGTTTGACAGCGAAAGTCATATCATTCGTATCGATATGAGTGAATATATGGAAAAGCACAGTGTTTCACGCTTGATCGGTGCTCCTCCGGGCTATGTCGGCTATGAGGAGGGCGGTCAGCTTAGTGAAGCGGTTCGTCGCAATCCGTATTCTATCGTATTGTTTGATGAGGTAGAAAAGGCACATCCAGATGTATTCAATGTTTTGCTGCAGATTTTAGATGACGGCAGAATTACCGATTCCAAGGGTGTAACCGTAGATTTTAAAAATACGCTGTTGATCATGACAAGCAATCTTGGCTCACAGTATGCCTTTGATGCCGAGGAAACAAGAGAAGCAAGCTATATGCAGGCGGTCAAGCAATTCTTTAAGCCGGAATTCGTAAACCGCATCGATGAAATCATCGTATTTAATTCATTGAGCGATGATGTGCTGCAAAAAATTGCTCATAAGTTTATGAACGAGTTGAGTGAGCGCTTGGCACAAAAGGATATGCAGCTGTTTGTGGATGATGCGGTCTATGCTGCGATTGCCGAGCAGGGCGTCGATCCTGTGTACGGAGCTCGTCCGATGAAGCGCTATATTCAAAGAACGATTGAAAATGTAATTGCCCATAAGATCATCGAAGGAAATGCCGGTAAGGGCGATCGCATATCGCTTCACTATCGCAACGGCGAATATGAGGCGTTGATTCTGCATGATGTTGCTTAGCACGAGGGCATACATTTCTTTCTGCACACAACTGTGCTATAATAACAGCGATTGGAGATGAGGTTATGAGACAATGGCTGCAGCGCTTGCTGTACGGACGCTACGGTGTCGATCAGCTAAGCATGTTTCTGTTAGGTGTATATATCTTTTTGACCGTTTTAAATCTGTTTCTGCGCTTTCCGTATATGATTTATATTTATATCATCGTATTAGTAGCCTGTTATTTTAGAATCTTTTCTAAAAATTTCAGTAAAAGAAGGGCAGAAAATGAATTGTTTCTTAAGTATTATCGCCCTGTAAAGCGTTGGCTGAAGGATAAAAAAGAGCGGCTTCGTGATTTTCGTACCCATCGTTATTTTACATGCCCGAATTGTAAGCAGCGCTTAAGAGTCCCGAAGGGCAGGGGTGAAATCACAATCACATGTGCAAAATGCAGACATCGTTTTGATCGTCGCACTTGATTGAACAAAAAGTACATTTCGGTGTACTTTTTTTGCGATAAATCCTATATTGATTGACATTAATGTATTTCATATGTATACTTTAATTAAAGAAAGCGATTTCATGATTAATGTATGAAGGGAGGCTTTCCTTATGACGAAGCATATACAACGGACAATAATCTTATTTGTTTGTACATTTATTGTCGGCACTCTCGGCGGTTATTTATTATCTGAAAGCAATTCAAATAAAGAACCTGTCATCGAATTGGTTGATATCCCTAAAAAAGAATTGAATATTGATCCTGATTTTTTAGAGGTAGAACCTTTGATATATGATGACGGTCATTTAAAAACTAAGATTTATTTGAATGAAAAGGGTTCAATATATAATGCCACTGAGTTATTTTCAACCCAATATACGATAAAAATCAGCTTGATCAACAATCAGTTTGAAAATCCATATCTTACTTTGGATGATATAAACTGGAATATTGAATATATTTTAGATATTGATGAGGCTCTTGATTTAAACAAGATCACAGATAAAGAGATGCAGAAAGACTTTAATAAACAGTTAGAGGCTATGAAAAAGGGTGAGGAACACAAAATTACCTACCGCATTGAAGTGTATTCAAAGGCTGATGGTAATAGAATCGCTAATTACCTCGGAACATTACATGAAAAATAGACAGCCGTTTTATAAAAAGCTGTAATAAAAGCATGGCATAAAGCTTATCTTGTTAATGTTAAATAAAATAAAACTTTAGAATGATATCCTTCACCATAGAAAGGGGATATGGTTATGAAAAAAAACAAAAGTATTCTTATAATTTCGCTGATAGGTACATTTATGATCGGGGGATTTATCGGTTTTTATGTATCCGATCAGATGGGAAATAAAACAGCACCGGTAATAATAAAGCCGAAAACGGAAATTAATAGTGTATATGAAAAGGAATTGAATATTGATTCAGAATTTATTCATATGGATCCTTTGGTGTACGATGACGATCATTTGAAAACTAAAATATACTTGAATGAGAAAGGTAAAACGTACAACAGTACGGATCTATATTCATCGTTGTATACAGTGACAATCAGCTTGTATAATATGCAATACGAGGAACCGTATTTCGTGATTGACGAATTTGATTGGGATATCAATGAGGATTTAGTGATTGATGCACCCATTGATTCAGAACTGATTACAGATAAGGATAAGCTGTCAGATTATAAGTTGCAGTTGGAAAAACTGAAAAAGGGTGAGGATCATAAAATTCATTATCATATCGAAGTATTATCATCAAAAGACGGTAAGAACGTCGCTGATGTGAACGGCACCTTACAAATCGAATAGTTAAATTTCAAAGTATTAACATAAAGGAAAAGGCAAAGGATAACCCAAATGGTATCCGATGCCTTTTTATATGAGATTTATATAATAAAATAATGCTTCTGATGTTTCAATCAAGATACTTGAAAATTCAGCTCTAGCGCTTTTGAATGCTTAAGCCCAGCTTGCGCTTGATTTTAGCGATCTTTTTATAGGCAATTCTGCCGGCTTTTTCATTGCCTGCCTGAATGATTTCATCAATTTTGCCGCTCGCAATAATTTCACGATATTTTGCCTGAAGCTCACTTAAGAAATCATATACGGCCTGTGCGACCTCTTTTTTCAAATCGCCGTAACCCTTGCCCTGAAAACGATTTACGATAGAATCGATCGGCTCCTTGCTTAAGGAAGATAAAATCGTTAAAAGATTGGCAATTCCGGGTTGATTCTCCGGATCGTATTGAATGATGCCTAAGGAATCGGTTACGGCGGACATGATTTTTTTGCGGGCAACGCTTGGTTCATCCAACAAATCAATCGTTCCCTTAGGATTTTCATCAGATTTACTCATTTTCTTGGTCGGATTCTGCAGGGACATGATTTTAGCGCCTACCTTAGGTATGATCGGCTCCGGTACGACAAAGATATCACCGTAGCGATGATTGAAGCGCTCGGCTAAATTACGAGCCAATTCAACGTGCTGCTTCTGGTCGACTCCTACCGGCACGTAATCGGCATCATACATTAAAATATCTGCTGCCATTAATGCCGGATAAGTAAACAGCCCGGCAGTGATGCCGCTTTCCTGCTTAGCACATTTGTCCTTATATTGAGTCATACGCTGCAGTTCACCCATATAGGAATGACATGTCATAATCCAGCCTAATTCCGTATGTTGAGGCAAATCCGACTGCAGAAACAGCGTTGTTTTTTCACAGTCAAGACCGCATGCCATATATAACGCAATCAAATCCTTGGTGTTTTGTTTCAGCTCCTTAGGATCGATAGGAACGGTAATCGCGTGCATATTGGCGATAAAAATAAACAGCTCATAATCGTTTTGATATTCCGCAAACTGGCGAATTGCGCCGATATAATTTCCTAACGTAAGTCTGCCTGTCGGCTTGATGCCGCTTAACATTCTTTTCATATGCTTCCTCCTTGAAATAAAAAAAAGCCCCTTACTGGGACGTATTCGATACGTGGTGCCACCCGGCTTTCTGTAAAAACAGCTCTCAGCGATAACGGTGCTACCGGGCAATGCCATGCTTTAAAGGTCCAATTCATCGGAATTACTTTGAATGACTCTCAGCTGATGTCAATCTCTCTGTAAAGGAAGCTTGATTCCGCTACTTATCCTTTATCAAACGCATATTTACTTTATTATGATACATCAAACAGTATGATTGTGCAAGCTTTTTATGTGCGTATAAGAGAAAAGGCTTTAACGAGAAAAACTCGTTCACCCTTTATAATTATTCTTCGATCGGTGTATCCGCACTCATTTTCTCACGATAATACTGGCGGCGTTCCTGAGGCTTTAAGCCCTTTTTACGCAGTCGAATCGTATCCGGTGTGATTTCAACAAGCTCATCGTCATTGATCCACTCCAGTGCTTCCTCAAGCGTCATTTCTCGCGGTGGGGTTAAGCGCATCGCTTCATCGTTGCCGCTGGAGCGAATTGCGGTCAGCTTTTTGTTTTTCAACGGATTGACATCTAAATCAATATTACGTGCAGATTCGCCGATGATCATCCCCTCATATACCTCTGTTTGGGGGTTGATAAACAGCATGCCGCGCTCCTGCAGATTCCACAGGGCATAGGTCATGGCCTTGCCTGTTTCGGTAGAAATCATGGCACCGTTGGCGCGTTGCGGGATTTCTCCCTTATAGGGCGTATATCCGGCAATGCGGCGAACAAGCGTTCCTTCACCTCTTGTATCATTGATAAATTCGCTTCGATAGCCTAACAGACCGCGGGTCGGCGCTTCGTATACGATGCGGCAATAACCGCCTTCCTCATTCATATCGATCATGGTGCCCTTGCGCAAATTGAGCTTATTGATTACCGTACCGCTGTATTCCTCCGGTACAAGCGCAATGACCTCCTCGATCGGCTCTACCGTCTTATCATTTTCATCCTTATGGAGAATGACCTCCGGCTTGGAAACAGCCAGCTCATAGCCCTCGCGGCGCATTTCCTCGATCAATACCGAAATATGCAGCTCACCGCGCCCGCTGACCTTGAAACAATCGGCACTGTCGGTTGCCTCGACCTTTAAGCCGACATTGACTTCCAATTCCTTCTCTAAGCGCTCCTTGATATTGCGTGAGGTTACAAACTTACCGCTTAAGCCCGCAAACGGTGATTTGTTGACTAAGAAATTCATGCTTAAGGTCGGCTCCTCGATCGCAATGCTTGCCATCGGCAATGGCTGATCCTTCAAGCACAGTGTTTCACCGATTGAAATATCGGCGATACCCGCTACGACAACGATATCACCGCTGTGTGCTTCCTCTACGGATACACGGGAAAGACCGCGATAAACAAAAATCTGTGAGGTCTGTTTCACACGTTCATGTCCGTTATCATCGCATACGAGCACCTGCATCTGCGGCTTTAAAATTCCTTGATATAATCTGCCGATTCCCAATCGTCCGATATAATCATCATAAGCCAGTGCCGAAATCTGCATCTGCAGCGGCTCCTTGTCCTTATCCGGATATACCTCACAATGCTTCAGAATCGTTTTAAAGAGCGGTTCAATTGAATCACTCGGCGTATCCATATCATACTGTACGATACCTTCACGCGCAATTCCGTATAAAATCGGGAAATCCAACTGTTCATCATTCGCATTTAAGTCTAAGAACAGCTCATATACCTCGTCGACAACTTCTTGTGCTCTTTGATCCTTCTTATCGATCTTATTGATCAATAAAATCGGTTTTAAACCTAGCTCTAAGCTTTTGCTTAAGACAAAGCGCGTCTGCGGCATCGGTCCTTCACTGGAATCCACAAGCAGAATTACCGTATCAACCGTACGAATAATACGCTCTACCTCACTGGAGAAATCCGCATGTCCCGGAGTATCTACAATATTGATTTTCACACCGTCATGAATGACACTGCAGTTTTTAGAGTAAATTGTAATTCCGCGCTCTCGCTCTTGATCGTTGGAATCCATAATACAATCCACGACCTTTTCATTGGAACGAAATACATCACTCTGTCTTAAAAACGCATCGACCAGTGTTGATTTACCTGCATCAACATGCGCAATCACAGCTATATTTATCATTTTTTCTTTTTCCATAAACATTCCTACTTTCAAATTCAACCTATATGATATACCGAAATGCTTATAAATACAATTTTTTTCATCAAAAATAAGCATGTTTATTTCAATGATTCCCATATAATAGAACGAAAAAGGTGATACCATGAGAAAAAAAAGAGCTTTCATTATTGTTTTATCAGCCTGTCTATTCTGTGCCTGTACCAAAACAAGTGTAATCAGCGGCAGTCATCAAAGTGTTCATCATGAATTCGGCGAAAGCGTACATGAAAAAGAATACGAAGATACGTATGTGATGAATTTGATTTATCCGAAAACAAATATAAAGGATGTAGATGAAAAGATAAAACAGACGCTTGAAAGCTATAAGCGTGATTTTACTTCACAACAATTTAATTCTGAAACAAACAGAGCGGAATTGAATGTTGATTATCAGTCTTATATTAAGGATGACCGCTATATTTCAATCAAGCTTGATATTTTTATCAACAACCGAAAACAAAGTGAAATGATTGAAACAATGATCTATGATTTAAAAAAGGAACGCTTTTTGGCTTATGAGGATTTATTCGATCAAGCAGCAACCGAAAAGCTCAGTGAAATCATTCAGACAAAACTGAAGGCGCAATATCCGAAGGAATGCAGCACAAAATCCTTTATGATTCATACCGCTGCTTCTGCACATAACTTTGATCGCTTTATTCTGCGTAAAAAAGAAATGGTGTTTTATTTTGATGCACATACGGTACTTGATCAGAGTGCTTATGTCGAGGTATCCTATGAAGAGATGAAGGATTATATTTCAATGGAACAAGAAGAGGAAAGCGTTGTTGTGCCTTATCAGGATGTATTGAATGAGCCGGTGAAGCAGATTGATAAGGATAAGCCAATGGTCGCATTGACGTTTGATGACGGTCCTACGCTAAAGTATACAAGTGCAATTCTTGATTGTTTAAAGGAACATCAAGCTTCGGCTACCTTCTTTGTATTAGGCTCGCGTGCCGATGATTTTCCACAGCTGCTTCAGCGAATGATTTTAGAGGGCAATGAAATCGGGAATCATACCTTCTCTCATAAGCAGCTGACGACATTATCTAAGGCAAATATCGAGGAGGAAATCAGTGCCACGCAGGAATCGATATACAGCGTTACCAATCGCTATCCGAAAATCATTCGACCGCCCTATGGATCAAAGAATGAAACGGTATTACAGTGTGCACAGGATAAAAAGATTGTGACATGGACGATCGACAGTGAGGACTGGCGCTCGCGCAATGCGGAAACGATCGTAAATAAGGTAGTGAAGGAGATCAAGGACGGTGATATCATTTTGATGCATGATCTTTATGCTTCTACGGCAGAGGCGGCAATTATATTGATTCCTAAGCTGCAGGAAATGGGTTATCAGCTTGTCACGATATCAGAATTATATGAATACGGAAAAAACGATGCAGGTAAAATTATGTAATACGTAATGCACAGCGTTGGTTGAAATTCAATCAACGCTGTTAAATTATGCGGAAATAGTTTATAATGGTAAAACAAAAGGGAGGATTACAATGCTTACGATTGATAAAGTAATTACGCATATTATGGAGCCTTCAAGCGATCGGTTGATCTTAAGCGATACTTGTATGAGCTTAAGTGATGAGGTCAATGATATGCTGGAACATAAAATCAGCCGACTTTTCACAAGTCCGCAGAAAAAGACCGGAAAGATTCAGGAAAAAGAAGAGCTGATACAACTGCTTCATGAATGGAAAAATCAGGAAATCAGCTTTATTGAATTATCACATCGGCTTACGACGCATATCTTTCATGCGAAGCGTAAATATGCACAATATCATTCCGGCGATATGCTGATGGCAGAACTTGTTTATGAGGGACAGCGTTATATCGTTGGCTTGGATAACAGTCATTCGATTGCTTATACGCATCAGCTTTCGCAAACGGGCGATACGACCGCAATAACGATTGAAAATTGTATCACGCTGTCTCCTTCAATGCTGAAAAGGGACGCAGCCTTTTTTATCTGTGTCAGTGATTTAGAGGTCAGTACGATTGAGACAAAGGTGGAAATCGAAGCGAAGAAATGCTGTTTTTATAATGACGTCATCTTTCATTTGAATGCACCTGCGTCTTATCATGAGGCCATTCATACGATGAACAAGGTATGTGACGATCTGATTGATGAATATCAGCTGAAAAGCGTTGATGTAAAGGGGAAGATGAAGCAGGTCATCAAGGAACAGCTGGAGCAGGAGGAGCCGTTGAAGCCTGAGGAAATCGCCGCTATGGTCTTTGAATCACAGCCGTTGGCAAAAAAACGTTTTACGCAAGAACTGAAGGAGGAAGGCATTGAAGCGGCAATCCCGATTGAGCATGTAAAGGTGAATAAGGCGGATCGCGTACAGCGTATTAAAACGGACAAGGGAATCGAGCTTATTATTCCGATTGATTTTATGCAGACAACGGATTATGTAGAAATTATCAATGAGGAGGAAGGGATGATTTCGATTCGCTTAAAGAATATCCATCGCATTACAAGTAAATGATGAAAAACTTTACGGTCCTGCGAAAAAAGTATGAAAAGTTGTGCTATAATAAATAAGAAATTGAAACATGAGAGGATGTAGCGTATGATACTTCGTTCCGTAGACGGCATAATTCGAATGCTGGATGCCGATTATATCGAAAATGATGATATTCAAAAACGTGTATGCGGTGTTTGTATAGATTCGCGTAAGGTGGTAGAGGGGAATTTATATATACCGCTGAAGGGTGCAAATAATAACGGACATGAGTTTGTGCAGCAGGCGATTCAAAAGGGGGCTGCGGCAACGCTTTGGAACAAGGATGAACCGTTTCCCCCGGAAAACATTACGGTGATCTTGGTTGAGGATACCTTAAAGGCATTGCAGCAGTTAGCCAGTGTTTATCGACGTCAGCTTTCAATGAAGGTAGTCGGAATTACCGGCAGCAACGGAAAGACGAGCACGAAGGATATTTTGGCGGGAATGCTGTCACAGCGCTATGTTACACAAAAAACCTTAGGTAATTATAATAATGAGATCGGAGTACCGTTGACGCTTTTATCCATGAGTGAGAATACGCAGGTCGCTGTGATTGAGATGGGCATGGAAAATCTGAATGAAATCGATTTTTTAGCGAAAATGGTTTGTCCCGATATTGCGATCATTACAAATGTCGGTACGGCCCATTTGGAAAATCTGAAGACGCAGGAAAATATCGCAAAGGCAAAGCTTGAAATTACGCATGGTCTTGCACCGTTCGGCATGCTGATCTATAACGGCGATCAAAAGCTGCTGCGCGATGCGGTCACGAAGGAAGCAATCAGCGGTGATATTCGCATCAAAACCTTCGGTGAACACGAAGAGAATGATTTTCATTTATCCTATGTAAAACAAACGGAAAACGGCATCACCTTCGCTGTGAATGAGGAGGAGGCCCGCTTTACGATGGATATGCTCGGTAAGCATCAGGCAGTGAATGCGATCGGCGCATTGATTGCGGCACGCGCCTTACAGCTTTCCGATATGGATATCCAATTCGGTTTAAATACGATCGAAAAAACCGGCATGCGCAATGAATTGATGCGTGCAAATAAAGCACTTATTTTAAATGATTCCTATAAATCCAATCCGCAAAGCAGTGTTGCGGCACTGGAAACACTTGCATCCTTTGAGGTTCCTTATAAGCTTGCGGTTCTTGCCGATATGCTGGACTTAGGTGAGAACAGTGATATGCTGCATTATCAGCTCGGTAAACAAACGGCAGAGTATGAGCTTGCCGAGGTGCTTACCTACGGAGATATGGGGGCATATATCGCTCAGGGAGCATTGAATCAAGGCATTAAGCATGTTCAGCACTTTGCAGACAAGGCAAAGCTGATTGCGTATTTATTGCCGTATCGAAACAAGGAATGTATGATATTGATCAAGGGCAGCCGCAGTATGAAAATGGATGAGGTAGTAGATGCCTTGATACAGGAATAGAGGTAGAACATGGAAAAAATAAAACTCGCAGTGATATTCGGCGGTAAATCAAGCGAATATCCGGTGTCATTACATAGTACAGCGTCTTTATTAAGACAGATCAATCGCGAACGCTATGAGCTTCACACGATCGGTATTTCAAAGACGGGCGATTGGTTCTTATATCATGGATCGATCGATGATTTGGAGCACGATCACTGGCTTTCGCATCCCGATAATCAGCCGATCGGCCTTGCTTGTACCGATAAGCATCACGGCTTTTTTATCCTGCATGAGGATCAGGTCAATGAGCCGATTGAAATTGACTGTGTTTTTCCGGTGCTTCACGGCAAAAACGGTGAGGACGGAACGCTGCAGGGAATGTTAGAGCTGATGCAGATCCCGTATGTCGGCTGCGGCCATATGAGCTCTGCCATTTGTATGGACAAAGAAATGACGCATATCGTTTGTGAACGCGCAAATGTTCCTTGTGCACCGTATATGGCTGTATACGAACAATGCGTAACCGATGAAAAGGCTTTATATCAAAAAGCTGCGGATAAGTTGAAGGTGCCTTTTTTTGTTAAGTCGTGTAACGCAGGCAGCAGCTTCGGTGTTCATAAGGTGCATGATTTTGACGAATTTACAGCAGCATTAAAAGACGCATTTTATCATGACGGTAAGGGCAAGGTAATTTTAGAGGCTACGATCGAAGGCTTTGAAATCGGCTGTGCCGTTATGGGGAACGATGAACTTTTTGTCGGCAGTGTAGATGAAATTGAAATCGGTCAGGAATTTTTTGATTATGAGGGCAAATATGAGATGCGTGATTCGGCAATTTATTGTCCGGCACGAATTTCAAAAGAATTGTTTCAACAGGCGCAGCAGCTTGCGCAACGTGCATATCGCGCAATGAACTGTAAAGGTATGACAAGAGTAGATATGTTTGTCACAAAGGAAAATACGATCGTATTCAATGAATTGAATACAATTCCGGGCTTTACTGCGACAAGTCGTTATCCGACCATGATGAAGGAAGCGGGAATCGCATTTCCGGATTTGATCGATCGTTTGATTAATTTAGCGATGGAGTAGGCGCATATACTTTAGATAAAGAGGTGAAAGTATTATGTTGGATTCAAGCAGTCGGTGTTGGGCAGAGGTAGAGCTTGGCTACATCAAGCATAATGTAGCCGAAATTCGTAAAATGATTCCTTCGACCACAAAAATCATGGGTGTAGTAAAGGCGAACGCCTACGGACACGGTGATATTGCCGTGACTAAGGCATTGAAAGCATGCGGCGTTGATTTTTTTGCGGTGTCAAGCGTTGATGAAGCATTGAATCTGAGAAATGCCGGCATTGCGGAGCCGGTGTTGATTCTCGGCTATACTCCAAGCATTCATTTTCATTATCTGCATGAATATAATATTATCCAAACGCTGATTTCCTATGAATACGCAAAGGAATTGTCTGCCTATGCAGTTCAGGCAAATGTATTGATTCATGCCCATATCAAGGTGGATACGGGAATGACAAGGCTCGGTATTTCATGTAAAAAAGAAAAATGGGACATAGAAACAGTAAAGGCATTGTATCAGATGCCGCATCTTCAAACGGAAGGAATCTTTTCGCATTTTTCAGTCAGCGACAGCTTAAATAACAGTGATGATTTAGACTATACGAAGCATCAAATCGCTTATTTCGATCAGGTGCTTACAGAATTGAAGGAAAGCGGAATCGACCCGGGCATTACCCATTTACAAAACAGCTACGGGATCATGAATTATCCGCAGCTTTCCTATGATTATGTCAGACCGGGGCTTTTGCATCTGGGTGTGACCGCAGATGATTCGATTGTCACTAATCAAAAGCCGTGCTTTCGTCCGATCATGACGTGGAAGGCAAATATTTCCTATGTGCGTGAGGTAGAGAAGGGCTGTTGCGTAAGCTACGGTCGCAATTATACCGCTCAAAAGCGCATGAAAATAGCGACGGTAAGCTGCGGATATGCGGATGGCTATCCGCGCATCGTTTCCAATCAAGGCATGCAGGTATTGATACACGGAGTGCGTTGTGAAATCATCGGCAATATTTGTATGGATCAGTTGATGGTGGACGTCAGTGCGCTGAGCGAGGTAAAGAACGGTGATGAGGTCGTGCTGTTCGGCTATGATCATGAAGTATTGTTGCCGGTGGATGAATTGTCACGCTGTGCCCAAACGATCAATAATGAGGCTTTATGCCGGCTCAGTGCTCGTGTGCCGCGCATTTATAAATAGCAGCAGAGCTACTGCTGTTTTCTTTTAGGAAGGGGATTTTATGGAGAAAAGGAACTACGGGGTGTTGGATATCGCTAAGTTTATCAGCGCCTTGCTGGTTATTGCGATTCATTGTGCACCGTTTTATCAAGTTAATGAAACATGGAATTTCGTCTATGTTCAAATCATTGCCCGCTTAGCCGTACCATTCTTTTTTATGGCATCAGGCTGGCTGTTTTTTCAAAAGCTCGATATTCAAAAGGGAGCGAAAGATGAAGGAAACCTACACGTCTTGAAGCGTTATTGGCTGCGCATTTTAAAGCTGTATCTTGTATGGAGTGCTTTATATCTGCCGCTGTTAATCGCCTCATGGATTAAGGGCGGCTTCGGCTTTTTTGCCTGTATTCGTTTTCTGCGTGATTTTTTATTCAACGGAACCTTTTATCATTTATGGTTTTTACCGGCGTTGCTGCTGGGAATTCTAATTGTGTATATTCTTATCATGAAATATAAGCGACGTAGCGCATTATGTATTTGTTTCATACTTTATATGCTCGGTATGCTTATCAATGTTTACGGAAGTGAGCTTATCAATGTTCCGCTGCTGAATTCGCTGTTAAGTCTTTATGAAAGTGTGCTTGTAACGGCGCGAAACGGAATCTTCTTTGCGCCGCTGTATTTGCTGCTCGGTTTTTTTGCACAGGACTTCATCAACAATAAATTTAAAAAACAGGCATTGGCAGCCTTTCTTATCAGCTTTATTGCGCTGTGTGCCGAAGCCTTTCTCTATCGATATTTACATATGATGAATGATTTGACAAGCATGTATTTCTGCTTGGTACCGACAGTATTTTTCCTGTTCATCTATCTGCTTCAGCTTTCCTTCAACGGCAATGTGATTACCTTATATCTGCGTAAGCTGTCACTTTTGATTTATGTCAGTCATATATATTTTATCACCTTGTTTATGAATGTACTGAAGCTGTCGAATCTAACGGTATATCTGTTGACGATTGTTTGTTCCTGTGCTTTTTCATGGGGCATCATCGTATTATCCGATCGTTATCCAAGGCTGAAGGTGATGATGTAAATGAGCTGGAGAGAAATGGCAGAAGCATTAAGTGATGAACAGTTGAGCAATTTGATCGGTTATCTGTATGGCTTTGAGCGCTATGCGACGCAGGATCGCGCAGCGCTTGAGCATTTGCTGCTGCATGGCAAAAAACGCAGCTTCTTTTATTTGAGTGATAAGGGAGCGTATAAAACGATCAAATGCCTGCTCAGACATCCGGATCGTCCGCTGCATCTTACGCATTATCCGATTGCTCAGTTATTGGAGCTCAGCGTTATCGAAGAGGTACCGAGCTTAACGCTTGAAAAGGACTACGGCTGGTATCAAATTCGTGAGGAAGCATATGACTTCGCGCAAAGAATTGCCCGTACCCGCCATTATGAGCCGCTGATCGTTGAATTAAAGCGACAGGATGAAATTTTATTCGGTTTATTTCATTCTTACGGCATGCTGGAGTTAAATCAGTGCTGTGATATGCTGAAGCAATATGGAATTGAGATGGATCCGCAGCATTTGTTTTCCTCCTTGACATGGCGCTTATCACGTCGTGAGGTCTTGCAGGGGATTCAATTACAGCGTCGAAATAAAACTGCTTGCTTCATCATTTTAAGAGGCTTGGATTTTATGAAAACCTATCATGGAATCACTGCATATCCGCATCTCCTCTATGAATTCAAGGATGAATCCGAAATCAGAAGGCGCAGTGAGCGCTACTTCGCATCGGAGTTTGATGCGCTGATTGAGCTTCGCCGCTTTTTGCTTCAATCATTTTCCCGCCGCTTCACCAAAACGATTCTGCAGGAGCTGATTGACGCTTATCAATACCATGTCTGTGATTTTACCTTTGAGGAAACGATACTTCGTGTGTTTGATCAAGAATTAAGCAAAAAGCTTATAGAAAAGGCAATTACGGCACTGCCTGATATTTACTTAAAATCGTATTCCGCAGATGAAATATTCAGTGAATAAAGGAGTGATTCGATGCTCAGAGTTCATCAGATCAAGCTTATGCTTGATGAAGATATCACGCTGTTAAAACAAAAGTGCGCAGATAAATTGCGCATTCCCGTCACTGATATTATTGAATATCAAATCGTAAGGGAAAGCCTTGATGCGCGAAAACATCCGCTTTGTTTTTCTTATACCGTTGATGTAAGCATAAAAAATGAAAAGCGATGCTTACATCGCAAGGATGTACAAAAGGCTGTCAAATATCATTATGAAATGCCTAAATGCGGCAGTGAAAAAGCAGAAGGCAGAGTTATCGTTGCCGGATTCGGACCGGCAGGTATGTATGCGGCACTGCTTCTGGCACAAATGGGTTATCGTCCGCTTGTCCTTGAAAAAGGTGAAATGATGGAACAGCGCATTCAAAGCGTGCAGCAGTTTTGGCATAATGGTACCTTGAATCCTGAAAGCAATGTTCAATTCGGTGAGGGTGGTGCAGGAACCTTCTCGGACGGTAAGCTGACAAGTCGCTCGAAAGATCCACGTTCTCATAAGGTATTAGCGGAATTCGTGCGCTTCGGTGCTCACAGCTCGATCTTATATGAGGCTTATCCGCATATCGGAACCGATCGTTTAAGGGGCATTGTAGTCAATATGCGCAAGGAAATATTGCGTCTCGGCGGTGAAATACGCTTTTCTGCTGCGCTTTGTGATATCAATATACAAGAGGGGCAGATCACGCATGTCAAGGCTGATAAGGAGTGGATTCCCTGTAAAGCATTGATTCTGGCAGTCGGACACAGCGCTCGCGATATTTTCGCCATGCTGGCACAAAAACAGGTTGCCATGCAGCAAAAATCATTTGCGGTCGGTGTTCGCATTGAGCATCCGCAAGCTTTTATCAATGAAGCACAGTATAAAGCATATGCGAAGCATCCGCGCTTAAAGGCTGCTTCTTATCGATTGAGCTATACAACGAAAAAAGGACGCGGCGTTTACTCCTTCTGTATGTGTCCCGGCGGCAGTGTTGTGAATTCCTCCAGTGAGCATAATGCTCTTGTCGTCAACGGCATGAGCGAATACGCAAGAGATCGCGAGAATGCGAACAGCGCAATATTGGTTCAGGTAAATCCTGAGGATATCGGAAGGGATATCATGGCCGGTATTCAATTTCAACAGGATTTGGAGCGCAAGGCATATCAAATCGGAAAAGGCTACTTTGCGCCGGTACAAAGACTCAGTGATTTTCTGCAGCGGCAGGCTTCCGTTTCGATCGGCAAGCTGAAGCCGACAATATTGCCCGGCTATACGCTTTGCGATATTCATACGATCTTGCCTTCTTTTGTGAGTGATGCCTTAGCGGAAGCCTTTGTGCAGTTCGATCATCAGCTCCGCGGCTTCCTGCATGAGGACGCTATTCTTACAGGGATAGAAACACGCTCCAGCTCACCGCTTCGTATTTTACGAAATAGTGATACTCTGACATCACCGACACTTTCCAATCTATATCCGTGTGCTGAGGGTGCAGGATATGCGGGCGGCATCGTATCAGCCGCTATTGACGGCTTGCGCTGCTCGGAAAAGGTGATTGAACGCTTTCAAAGCGACTATTCAGAGGTCTGTAAGAGATGAGGAAGCAATCAAAATACAATGAAAAGAACACTTTTTGATAAAGCAGTTCTTTTTCTTTTGTCAAAAATTGAAAATTAAGGCAAGTTTTTAGTTGTTTGGGCGTATCTTTGTTGTAGAGGTGATTGAATGAGCAAGCGATGCAGAATCGTCGTATACGCTATAATTGCCGCTGTCTGTGTCTGTATAGCAGCAGCTTTGATAAAGCTGTTATTTTTCAGCGGTCTTTTTATTCCGCAGATAAAATTGAATGATTCTTCTCATATGCAGGTGGAGGTAAATACAAATTTCATTGATCCGGGCGCAACGGCACGCTTTCATTTTCATGATTACAGTGAGAATATCATAACCGAAAGCAGCTTAAATACCGCAAAGTTGGGAACATATAAGATTCGCTATACATTTGAGGAATATGACAAATCAATCGTCAGAACGGTTGAGGTCGTTGACACGACAGCTCCTGCGATCAAGCTGAAGGGTCAAAATCCGATGCGCGTCTTTGAAAACGAGGAATTCAAGGATCCCGGCTTTCAGGCATCCGATCAATATGACGGTGTTTTGACAAAGCAGGTAAAGGTAGATGCGAAGGCATTGAATATGAAGCAGACAGGAACGTATGAAATAATCTATACGGTAAATGATTCCAGCGGCAATACGACCGAAATCAAGCGTATTGTTGAGGTATGCAAAGACCCTACGAACGAAAAGCTGTATTATAATCATGATCAGTATGATAATAAGGCAGAGGAGTGGTGGTTCAATAAAAGCGAAAACAATCAGCGCACGACCGGCTGTCGTGATGAAGCGCTTTTGGCAAAATATGATGCGTATATGATGGGACCTGATGATAAGACGATTTATTTGACCTTTGATGAAGGTGGCAATGATATCACATATATCAAGGAAATTGCCGGTGTCCTAAATGATAACGATGTTCAGGCTACCTTTTTCCTGACCCGCAATTATATCAAGGATAATCCGGAATTTATCAATGATTTGGTTGCGCACGGGCATGTGATCGGCAATCATACATGGCATCATTATGATATGGCAACGCTTGCGAATGCAAAGGATATCGATCGCTTTGTTGCGGAAATCACTGAGCTTGAAAAGACGTATATGCAGGTGACAGGTCAGCCGATGAAAAAGGTGTTTCGCTTTCCGAAGGGCGGTATGAGTGAACGCGGTCTGAAGCTTGTTCAGGATTTAGGCTATACCAATTATTTTTGGAGTCATGCGTATTATGATTACGCGGAGGATGTGAGCGGAGAACAGGCGCTGAATACGCTGTTAAAGCATTATCACAACGGTGCCATCTATCTTCTGCATCCGTCCAATAAAGGAAATTATCTGGCAATGGATCCCTTTATTAAGGCGATGAAACAAAAAGGTTATCAGTTTGCGACAGTCGATAAAATACCGAAGAATATAAACAAATAATAGTGATTATAGCACTAAAACACGTTATTATGCTTTGTTTTGGTAATAATAGATTGAACTTTTTTCGTGAAAAACGGGTCTATTATATGTAGGAACATTCATGAAAGGGGTAATTATGTCAGATTATTATCGAATCGGAGAATTCGCGAAGCTGATCGGAAAAAGCTCGCAAACCTTGCGAAATTGGAATCGCAGCGGGATTCTGAAGCCGGCAATGGTGAATGATAACGGCAGGAAGCTGTATTCCAAGGAGCAGTTAGACCAATTTATCCAAAATGAGGAACGCTTAGTCATCGGATTCTGCCGTGTGAATCGTAAAAGCCGCTCTCATGAGCTGGAGCGTCAGGTTCAGCTGTTAAAGGAATATATGGACGGGCGCGATTGGAATTATCAAATCATATCCGAAATCGGCAGCGGTTTGGATTATAAGCGCAGAGGCTTAAGTGAGGTGCTTTCACTTGTTTTGGAGCATAAGGTCGCAAAGCTGATCGCAGTTCGCCGTGATTCGCTTGTCAGATACGGCTATGAGCTGATTGAGGCTGTTTGTAAGGCGAACGGCTGTGCGGTTGAGTATATGGAGGATATCGTAGACAGTGATGATTACTGCAGTGATATCGCTTCGATCATTAAATATTTCAATTATGATTTTGAAGGGAAAAGAGCCGATAAGGCAAAAAGAAAAATTCGAGAATTTATTGCGCAGTAAAATAAAACAGATGATTTCAGTTGAGATCATCTGTTTATTACATCGATTTGAATTGCTTCAGTATTTCAAGCAACTGTTTCTTATCATTACAGGAAGGATTCTCAATTACTTTATCATACAGCCGATGCAGTGCTGTTTTGATTTCGCTGCCGAAGTAGCCGAGCTGCTTTAAATCATTGCCGTTGAGCTTTAGATCTTTAAGCAGAACGGAAAAACCGGTTGCTTTCATTTGAGAAAGCATGATTTCCGCTTGTTTTAATTCACTCAGCTGCGCTTGATTATACAAGGGATTTTTCGCATAGGCATCGGCCGCTTGAATGCGTATCAATGAAAAGGCAAGCTCATAATTCATCGACAGCTCGGCAAGCAATTTTCTCAGTGACAATTCATCAGGCTTAATATAATCGTCATGAAGGGCGATTAATGTACAGCACTCCGTAATTATATGCTTCGGATATTTCATCTCACAGAGCGCTTCTTTGGCGATTTCACGGCTTTTTAACTGATGCTTGGGGAAGTGGGCAATGCCTTGAGCATCGATTCGTTTGGTGAAGGGCTTGCCGAAATCATGAAAGAGCACTGCCAGCTTTTCTGTTAAGGTGTAGCCTTTGGTATGATTTAAGGCAATATCGGTATGAGTAAAGACATCGTAGCTGTGCCATTTGCTTTCCTGTGAAATGTCGTAAATATTTTTGATAAAGGGAACGATGTATTCTGATACTTGATAGCCGCGTAATGTTTGTAACAAATTGTCAGCATCACTCATCAGCATCTCTTGAAATTCGGCTTGAATTCGTTCTTTTGACAGTGTACTCAGTAAGGGAGCGTTGTGTATAATCGCAGCCGCTAATTCCTTTTCAATGGTAAAACCTAGTGTAAAGTGAAAGCGCAGAGCACGCAGAATGCGTAATGCATCTTCGTTTAACCGCTTTTGACTGCTTCCGACACAGCGCAGAACGCGGTTTTTAATATCGCTTTGACCGTCAAACGGGTCGATAAAGCCTTGTTTTGGATGATAGGCTATCGCATTTACGGTAAAATCACGTCTTGATAAATCATCGCAGATCGTATCGCTGAAGGCAATCTGCTTCGGTGAGCGATGCTTTTGATATTCTTGTTCGATGCGATAGGTGGTGATTTCCATGCGTAAGCCTTGGTAAATAACGGTTATCGTACCGAAGGCAGCACCGATATCGAGTATCTTGCAGTCTTGATGCTGAAAAAGGGCAATCATTTGAGCAGGTGTTGCATTTGTCGTAAAATCATAGTCATGGATCGTTCTTTTTAACAGAAAATCACGCACACAGCCGCCGACAAAATAACAGGAATAATCCGCGTTTTCAAATTGCTGAAGCAGCCACAGTGTTTGTTTCGGCATATCGTTCACGACAGCATCTCCCTTCTTATGATTGTTTTATGATTGCCCTTATTATATAATGGTTATCAGAAAAAAGGAAACGAAATTATGAAAAAGATAACGGAAATGGCGCTATCGTATTAGCGCCGTATATACATGCAGAGGCAATCTGTGCCGATTTCACCGCAGGCAACGGAAATGATACACTGTTTTTTTGTGAGCGTGCTCAAAAGGGCTTTGTGTATGCATTCGATATTCAAAAAGAGGCTGTCAGGCAGTGTGAAGCAGTATTGAAGGTTTATCCAAATGTTAAGCTGATATTGGATAATCATATTCATATGGAAAACTATATTCATGAACAGCTTGATGCTGCGATCTTTAACTTCGGTTATTTGCCTAACAGCGCATCAACGCTTGTGAGTGAGCCGCAAACAAGTCTGATTGCGGTTCAAAGGGCATTTGCGCTTTGTAAAAGACATGCACTGCTTGTTTTGGTGTGCTATCCGGGACATGAAATCGGTGAACAAGAGGCACAGTGTATCAGTGAATGGTGTCACACGCTGAAGTCCAATGAGGCACGCATTATGAAAATAGCGATGGTGAACAAGCCGCATGCACCGTTTCTTTATGCGGTCGAAAAGCTGTGAGACAGGTTGATTTTTTTCATTAACTATATTTATATTGTTTATAATTTCTTATTCCGATAAGAGAGCATATCGCTTTTTTATGAGCAGCTATCCCTGTTTCATTCGATCGATGCTCGCAAGATTTGCTACGTATCCGATTTTCTTTCCGTTTTTCGTTTTTATAAGATATCCTTCTTCATCTAATTCCTTTAGTATATATCTGATTGAGGTGTTTCCTAACTTAAGAAATTGTTGTAATTCATCAACTGTCATATAAGACTCTGCGAATAAACTGACTTGACACAGGATATTTAAGAGCTCCTTTTTTGTTTTTTTCATGTCTGATGTATCAATCAAAGTCTTATAAAAAAATAACTGATCTCTCAAATTATTTAAAATCTCAACAAGATATGTTCCGGCTTCCGCTAACAAATCCAAAAACATCAGTATGAAATAGGTAATCTCGCCTTTGTTTCTTACATCGTTACAAATATCGAAGGCATTATAGTAAACCTTTAGGTTGTTTTTTATTACATAAGATAATCGCAATGATATAAGTAAGCCCAATTCATCCTTTAAAAGACAGCTGCTGATAAAGCGGCTTGTTCTGCCGTTACCGTCATAAAAAGGGTGTATATAACCAAAGAAATAATGAAAAACGGCCGTTTTGATCAATGTATTCATCCGATCACTCTTAAGCAGGTCCAAACAATAATTCATATACTCGATTATTTGCGTTTCCGGCATAATACCTCTGTGCTTTTCCTTCTGTGTCGCAGATACTATATGAACCATGTCTTTTCTAAAAATCTTTCCGTCGGGAGCATTTTTTGCAGCTATTTCATCTGATACGATATCATCATATAATTTTCTGATATCTTCGCATGTATTCAAGGATATTTCATTTGCCTGTATCAGTTTCATGTACTTTGCCGCAAGACCCTTAAAGCGAACCTTCTTCTTATTGTTTTGACTTGATACTGCAGTTTCTATTTCTTTTTTTGTACTTGTAATGCCTTCAATATCATTTGTGAGGGCAATTTCATCCTTTAAAAAACGATTGATTAAAAAATTTAAGGCAGATACGGGAACATCCTTAGTTATAACATTAACGGCAGTATTCAATTTGAAAATTGCTTCTGTTTTATTTATCATTTCAAGCGGAGTCATAAAAAAAGCTTGGTGATTATTGATAAATAGCGGCAGCTTGATTGCTGTATCACTGTGAAAGCGTTGATCATATCTTGCTTCATAAGTATCAGGTTTTTTATAAAAAAGCTTTGATAATAACTCATAACTCATATAACTGCTCCTTTTTTTATCAAAAAAATGATAAATTTGATAAGATAAGCTATATTATACTTCATTACCTATCAAATATGCAAGACTGTGTGATAAAGCTTATCGTTTCTCTGTAGCTTTTTTACTGATTGTAAGAAAAGGGAAGTCATCAGGCACAGGGCAGCTGATTGAAACGATTTCCTGTTGCAGCGGATGATAAAATTGAAGTTCCCATGCGTGAAGAGCCAAGCGCTGTGCTTTTGGATGACGGAAGCCATACAGCGGATCGGATAACAGCGGATGCTTTATCGAAGCCAGATGGACTCTGATTTGATGAGTACGCCCGGTTTTTAATCGACACGCCGCAAGCGTACAATTCGCATGAAGCACAAGCGGTTCAACATGTGTTTGCGCATAAGCACCGTGATCGGATACACGCATTTTATTTGCATGATGGCGATCTCGTGCAATGCTTTTGTCAATGATCATCGCAGAATTGATACTGCCGAAGCACCATGCCAGATACTTACGAGAGATTTGTTTTTCCTGCAGCAGCTTATCAAAATAAGCTTGAAAAAAGGGCAGTTTGCAGTAAAACAAAAGGCCGCTCGTATCCTTGTCCAAACGATGAACGGCACGTATTGGAGCGTGAATATTTTGTTTATGATAATAAGCCTGAACCATATTATGCAGTGTATGATTTTGATTGACACCGTCGCTGTGAACAAGCACGCCGCTTGGTTTATTAACAATCAAACAAAGATCATCCTCATAACAAATATCAAGATCGCGATTCCATAAGGGAAGCTGCTCAACGATTGCTTGACGGCAGTCAATTACAACGATATCACCGTTTTGACAATTTTTTGATTGTGTAATTATAAGATTATTTAATTTGATTAATCGATTATGGTAATACAGATAACGCTGCTTTCGCGCAATCGAAAAGAACATCAGAATATCATCGACACTGATGCTTTGATGAATATGAAAGCTGAGGCACTGTGCTTTTGCATCATAGCTAACAGAAAATGACTTCATAACAAGCTCCTTTATTGTCTATATGATAAGCGATTTTTAAGCAATGTGCAAGTGTTGTAATCATCAATAAAGGATTGCTTGGACGCTTAGAATCAGTAAAGCACTGAGCAGTACCTGAAGAATGCGATAACACAGATATTTACGATAATTCGGGGCAATTGCTTCAGACATACACATGATCTGCATATGAACGCAAAAGCCGCCGAAGGACAAAAGCATTGCGATCAACAGCGTCAGCGAACGATCGGAAAGCGGAAGCGATGCAAGCTTGATACAGCCGGAGGAAAATTCGGATATAACGGTAAGGGGAAGTTCAAGCAGCTCAGGCAATAATTGTGTGATCAACGGAATACAGCTCATACAAAGCATCAGATAACCGCCCATCATATACAAAGTGATGCCGCTGTCTTTGATTGCTTGTGCCAAAACGCGGGCAAACACCGGCTCTTGCCTATTACCGACAGGTTTTGCGTCAATCGGCTGTTTGCGCGTAATAAAAAGCAGAAGCAGACCGCTGATGAATTGAATCGCAAACAGAAATAAACCGATTTTGATATCATGAAAAACGGCATTTCCAAGCGTCAAAATAATAAATCCCGGTGTCGCAAAGGAACAGGCATATAATAAGCGCTCTCCTTCTTTTTGATGCAGACTGCCCTTTTTGACTTCCTCATTGATAAAGGCAGCCCCTGCCGGAAAGCCTAAAAGCAGCATTGCCATCACATATACAAAGCTTTTACGGCTCATGTTTAACGGTTTCGCCAAAAAAAACGCAAAGGGCTTCGCGATAAGCGCAAGACCACCGTAGGCAAAGATCACTCTTACAAGCACCATGACACAAAGCATTGAGGGCACAAGCGTTTCAAACCATAAAACAAGTGCTTCTTTACTGCTTTCAAAGTTGCTTTTGCCGTACCATAATACAATGAGCAATAATAGAATCAGCATCAGTTGAAATATGCTTTTTTTCATGACATCACCTGATACAACATATGTCTGATTCAGAATTTTCATGAAAAATCTTTTTTCGTTTAAGAATTTATGTTAAAATAAAAAGATACGTGAGGTGTTTAAAATGATGCGTTATCTCATATCACATTTTATTCCTGATTATCAGAATATTCAAGATTCCAAAGTAAGAGAAAACTATGGGAATTTAACAAGCATTGTTGGTATTTTATGTAATATTTTCTTATGTGCAGGTAAGTTTATCGTAGCCGCGATCGTAAACAGTGTTTCCATCAGTGCCGATGCGATCAATAATCTTTCGGATGCAGGAAGCTCCTTGATTTCCCTGATCAGCTTCAAGCTTTCCAATCGTCCTGCCGATGAAGAGCATCCGTTCGGTCATGCGCGTTATGAGTATATTGCGAGTATGCTTGTAGCGGTATTGATTTTATTTTTAGGCATTGAACTTGTAAGCAGCTCATGGGATAAAATCATAAATCCGGAAAAGATTACTTTTTCGATTATTCCGGTAATAATTTTAACTGCATCAATAATAGTTAAATTTTGGATGTTTTCCTACAATCAACATTACGGAAAACAGCTGAACAGTGCGGTAATGGAGGCTACGGCAGCCGATTCGATTTCTGATTGTATGGCTACCGGTGCGGTGCTTGCCTCAACCTGCATTTCACCGTTGATTCACTTTAATTTGGACGGCTATATGGGAATTGCGGTCGCTTCCTTTATTATCATCACCGGCGCAAAAATCGTTAAGGAAACCTTGGATGCATTGCTTGGAAGCTCACCGAATCAAGAGGATGTCAAAAACATCATTTCATTGATCAAGGGGCATGAGGGAGTACTCGGTATTCATGATTTAATGATTCATGATTACGGCGCTCAAAAGCGTTTCGGTTCTGTCCATGTTGAGGTATCGGGCAATGAAGATATCTTTGTTTCTCATGATATGATCGATAATATTGAGCGTGAAATTCAGGAAAAGCTCAATGTTCAGATGGTAATTCATATGGATCCGATTGATACCGATGACGAGGAAACAAATGAAATGCGTGATTATGTGAAAAAGATGATTCAAACAATCGATTCACAGCTTTCAATCCACGATTTCCGTATGGTCAGAGGAAATACACACACGAATTTGATCTTTGACTGCTTAGTACCGCATAAGGTAACCTTAAGCAACAATGAGATATTGGAAGCAATCAAAACAAATATCGCTGAGCTTGAAAAGACCTACTATGTTGTAGTGACTTTTGATCGAGCTTATACAAGTGATATCAAGGAATAGGCAGGGGAGTATGTATTATGATTCGAAATTTAACCGGAATCGATATAGATGAAACTGCGATCATTTGGCTTGAAACGAATAGAAAAGCACATGATTTCATTTCAACCGAATACTGGAAAAGCAATTTTGATATGGTGAAAGAAATGCTTTTACAAGCGGAGGTTTATGTTTATGAAAACGAGGGAAGCATACAAGGCTTTATCGGTTTAAATGATGAATATATCGCAGGGCTTTTTGTTTCGAATCAAGCGCAGTCGCATGGTATCGGCAAATGTTTGTTGAACTTTGTGAAGGATCAAAAAAGAAAGCTGTCATTAAGTGTATATCAAAAGAATATACGGGCGATTCGCTTTTATCAAAGAGAGGGATTTGTGATTCAGTGTGAAAAGATTGATGATCATAGCGGTGAAAAGGAATACGTGATGACTTGGGAAAACTGATCTTTTAAAATTGAGTTGTGAGAAGCGTAATATTTCTTTCCGCAAATGTAGTGTTTATCAACGATTTAAACCATTTTTCCATTTTCTGCATATCTGTGTTTTAGATGCTTTATAGAAAGCCATTTATAACAGATATGCTTTTTTTATTAAAAAATACTTTCTTTTCTGTGATAATTATGCTAAAGTAAAATAAAGGCGGTGAAATTGTGCAGGAAAACTATGAAGGTATGAGTGTGCAGGAACTGGCACAGCGCGCAAAGAATGATGATTCATTGGCATTTGCTCAGCTGTATGAAAGATTTTCCACTTCCATCTATCATTATGCGTTAAAGCTGGCTCGAAATGAAGCTGATGCAAAGGATATTGTACAGGATACCTTTATTCAGGCACAGCTTTCCATCAAATCATTAAAGGAACCGAAGCTTTTTAAGGTATGGTTGAATAAAATCGCATTTTCAAGAGCTACAAGACTTTTTTCACGCAACAGGACTGTCAGCTTTGATCCCGAGGACTCTGCATATATCGATCATGCGGTTGATGAAAGAATGGAAATGAATCCACAGGATATGATTCATTTTCAAAGCGATAAAGAATTACTGGATTATTTTATTTCTCAATTACCGATAGATCAGCAGGCTGCATTGGTTCTTATGTACTATGAGCATTACACGCTGCATGAAATTGCTGATATTATGGAAATTCCGATCGGGACCGTGAAATCACGTATTCATACCGCAAAAACAAAGCTGAATGATATGATTACGGCCTATGAAAAGCGCAATGATATAAAATTAACCTTTAAAGGAAATGCTCTAGTACCGGCATTAACCGCTCTGTACAGCAACAATTCATCATTGTTGAGCACAAAGAGCTCTTTTCATCTTTTTGATTTTATTCGTACTGCTTTCGGCAAAATGATTTTAGTGAGCGGATGTGTAGCCGCATGTGCCGGTATCGGCATTTATACAGTATTAAACTATAATTCCGAAGGTGAATTTACTCAAAATATTCAATTATATCCCTTTGCTCCTATTACTTATCAAAGCGTTACGTATGATCGGGCAGAGGATGTTTATTATGCTTTAATTGATTTTGCGCATTGTGAAACTGAAATGGCAGATAAAAAAACTGATGAATTTAAAGAAATACTTCCTTTGTATGAAGCTTTAAAGTCATACGGCGGTATTTATTATGATAAATTAAATGAAAATAACTGGATTGCATTATTTGAAGCTTATGTGTATTAAAGCTTTATTTTTTCACTGTTTTTAATATTTTAAGATGCTTTATTTTACAGCATTTTTATTGTTACTGTTTAAAAAAAACTAAAAAAATGAAAATAATTTGAACATTTATAGATCCTTATTGTTCTAACTCTTGAATTATACCGATAGCGTGTTTTTATATCTGATGAAAGGATGAAGGGTATGAAAAAATTGTTAATAATGTTTATATGCTTGTTGAGTAGTCTTTCTGTTGCATATGTGTATAGTAAAGAGTATTTCGGAAATATATTAAACGCACAATCTGCTCCTGCATTTACATTACCTAAGGGAGCTAAAATTGTATTAGGTAAATACAATAATAAGGAAGTTGTATGGGATATCGGTAATAACAATAATAATGGGAATTATGTGTTGATGAGCAGTAAGCCGATAGTGAATGAGATTGCCAAATATAATCCTTCTATCGGGTGTTTCTTAACAGAACCTACAGGTTCCAATAAAAGTGATGCAGCGTGGATATGTCCGAATACAATGTTGGATAATGAAGTGAGTAAGATTGTGAAAGCAGCGAATGAGATAAATTTATTGTCTAGAGATTTTTTTATTCCGAATTATCAGGAAGTCAAAAACGGTGGGGAATTAGGATTAAATATCACGGATCGTGCTTGTGCTTGCGATGGTTCTGTGCCTATGTATTTTTTAAATGATCGGGGAATTTCATCAGTAGGTTGGGAAACGGTATGGAGAAGCGATATCGCTACATTGATACAAGGCTGTGCGGGAAGTAACAGCACTGTTGAAGGGGTAGCTTCCGAGGATGTTATATGGGGGGAGCCGGATTATATTTTTAATAAAACTACAGGAGCGCCGGTTGGTTACGGGATTTTCAAAACTGCACTTCGACCGTATGCGACTATGTATAAGGATAAGATACACTTTGCGGCAAATATCGCTTACACAGACGGTGCTTGGCACAGCTACACTGTCGATTCGGGCAATCTCAGCAAATATAATGAACTAAATCCAAATAAATTAAGAGTCCAATCATCATTAACCGCTGATTTACAAGATATTAAAAGAAATAATCAAAGTATCACTAAGGTTATAAAAAACGGCAGTGTAGATATATCAGTAAATGCAAATACAGGAAGTAGTACAAGAATGTCAGTGATTCTCTATAATGAGG
>CAJTJP010000003.1 GCA_910576855.1 Erysipelotrichales bacterium
CCCCCTTCGTGAAGCTAAGTCTAAAACATTTGATCCTATCACCAAAGATGATAAGCCTAATAAGGTCTATATCCCTCCAATGTCTCATCCTTGGAAACACGCTTCTTTTCAAGCTTATATTGCGAAACAAAAGCACCGTAATCTTGGTGCTAATGTTTAACTTTTTTTGGGACATTTTCATTTTCGCTTGACAGATACCTCTTTTCATTTATTTCATTTTGTTTAATCTTAATTTTTGAATTTCGATAAAGAAAAAACGAGTTGCCTCGCTTTTACTGTTAGATAGATTGAGTCAAAGCTTTTACAGCTTTTTCTACTTCAGGTTGAATGGATTCATCTATTTTCAGAATCTGCATCGCTTCGCTTAAGGTTTTATTCATTTCCTTCATCAAGCTGCGCACATTATCTATTGCCATTTCAACGCGTCCTTCAGTAAGACCTTCTGCACGCCCTTTTTCAAGCCCTTTTTCAATCCCTTTATCCATAATGCCTTGTGATAAATTGCACACGCCCGTCATCTCCTTATCTATCGCTCTTGTCATCATTATACCATAGTTTTCACTTAATTGATATTTTTTATCCTCTGCCGGCATGTCTGCTTGAAACAGTATATACAGCATTTCTGTCAAATCATGCTTATCATCATTGATATCATATTCTTTATTCAGATAAATCATCACAATCGATAACTTATCATAATCCGTTTTCGGGATATGATACTTCTTTCTCAAGCATCTTTCACTGATTGTGTATTCATTGAATACGCCTTCCATCGCTTTACTTGGGTTCATTACAATCCAAATCGAATACACCTTCTTAAGATTCTGAAACTCTGAATTTTGAAAACCGCCCTGCATGTTTTTTTGTTTTGCTAATAATCTGCTGCAATAATAGACTGCCCTGCTTGTCAGCGGATATCCGTTATTATTACTGTTTTGTGCTTCTATATTGATAAACAATCCGATTCTTTCATTTTCATCAGAATTCGGCAGCTTCGCATCAAATAAGATATCGTATTTGATCTCTGCGCCGTGTACAGATTTATCCTCAATATTACGACCTTGTATTTTGTCAGTTTCATCCTCAACAGACACATTCAACTGCGGATCATTTTCAATATAAGAAGGAATCTTTTCTACCGGGATATCACGATACTCAGCCACACATTCCTTCATAATACGTGCCAGTATCTGTTTATTACTCAATATTTTCTTACAATACCCATCATATGCTTTATTCAAATCATTTTTTTCGATCGCATCTGCGACCTCTAAATTATTTTCCATTGCTTCACTCCCCACCGTTATATTCGTGTATAGCTAAAACCTATCATTGCTTCGGCTTATCTACGCATAGTATAACATATATGACTATAAATTAATACCTAAAAATGCCTTGTTTGAGATAATGAATTCCTATAATCATCACAAGAAAAGGAGCAGAATTATTTCTCTGCTCGATTACTGTTGTTCTGACCTTTGCTTATATGCAAGATAAAACAATGCACTTATGGATAACAGACTGATTCCCATATAAATCATGATATTTGTGTTATCACCTGTATTTGCTCCGCCCATGCTTGTTTCAGGATTGTATTGGCCTTTGACCGATGTATCATTATCATCAGGGTCATTAGGATTACTAAAATCCATAGTATCGTATGGAATTTCACCACCCACATTCTTACCCGGTTTCCATTCCGGTATTTCAATGATATTTTCATCAGGCTTACCATCTCCGTCTGTGTCTACATTCACATCAGGAATTCCGTCTCCCGTACTGTCGATGTCGATATCAGGAATGCCGTCACCGTCCACATCAATATTGATATCAGGCTCCCCGTCGCCGTCTAAATCAACATTGATATCAGGGAATCCGTCTCCGTCTGAATCGATATTGATCTCAGGCTTAATGTCATTCTTTCCGATACTGTCATAAGTAAACTTTCCTGACTTATAATCCTTCTTCGGTTTCCATTCATGGATTTCTACAATATTGACACTTGGTGTTTCTCCATCCTTTGAGATATTGATATGCGGTTTAAAGTCTCCTTTATTATCGATGTTGATATTAGGGATTCCGTCGTTATCTGTATCTACATTGATGACTGCTTTCACACTTGTTCCTGTACAATATTCCTCAAGGATTCCGTTGTCAGGGTCTGTCTTTACACACTTCGTCGGCTTCCAGTCAGATTTCTTTAGAATTACTAGATTAAGATCGGGCTTTCCATCTTTGTCTGTATCTGTGTTCAAATCAGGCTTACCGTCTCCGTCACTGTCGATATTGATGTCAGGAATACCGTCATTATTCCTATCCCCGTTGATGACGATCCATTTACTTTCATCATTTGGGTCTTTCCATTTGATGTTTAAATCAGGACATCCATCTCCGTCAGGATCATTAAAGTCAGGCTTGCCGTCTCCATCCACATCGACATCGATTTTCTTAAGCTCTACCTCATGACAGCTTTCGGTATTTGTGTTGCCTGCATTATCGGTCGGTATTACGCATACTTTGTATTTGCCTACTGTTTCACTGATCGTTATCTTTGCCTTTTCATTCGTTACTGATAAAGTTCCGTCCTTGATTTGTTCCTCAGCTCCGTCTACGATTTTATATACCTTATAGGCTATTTCCTTTGTGCCGCTTACCTTCAAGTCATCCTTTTTGTCATTTGTCGTGATTTCAAGCGCCGTTCCCGGCTTAAAGAAGATTCCGCCTGTCAACACATTGATGATATCTTGTAGCTTGTTGTTTGAATCCTTGGCTTTGATGTTTTTGACCTTTGGTGCTGTCTTGTCTATCTTGATGATTTCTTGTTTCTCTTTCGTGATCGCTCCGCTGTTCTTTTTCATCCAAAAGCTTTGGTTTGTTTCTCCTTCTTTTGTCACCGTGACTTGGTTTGGCTTCCATGTGCTTTGGTCTAACGACATATTGATATACTCATTATGATCGCTGATGATGTTCACATCCTTATTTGTCCATTCACCTGTATAGGCAGTATTATTTCCATCATCAATCTCTAAATGATACCAGTCATCCTCAATATTTTCCTCAGTTATTTTTAAGGTTCCCTCTTTGAAGGTAAAGCTGTAATTTGGATAGGTCTTGTTTAAGGTATTACTGTCTCCCTTGATTGGATAAGTTCCTGCATTACTGTTTGTTTTTGCGGTCGTGCTCAATTTGATATCACTTGCCTGTATCACATCTTGTACACCGTTCCACGATATCAGTTGGTCTTTGAAATCTTGATAAGTTAAGGTTGGATTCTGTTCTCCCTTTAGCTTTTCCTTATCATCAATAATGATTTCGATTGGCTTCGGCAACACTTGTATCGTTATCGTTTTACTTAACGGTGTTTCCCCATCTGCCGTTCTTGTCACCTTGATTTTGATCGTTGTGGTTCCGCTGTATTTCAATGCATCAAATTCTGCCTTATTGCCGGTCACTGTAGGATTGGAGATATAGGTTGTATTGTCTACCTCAAATGTATACTGTACATTCGTGCTGCTTGAATCATCCTGTAGACTTCTGATTGTGAAATGATCGCCGTAGATGATTTTTCCGGGACTTGATATTGCCAACATGTTCTCATCGGGCCCCATAATATGAAGCATTCCGTCTGCTTCTGCTTTATTATAGTTACGATTCCCTTGTTTCTCTACATGTAACGGTATATCGATTCCGTTTTCACCACTGTAATCGTATTCGATCTCTACTCCGTCATTCGTCCATGCGATTGATGTGTTTACACTTGTATCTACTGTGATATAGTAATCGGTATCATCCACCTGCACTCCACCATCATTACTTGATATATCCTGTTCATTAATAACCGGTGTTACTTTGCCTTTTCCGTTAGTCACATATGTCACATCCGCAAACGATATCGCTTGTTCTGCCTTTTTTATATTTATCGGCAATTCAATCGTTTTATCGGCATAATTTCCACTCGGATCATGGCTTGTAGCTTCTACGATTACCTTACCCATTTGTGTATTCAAACTTGCATTCAATATGTGAACCAATCCATCACTGTCTACCGATATCACATCTGTAGGACTTCCGTTTTTCAGTTTATAAGTTACTGTACTTCCGGTTGGATTTCCTGACGTATATAACTGGAATGTCTTATCCTTTTCATATACTTCCTCATAGGCTTTATATTTATCCGTCTGTTTCGGAAGCTCATTTCCTGCATTATCTGTGTAAATGAAGTTTTGTGAACCTGCCGTTACCGTGAAAGTCAATTCTGCTGTGGCGTTTGCTTGTCCTATTCCACCCTGCTTTTCTGCGATGATCGTTACCGTTCCTACTCCATGAATTGTGATCGATCCGCTGTCTTCATTTATCTCTATGATATTTGTTGAGCCATCTTTGATACTATACTTCACCGGATTACTGTTACTGCTTCCTTTGGCTGTCGCGTAGACCGTCACTCCTGTATCTGTTGCCTTCACACTCTTTGAGGTTATCACTGTATTTGAAGTACTGTTCTCATAAAACTTCAGATTCTCTGCCGCTGCCATTCCGACATTGATTGTTACAGGGATTTCCTTTGTGCTCCAGTTATCACTTACTGTTACTGTGATATGATAGCTGTTCACTCCTAAATTCGCTGTTGTCTTGATGACACCTGTATTTGGATCAACGCTAAAAAAGCTCGCATTTCCTACTCCCGGTTTTAATCCATAATGATATGTTGTTGTGCTTCCGCCGATCGTATCAGGTGTACCGAATGTCCCGTGAATAGTTCCGATAATACCACCCGTCTTTATATTCGAATCAGAAGCTGTAAAGGTAGGAATCGTTGTATCTGATGAATTGGCATGCGGTGTCACACTTCCGTCTACCTCACGATAGATTACGATTTCTTTTTCAACAAATGCTGAATTATAATTATCATTTCCTGTTGTCGGATCATCATCAACCGTTGCCCTTATCTTTACCTTACCGAACGCATTGCTTCCTGTATAGGTAATCGCTCCTGTATCAGGATTAATTGAAATCAGTGATACATCACCACCCGTAATACTGTAGGTTATCTTAGTACCTGTACTTGGAGTCGCAGTCGCTGTTTCATTCCAAGCAGTAGCAGCATCTGCGATTGATTTCTTAGTAGTACTCGGATCATCAAAGGCGATAGTCGGATTTGTCTTTTCTACCGTAAATGAGGTACAAACCTTTTCGGTCGGATTACCGCTTGTATCCACAGGATCACCGTTTGCATCTACTGCAGTAATACAGAACTTATAGGTTCCTGTCTTTAACCCGCCGTTCACTAAATCAGGTGCTCCGCTTTTGATTTTCACATTCAGCGGTGTATTGCTTGAAGCACCATTCGCATCTAAGCCGTCAACCTCAAAGTTTAGATACGAATTATCTCCATTAGCTTCCAGTGTATACGTCAACGGAGTTACGCCGGTTGGATCCGCCGTAACCTTACCTACTGCCTGACCGGCATTCACATTCTTACTGAATTCATAATCTTTCCCGGCACTCGCACCACTCTGTGGAGTTTTTGTATAAGTTATTTTATGCGGTTCTACAATTTCTAAAGCTTGAACATTAGAAATTGCACTACAATCTGCAGGAGCTGTACTGTTCTCATTATATACCTCATTCACAATTCCTATTTTATATTTCCCTTTTGGTAGTCCGGATAAATCGAAATCATATAATCCACTGCCCTTCGCAGCTTCTAAAGGTTTATAATATAGAAACTTCCCATCATTATTAAATAAGAGTACAGATACTGTATTCGTTCCTGCGATTCCGCTACCAGCCTGCGCTGTTGCTTTCAAATATGCATGCGAGTTCAACGCTGCTTTTGTGATGCTGATCCCATCTTTATTTTCTATATCCATCAAATCTGTTGTGGCAGTTAATGTTGCATCTTCAACTCGCAATTTCATATGTGGTCTGTCAACTGTTTCATTCCATAAGGATGTATAAGACGAAGGTATATTGTGACTACTTACATTTGCGAGCCCATTCCCTGAACCTGCAGAAATGCCAAATACTACTTTTGATAAATCCAAAAATGCTGCCGGGCGAACTGCCATTTTAGTAGTTGAGGCGTATTCTACACAACCTGGCTTTCCATCCGGAGTAAAATAACGCCAACTATAACTTCGAGAAGCGCCTGGGCTATTGTCATTCATTGTAGTCCAATACCTTTCATTAAACGTAACATCCTTTGGCAATAGGTTAAAAGAATAAGAGCTATTTGAAACACTGGACATATTGATATATCGATCTGTATCTAAATATAGAAAAAAATAACCATTATCTTCTAATGCATTCTTCACAACAGCTTCTCCGCTTGATACACAAGTACTAGTAGTGGTTATACCACACTTTACATTCCACATAATTTTATAATCCTCATAATCTCTGGGCAAAATCAAGTTCTCTATCTTCGTTCCTACTACACTTGCATTTAAATTATTCATTTCTGTAATTAGGTTAGAATTTGAATATTTAACATATGAATAGCCATCTAAAGTAACTGTATCAAATTGACTATTACTATTGAAAGGGGCTATATTAGCTATGCTAGAAGTACTCATTACGTACCAGCCACTTATTGGTGAATCAGATAAAATAGGATTAGTCATATCCCCGGGATTCAATTTGTAATCTGTATAGTTTTCATTATAATGGATCAACATCAAACCTAAATCACTATTATTCATAGGATTATCTAAACCAACAACTATTTTATCTCCTTTTCTTAATCCGTATTCGTTATTGCTTAATCCGGCCGGAGCCTTATTGATTCTTCCTGTCACATTACCGCCTGCATTAAATGTAACAGATGCAGCTTTCATTTCTGCGTTGTAACATGCATAACCCAGTGATAATACACTGAATAACATAAATATTACTGCACAAATACGTTTTAACATATACCATCTTTCCTTTCCTCAATATCTATAAAGGTAGACTTTAAGAAATAGGGTGAAAAACGGTGAAACTGTATGCTTTACAAAGAAAAAACATATATTTCTGTATTAGAAATATATGTCTATAATTGTCTGATTTAAGAAATATAAATATCACAAATTGTATGTTTCTTTTGTTTTATGCACAAGACAGTAAAACTCATAGTATAGAGTACACTTGATTCGTTTTTGTTCGCATCGATTTTCTTTTTTGTGTACATTTATTATATTATGTCTTTCACAATTAGAAAAAGAGCAGAGCTTCCTCTACCCTTATACTGCTAGAAATCATAATGTGTCCAAAGACTGATGATTTTAACAATCTTATTTTTATCATCCACTTCATAAACCAATCGATGTTTAATATTAATTCGCCTCGAATAAGCACCGGCTAAATCCCCCTGTAATCGCTCATAATGCGGAGGAGTTATATAAGGATTCAACGCCAATAGCTCAATCAAAGCCTTTGCTTTCTTATCCAAACGGGCACTTTTCAGCTTTGGAATTGCATTAACTGCGTTTTTCGTATAAACAATCTTATACATCTACCATTCCACCTCATCTGCAGGAATGCAGTCAGAAATCGGTGTATTTAAACCATCGATGATTTCTTGTTTCATTGTCGGATTAGATACAAGATAAAGTGTTTCTGTCAAGCTGTTGTATTCTTCCTCACTTAGGATTACAGCATTTCCGTCCTTAGTGCTTACATTTACCGGTTCATTATATTTTATCGTTTGTTCCAACACACCAAACAAATTCTTTCTAAGATTAGTCGCATTTGTATTAATCATATGACTTCAACTCCTTCTATGTACATTATAATGTACATGGGTTGTTTTTGCAACAGGCATTTGTCATTTTTATTATGTGGTGATAAGATCATTGATATGAAATGCTACTTAACATATTGTTTGCGCTTAAAATCGATAAATAATAATACGCTGATGGATAACAGAGTGATGCCCATATAAATCATGATATTTGTATTATCACCTGTACTTGCCCCGCCCATGCTTGTCGCAGGATTGTATTGTCCCTTGACTGAGGTGTCATTGCCGGTGTTGTCAGGATCATCTTTGGGTTGATCAGTATCGTCAGGTTGATTGAAATCCATCGTATCATATGGTATGTCTCCGTCTACATTCTTACCCGGCTTCCATTCCGTGATTTTTTTTATGTTTTCATCAGGTTTCCCATCTCCGTCATTGTCGACATTCACATCGGGCTTGCCGTCTCCCGTACTGTCAATGTCAATATCAGGAATACCATCGCCGTCCAAATCAATATTGATATCAGGCTCTCCGTCACCGTCCAAGTCAAGGTTGACATCCGGTCGTCCATCTCCGTCCGTATCGATATTCAGCTCAGGCTTGATATCCTTGCCGATACTGTCAAATGTATATTTGCCTGTTTTGTAGTCCTTCTTTGGCTTCCATTCATGAATCTCTACCAAATTGATTGTCGGTGTTTCTCCATCCTTTGCGATATTGAGGTGCGACTTGAAGTCTCCTATATTATCAATATTGATGTTTGGAATTCCGTCATCGTCAGTATCTACATTGATTACTGCTTTCACACTTGTTCCCGTACAGTATTCCTCTAAGATTCCGTTATCAACATCTTGTTTCACACACTTCGACGGCTTCCAATCAGATTTCTTTAATATTACTAGGTTAAGATCGGGCTTCCCGTCCTTGTCTGTATCGATATTCAAGTCAGGTTTTCCGTCTCCGTCACTATCGATATTTAAATCCGGAATACCGTCATTATTTCTGTCCCCGTTGATTACGATCCATTTACTTTCATCATTTGGGTCTTTCCATTTGATATTGAGATCGGGACATCCATCTCCGTCAGGATCATTGAAGTCAGGATTTCCGTCGCCGTCTACATCATAATCGATTTTCTTTACATTTAAATCAGAACATTTTTCGCCTGATTCATTTGTCGCATTATCTACTGTTGTAGCGCATACTCGATAGTTTCCGATATTATTGATCTTGAAGCTCAATATCTTATTGGTTCCCGGTGCTGCCGTATCCTCTTGGATCGGTGTTGTGCTTGTCATCATGCCTTCACTGTCTAATTCGTATACCTGATAGCTCACTTCCTTGATTCCACTTACCTTCACTGTCTTTCCGCTTTGCGGCTGCGGATCATCGGTTTTGATTTCTACCTTTACTCCGGGTTTGAAGTAATGACCTAACGTAATCTCATTCAATAGATTGGATAATCCGTCATCATTTACAGGATAGCCTGTGATGCTTACTACCTTTGGATTCGTCATATCGATTTTGACATGATCCTCGATCTTTTCACTGATCGCTCCCTTATGTGTGCTTGTGCCGTTCGGATCGATTCTGAAATAGATATCTGTTTCATTGTCATCCTCTTTCGTTACGCTAAAGCGCTGTTTATCCGCATTTGTAAATGTATTCGTATTTGAGATTTGATCGTATGTTCCCGCATCAGCACTTGCATTCACTTCATCGATCACTACATCTACGATATAGTTATGCCAAATCTCTGAGGATACGATATCTCCACTTGGATTCTCTAAATGATACCAGTTGTTACTTGGTTCATCTTGTTTGATCATCAATGTTCCTGATTCTATCTTGATATCATAGTGCTCTGTATTTCCGCTTAATTCCTTTTCTGCATACTTCCCTGTGATATCATAGCTTCCCTTTGTTTTCGTATCCTTGATCGAGGTTCCGTTTTTCTTTGCGCTCGTATTCTTCGGAATCGGGAAATCTGCGATACTGTCATCGAACGCAAACGCACTTGCGCTTGGTTCTTTGAATTTATATGTCGGGAATGCTTCTCCCACGTAGATTTCCTCATCCTCATAGGTCAAAATGATCGACTTTTTCTTGACTGTGATCGTTACCTCTCCGTAGTCTCCTCCGATCGCATTACAGTCATCCGTTTTCGGATCGAACGGTTCGCTTGTCTGACATACTTTGATCGTCACCTGTCCGCTTCCTACTGCCTTGATCTCATCTCGTTCTTTTGTATTGATTGCGGTACTGTCTATTTCTAGGATATCCGTATCATCGACATAGAAATAGGCAGGGATTCCTTTTTTATAGCCGCTGATGATCTTCGCTGTCTTGTTTTCATCTCCGTAGCTCATCGGTTCTGCATAAAGCTGTAGGGTTGTCGGTGGTTTCTCACTCACCTCTAATTGTGTGGTAACCTCTTTACTGTTATAATTTCGATCCTCAGGGGCTGTCGCCGTTAATGTGATCGTTCCTGCCTTGCCCGTTGTCTTGAAGCTTTGGTCCTCTCCTTCAATCGGCGGCTGTATCTCTGCGATCGTATCATCACTGCTTTTTAACAGTACCTCTCCCTCAGACAGCTTATTATTATATTCAGGTGTTATCGTTGCGACTGTTTTTCCAATCGTCCATTTCGGTGTATTCACAAAGGCAAAATCATCTTGATCTGCCTTTTCGATGACTACTTTTGCGTAGATACATTGTGCTGCATAGCCGTCATGCGCTTCCATACATGCCTTTACATATGCATCTCCGCCGTTACTATAATCTCCATCGGGATCACTCGCATTCTCGATATTGAAATGATTCAGATTATTGTGCTCAATCACATCTTCGGCTATATCTACACTTGGTTCATCAACCTGCATCACTTCACTGTATGTGGAATCAAGGTTCGCTTTTACATCAATCGTTCCGTCCTTCGCATACGTTGCCGTATAGACAGGTACATTAATCTTTCCGAAGGTCGCTGTTTTTGCCAGCTTCGTTCCTCTGATCGGATCCACAAAGTAATAATCTGCATCTGCATTCTCTATCACTATAATGATATCAACCGTTCTCGTATTCTTATTACTATCTGTCACATCTACTTGGATGTAATACTTATTGCCTGTTCCGTGATTGTTTAGATCATCTGCCGTAATATTTTGATTCAACAGAATATATCCTGTTGACGATACAGTAAACAGATTCGCATCCGCATTCTTACTTCCTGTTTCCTTACTCTTGGCAAATGTACTGCTTGACACACTCACCTGTGCAACTGCCGTATCTCTTTTGGCAGTTCCGCCGTTTGGTATTGTGCTTGAATATAATGCTTTCTTTAATGTAGTATCGGCTTTATACGTCACATTCTCTGTTCCGCCATCTTCAATACTTCCTGTCACTTCGATATTACCCGGTACATAGATCTGAATCACTCTGCCTGTTTCTGTGGTCGCTGTTTCATAATTGTCATCACCATTTAAGGTTCCGGTCAGTGTCGCACTTCCTGCATTATCCTTATTACTTGTCGGACATACTTCTCCCTTCGTATTGATCGTAAACGGCGCATTACTGTTCGTATTGCTTGAGGTGTACTGAATGACTTCATCTTTTTTATGATAATCTGAAGTAATCTCTGCCGGTACTGCAGTACATGCACCTCCTACAGGCAGTTTTAACAGCTTCGTATCAGGAAATGAAATGGCTTGCGGATATTTTTTCACATTCACGATCAATTCGGTATCTACACCTGTGGTTCCATAGATACCGCCTGTGATATGTGCTTTGATTTTCACCTTGTTTTTAGTCGTATCATCACTTGCCTTTTTCACGACAGCTTGAATTGTACTTGAACCTGATATACTCAATACATCATTAGGATTCGGTTCTAACGTATATGTGATTACTGTATTTTTCAAAGTATCTGTCTTTGTTTCAATCAGCTTGGTATTAAACACACCCCCGTTGTTTGGTTCACCGCTTGGATCATACGTTATCTCATAGATATTGGAAGGAAGTGCTTTGCCCGGATCCTTTGGATTCTCCCAGCCCACTCCTTCTAATTCGGCCGCACTGATTGTAATTGTCTTTTTTATTGTTGTAGACATCTTTGTAGGAGATGTATTATCCTTGACCTCTATTTCTATATCATAATCACCGGGAGTAAGACCGCTCGTCCCTACCCCGCGATTTACATATACATTACCGTTATTGTCGATATAAAAGGAACCGTTATTCCCTTTCCCGCTCGGTAACGAATACGTATAAGGAATTACACCTCCGCTCACATCTACATAGCCGATCCGATTTCCCTGTACATAGCTTGTCGGTGGTTTCGCTTCTGTCGTACCTGCCTTAATATTTGTTTTAGTTTCCACATAACTCGCTGTTATTCCTAATTGTACAATAATCGTTTTTTCTGTAATTGCATCCTCATAATTGGCATCTCCCGCTACCTTCGCTTGTATTTTTATCGTGCCGCTCATATTACTTGCGAACGTAAGCGTAGGACCGTCACCGGCATTCATCGATGTATAAGGCAGACCGCTTACCAATAAGCCCGGTGTTTCAGTAATCACTGTGTATTCAATCTCCACATCATTTGGACTGATTTCCGGATGATCATGTGTCGCATGTTCACTGTGAGTTACCGGATTTAATGCGTCACCCGTAACATAAGTTGTTCCTTTATCATTCGAATCAAAACTTACCTTAGGTTTACCTTTTGTAATCTGCACATGGAGCACATTGGTTTCTTTACGACGGAATTTATCCGAATCCATATTATCCGGACTGTAATACAAAAGCTGATTGGTACTTTCATCCCTAACAGTTACACGGAAATAATAATCACCGACCGGCAATTTATTTTTCATGGTAACTGTTGCCCTGCCGTCATTAGAAAAACCCGTTATATCAAAATACTGAGAAGGCGTCAGATAATTACCGCTTGAACCTGAAGCATCCGTATCATGTACAAAAAAATGATAAGGGCCTTCCCCATTGGTTGTATCAATTTCTGTCACGATTTCATTGGCAGCGTTTTTTGAATTGCTATAGCTAATCGTATTTATTTTCATGGCCGCTGAAATGCTGTCCACTATATTATACTGCGGTGTTTGAATCGCAAAAAAGAATGTTAGATTGGCTTGATTTACGGTTTGAGAAGTAAACAAATTTTTATAATTAGGCAGTTTATATCTTTGATTGTATCCACCTGGACCCTTCGTAAATGCCACACGATACCCATTATATTTTTCATTCAACCATACTAAGCCGGATAGTGGATTAAAATCAGTTTCATTTTGCGACATCTTATTATAAAGATTGTAATCTAACATAACAGGAGTTGCACTATTCAAGCCATTCGCAGAATTGTTAAAAATTAACTTTCCCAACTCATCATCATCGTTGAGATTCTGTGAAAAGTGCTGTCTAGCCTGAGGAATACAAGATTCTACTTCAGTCGCGTTGGGCTGACCGGATGATTTCAGCGCACAATTTTTCTCTGAGCCGGTTGTCGAAGAAATATACATCGTGCCGTTATCTTCATAAGCAAACCACCAATCTTCGCCACCCATTTTAAAATGAGTGGCGCTGCCGTTTCGCTCGGTCCCGCCTTGTGCATTATACCAAGACTTATAAAACTTCGCTGCAGAAGGCGCCGCATCCATTTGATCGGCAAAAACCGCATACCCTACCGATAAAGTACCTGCCAGTACCGTCAATGCAATTAAAAGTTTTTTCCACATACTTCTTTTTCCCTTCCTTCTTATGTCTACAAAGGTAGACTTTAAGAAATAGGGTGAAAAGCGGTAAAAGTGTATGCTTCAGAAAGAAAAAACATACATTTCTATGCAAGAAACGCATGTCTATAATTGTCTACTTCAAGAAATATAAATAGCATAAATTGTATGTTTCTCTTATTTTATGCATAATATAGTAAAACTCATACTATAGAGTGTACTTGATTCATATTTGTTCGCATCGCACTTACTTTTTGTTTCTTTTTATAAAAAGCGACTTCAATATACTAAAAAGTGTGCATTACCTTCATCAAGATGCAAAAACAGAAAATGTGCCGATCATAAGCACATTTTTAATTCTGAATATCCTTCCATGCCTTTAAGCCGTAAGCCCCTGTCGCATGCTTGACTGCCTGATTGATTGCCTTTGCCATACAATCCGTAGCCAATACCCCGACAATGTCCGGCTGAACCTCGATTTTACCGCTTGCCGTCACAAAAATCGTATCTCCGTCACTCATCGTATGAACCGGACGAATCGCTCTGGCATATCCGTTATGCGTGATACCCGCTATTTTGGTACACTGCGCCTTGTCCAGCTTAGCGTTTGTGACAATACAGCCAATCGTCGTATTTCCTTGGGGAAGCTGTTTCTCCAAATGCTTCAAGAGGACAGCCTCGGTTGATAAGATTCGCTCGTCCATATATATTCCCGCAAGCTGTTCTCCGCTTGCCTCATCGATGACATTGCCGCAGGCATTGACCGCAACGATTGCCGCTACCTGTAAATCATTCAGCTGCACGCCGTAAGCACCGATGCCGCTTTTCATCGCATGCTGCATCCCCATCAGCTTACCGACACTGGCTCCGGTTCCCGCGCCGACATTCCCCTGTTCGATCTTTGGGTTCACATTTAAGCATGCCTGATAGCCCATCTGTTCATCGGGGCGGCATTTACAATCGCCGACACCTAAATCAAACAGGCTTGCACCGCACACGATCGGTATCTTCACAAAGCCCATATCATGACCGACATTACGCTCCTCCAAATAACGCATGACCCCGTGCGCCGCAGCCAAGCCGAACGCGCTGCCACCGCTGAGACAAACCGCATGGATTTTTTGTACCATATTAATCGGATGCAAAAGATCGGTCTCTCTTGTAGCGGGACCTCCGCCTCTCACATCCACACCTGCACTGCAGCCCTCCTCGCAAAGAATCACCGTACAGCCGCTGCCGCCCTGTGTATCCTGTGCCTGTCCTACCTGAAATCCTTCAATATCACTGATCGTTATCTGCTTCATACTTTTCCCTTCTAGCTTTGCCCGCTGATGACATTATTCACCACGTATAAGGGCTGCTCGCCTGATATCATATATTGAAAACCATAGGTCTTCGTATTCACATCATCTAAAAAATCCGGGATAATCTTTAAAAATCGCTCCCAATCATATACTACATAATCCAAATAAGAATAAAAGATACCGCCTGCCACTCCGATATTTTCCGCAATCCTTTCACGCTCGCACAGCCTGCTGATTTTTTCCTCTAAGTTCTCTCTCAGCTCCGCCTGTCTGCTTCGCTCAATTTTCAAATGCTCATAAAAGATAAAACCGACAATGATCCCGTTTGCCTCTGCCCAACGAATATGTGTATCATCATAATGCACCATTTCATTGATCAGCTGCAGCTGACTGGAAACACCGCGATACATATCATCACGAAGCCTCAGCTCATGCTTACGCGGCAATATCGTATACGGAGAATATACCTGAAGCGGATTATTCACATTGATCCAATGCTCGCTTTGAATCAGATCCTCAATAAAGGCAGGCAGATGATTTAGGGTAAAGCTTCCTTCCTTTTTTCGTTTAACGATTCGAACATTTTCCAATAAATACATCGTATCGATTTCACCGATACAGGCAATCAATAACTGATAGGCAATCTGAAGCTGCTTCTCTTTATGTACTTGATGTAAATGACTGATCGTTATATCTAAGGATAAATGCTGATTACGAATATGCGGAAATACATAGACATCGCGAAAACCGATCATATAATCTCCTGCATCTACCATAAAATCCTGATTTCTGCTTTTTTGTTTCGCGTAATAAAAATCCCAATGCTTATCTAACTGCTTCGGCGCAAATTCGATTACATAGCGCAAATACAAGATAAACAATGGATCACGCTTCGGAGAAAGGGACAGGGAATAACGCTCATTACTTTTTCTTGCGATCGTAAATGCACATTCACTTAAACAAATATCAAGCGTTTGTTTCATTTTATGCTGAAGCTCTGCTTTACTTTTCGGCAGCTCATCGCATAATTTACGCAGGGTTTGTTCTTCCTGTTCAAAAGCATTCCAAAATCGCATTACCTGATCCTTAAAAGATTTCATACTGCCTTCCTCCTTACTTATTATTATATACGATTTTCATGCTTTTTTATCAGTAGTTTGTAAAAAAAGTTTATTTCGTATGAGATAAACTTGCACATCACATATCATAGGGTTAAGTAAGCATAATCTATAAATAACCTGTTGAAGTCATTAAATAAACATAATCATAAATTAAACATTGAAAAACGCATTTGATTAAATAAAAAAATGCACATACTGACATGTGCATCGATCCTATCTATTTCCAATCCATATCCTTGAACAATTCTGCAATCTCTACTTCGAGAGCCCCCGCTAATCTTTCAATGACCTTCAGAGTTACATTTCGCTTGCCCCGTTCGATATCGCTGATATAATTGCGATGAACCTGTGTACGGGTCGCCAAAACCTCTTGCGGCAATCTTCGCTTGATGCGCAATTCATGAATGCGTTTACCGAAGCGATACTCAATTGATACCGGATTTATTCGTTCATATTTATGACTGCTGCAGCTGTCAACCTCCTTATGCGCGGCGCTCAATGAGATGCAATACTCATCATTGCGTGCCATAGAAATCGTCCTTTCCACAGCCATAATAACATATATTAAAATTTTGTAAAGGGCAAATGCAGCTTTTTCTTATAAATTTGATAAATGATATAGGCACTCATTACACCCCATGATAAAATGATAAACAGAAAAAACATACGACCCTGTGTCTGCAGATCCTTGCTTAATGCTTCACTGTCACTGATTGCCATTACGCTTTCACTCTCCTCGATTGTAAGCAATTCCTTTTCATAGAGATATTCGGGATTATGAATCAGCGTATATGCATTGTTTTCCTGAATCAAGCGCTGTTGAAGCAGTTCGTCGTCGACAAAGATATAGGCGGCCAAGGGCTCCGATATCTGTGTACTCGGATCGATTTCCATTTCAATTTTTTCTGCGTCCGCTAATAAAGAACATGCCTTTGTCCAACCTGCATCATCCATCTTTAGATTAAACAATGTGATTTCAAAGGGCTCGTCCTTTTCCTGTACCACAATATGCTCCTTTTCACAGCTTTTCAGCTTAATTTCATAACGCTGTTGATGTAAATAAGGAAAAAGTGCAAACAAAACAGTAATTAAAAGCTTCATACTTATCACCATTTACAGTTTGCACCATAATCATCTGTTTATTCATTGCGATATTGACTTGCCAATTCCTTCAGCTTTGCTAAGCGATGCTTCATCCCCGATTTAGAAATCGTTTCACCGGTCTGTTCATAATAGGCATCACATAACTCATTCAAGCTTGCCTCGGGATTTTGACGGCGAAGCACAGCCGCTTCCTGCAGCTTTTGCGGTAAGGTATCCAAACCTCGATATGTTTCAATCCATGCGATATCTTCGAGCTGTTTTTTACCGGCACTGATCGATTTCATTTCATTTGCCAGTTCACAGTTATCAAGACGGGTTAAGGAATTCATAAAATCACGCTGAATGCGGCTGTCCTCAAACGCAAACAGTGCATCACTGGCACCGACACAGCGCAGAAAGTCTGATATCTTATCGCTTGCCTTTAAGTAAATGACCTCTTGATTGCGACGATGAATGTACTTTGCCGGAAGCGCAAAGCGCTTCATCAGCGCTGACAAAAAATCAGCCTGTGATTTGGAATTTGCGACGATTTCCAAATGATAATTTGCCGTCTGCGGACTGTTGACGCTTCCCGATGCTAAAAAGGCTCCGGCCAAATACGCTCTGGCACAGCACTCCTTTTGAAGCATCGTCTTATGCGGATGAAAACGCAGACCCGATTCATCCATGATTTGTAAATCCTTTAGAATATCACTCGCAAACGCATTCACACGTAAGATATAAATATTGTTTTTTTTCAGTTTCATTTTACGCATGACTGAAAGCTGAGCACTTACCTGATAGCGTTCCTTCAACAGCTTTAAAATACGCTTTGCGGTGTTCACATTTTCACTTTTGATTTCAAGCGCCATGCCTTGACTTGTCAAGGATAAACTGGCACACATTTGTATCAATGCCGAAAGCTGTGCTCTTGCGCAGCATTCATGAAGCTCATTTATTGAAATTTCAGCCTTTACCTCTGTTGTAAAGCTCATTTGTATCAATCCTTACTGTTGATCAATTCTTCCATAACATCACGAACCTTATTCGCATCATGGCGAATCAAATCATTCTCAAATTTTAAAATATCACGCTTGATAATACGATAGGGATGCTCCTGCTCATTGATAAAGACCTCCCATGCGCCCATATCATGATATTTATCCATAACACTGTCACCGATCGCATTGTTATGAAAAACGACAGTATCTACTGCATAAGGACCCGTATGATCAACGATTGCCTGTACATGGTCCTCTAAGGAATAGTGATCGGTTTCACCCGGCTGTGTCATCGCATTACAGAAATAGATTTTCTTTGCGCTTGATTTAGACAGCTCCTCGCGAATACCGTTAATGATCAAATTCGGCATAATGCTTGTGTATAGAGAGCCGATTCCGTAAATTATGATATCCGCCTCATGAATGGCAGCCAACGCCTGTGCACTTGCCTGTACCTCGCTTTGATAAAAGACCCGACTGATTCGGTTATTAAAGCTTGGGATGTTGCTTTCTCCGCGCACGATCGTGCCGTCCTCCATGACCGCAAACAGCGTAATGACCTCAGTGCTGCTCGGTATAATATCACCCTTTACGTTCATGACCTTACAGAAGGCCGCAATCGCATCGATAAAGCTGCCGCAGTTCTGCGTCAATGCCGTAAGCAACAGGTTGCCTAAATTATGACCGCCGATATCATTGTCCTCACCTTCAAAGCGATGATTCATTAAGGTAGAAAACAGACTTTCGCTTTCTGCCATCGCACACATGACATTTCTGATATCGCCCATTGCCGGAATATGATACTGCGCTCGAAGTCGGCCGGTGCTCCCGCCGTCATCAGCCACCGTAACGATTGCCGAAAGCTTGATATTTCCGAGCTGCTTTAAGCCTCTTACAATAACCGAGAGACCGTGACCGCCGCCGATAACCACCACATTTTTCATAATTATCTCGCCTTCTTATCTCGATGGGACTTATAACAATGATAGCTTTTCCGATAATGCTCATGAAGCCAGTTCGTAACCGAAATCGAGCGATGCTTGCCGCCGGTACAGCCGATACCGACCGTTAAATGATTCTTGTTTTCCTTCGCATACGATTCAAAACAGAAATCCAAATAATGGGTAATATGCGCCAACAAATTCTTTGTTTCCTCGCATGCCATCACATAATCAAAGACGTCCTTATCATCTCCGGTCAAATCCTTTAATTCATCGATATAAAACGGATTCGGTAAAAACCGCATATCGAAGATCAAATCGGCATCTAAAGGCACACCATATTTAAAACCGAATGATACAAAGGAGATAGAGAACACTTGATGCGAACTCAGATTCAGCTTTTCCATCAATATCGCCTTAAGCTCAGCTTGTGAAAGCTGTGTTGTATCAATACGCATCATCGGACGATCATTCAAGGCTTCAAACATATCACGCTCTACCTCAATCGCTTCCTCCAAGGTATTTGCCTTTTGAAATAAAATCATCGGATGATGTCTGCGTGTAAATTTATACCGTAATAACAGCTTTTCATCACTGGCATCTAAAAAAATCACTCTGACATTCGCATCGCTGTTTTCAAAATAATGCAGATATTTCGGATAATCGATTGCCGGTGTAGCTAACGCAATATTCGCATAGCGTGAATCAGGCTGATCGTTTATGATATCGCCGAGATTAGATAACAGCTGTACCGGAAACTGATCGATACAATGATAACCCATATCCTCTAATATTCCCATTGCACTTGTTTTTCCGGCACCGGACATCCCCGTAACTAATAATATATTTGATTGCGGCATATGATCACCTCATCATAAGTTTACCACAGCTTTTGAATGAAAACCAGTCATATTATGCTTTATCATCATGAAATCATATATTGCTCACTGTCATAGTAAAGTCCTTCACTTCAGTTTATGCGAAAGGACAGCGCATCATGATTCCTATCTATTCATTAATGGCTTCTTATATAAAAAATGCTGTATCTGAATACAGCAGCTGAAAGCAGATAATAAAAGGCAAACCATAACCGGTATGGGCAGTTATGATCAGCCTCTCTTTATCCGCAATAATTATAATATGAAATCAGTAATAAAATATTGTACTTTATAATAAAATTTTGTACTGTTACTTCATAAATAAATCTTGATATTCCTTCGGTGTCATTCCTACCATTTTACGAAACATTTTGGCGAAATAACTTTGGCTTTGAAAGCCTACATCAAACGCAACCTTTTTCACACGCTGTTGTTCCTTCAATAAGCGCTTGCTTTCTTCAATGCGTACCTCACCTACCACATCGGTAAAGTTTTTTCCGAAGGCAGACTTGATCAGCTTGCTGACATAAAACGGCGAAACATTCAATTCCTTCGCTAAATCATTTAAGCTGATCGGCTTACGAAAATTCTGATTGATATAATTCATCGCCTTTTTAGCCAATGTGTTTGTTTCATGATACTGTTCATTACGCAGCGGACGAAATAACGACTGCAGCACAAAATGAAGGGAAACCTCAAAGCTTTGATATTTTTCTTCCTCTTTCAGTTCAAATGCAGGAAGTGAATCAATATCGATGCTGACCTGAACAAGCTGTTGAAGCTGTACGGTCAAATCTTTGATCAATTGATTTACCGAATGTGTGATATGCTCGGCGGAACAGACAAGTAACTCTTGGGCAAACTCATGAATGATGTGATCCATTTTCTTTTCGTCTTTTTTTCTAAAGGCCTCCAGCATCCGATTCTCATAAATGGATAAATCTACCTGGATTTGCTTTTCTTTTTCATCAAAGACAGCGATACGAAGCGGCTCATCTTCACCGTACAGATGCATACGGCGAATCGCCTGAGAATAAGAACGCTTGAAATTGGCCAGCTGCGTTTGTATAGAACCGATTCCCAGAGGCAGCTCCTTGACATGATATTGCGCCAATACATATTCAATGACTTCGATATCCTGTGCCAACAGCTTTCGATTATGAAGCAGGAAAAACACATGCTTATGATCGATCACATCATAAAGACAGCTGTAGCCGATATCACAGAGATCCTGTTTTAAAGCACGCATATTCTTTTCCATGCCGTCATGTGCTTCCAACAGGATACACAGGGCTGTATTGGCACTGATATTCAAATAGCGTAAATGATTCTGTATTTCAATTTCACTGTGATTGCTTAAAATCGTATAGAGACATTCCTGTTCAAGCACCGGCTGTATTTCCGTATACTTCTTTAACAGTGCTGTTTCACTCATTTCCTTGTTTTTCGCAACCTTGATTGTTGATATTGCATGGGATACGGCAGAGATTAATTCCTCAGGCTTTGCCGGTTTGAGGATAAAATCCTCAACACCGAGTCTGATCGCATCTCGCGCATAGCTGAAATAATCATAAGAGGTCAAGATCAAATAAATCGTGTGATGATGAAACTGCTTCATCGCTTCGATCGCCTCTAAGCCGTTCATGATCGGCATATCGATATCAGTCAATACGACATCGGGCAATACCCGTTGATAATATTCCAGTGCCTCTCTGCCGTTTTTTGCCGTATAAAGCCGCAACATGCCCTTAAAACGCTCATTCAATATTTCATAAAGCGAATCTCGTTCTATTTTTTCATCCTCAACAATCAATACTGAGCACATCATTCGTTTCATTCGTTCACCTCAATTTTCATCGTAAATGTAAAGCCGCAGTCAACTGCACTCTCTACATTGATATCCACACGATTTTTATAAATCGCTTCTAATCGTCTTACTACGTTGTACAAGCCCAAATGCTCCTCCTTTTCATCGTGAAAGCCTTGAAGCAGCATCTGTTCGCATTTCTCTGAATCCATACCCTCTCCGTTATCTGATATTTGAATATACAGATACGGTTCCATATAACGAACGGAGATAATGATTTCACCGTTTTCCTCACAGTTTTTTAAACCGTGCTTTAATGAATTCTCAATCAGCGGCTGAAGGATCATACCGGGTATCGCAATATTCGGTATATTTTCATCAACGCTTAAATCAAAGCTGACGCGATCGCCTAAGCGCTTTTCCTGAATCACGATATAATTCTCTGCTGCTGCTATTTCACTCATCATATCACTCATTTTATTTTGTTTATCTAAGCCATAGCGCAGTAATGCACCGGTACGCTCAATCATCTCGCTGCATTTGACAGCATTTTCCTGCAGCGCTAAGCGATAGGTCATATTTAAGGTATTAAAGAGAAAATGCGGATTGATTTGATTCTGAAGCATTTTTACCTCGCTTTGAGCCAATAATTCATCCTTTTTCAAATTCTCATTTTCCATTTCTAAAAGATTTTTTTCTAATTCGGCATTTTCCTTAGTCGTTTCAATATCCTTTTGTACGACCTTCGCCATTTCATCCAATTCTTCACATAATGCATGAATTTCGCTGTTCGTATTAGATATTTTAGTTAAATCATAGGTTCCCGTCTTAATTTTCCCGATATTTTTTAAGATTGCGGTCAAGGGACGTAAAATCGATTTTTCCGCAGAGCGATAAAACCACATCATCCATAACAGCAAAGCAACACAAAACAGAACAAACAACAAAATAACCGTTGCCTTGATAAAATCCAAATGCGACGAATGATATGCCATTTGATTGGTCAAAAGCTCATAGTAGCTATCCGAAGTGCTCTTGATTAAATCATAGGAGTCAAGCAGCTTTGTATAGTTGTCCTCATAGCTGTCTCCCGGAGTTTGAAAAGCCTTTTTCGTTGTTTCTACCTGTTCCAAATAAGAATTCAGCATATTCTGTAGCAAGCGAATTCGCCATGTATCATCATATTCATTATAATCAAGCGCATCAAGCTGTTTTCGGGCATAGATGATTTTCTCATGATACTCTTTATAAGAGGCTTCATCATCTGAATATAGATAATCCTTAAACTGCTCATTGGCATCATTTAACGCATCATAAAATTCACTGACATAGCGATATTGATAAGACGCAGTTCGATATTGATTTACCGTATACAAATTCATAATAACGGCAATAACGGAAATCAACAGTGCGATACAGAAGCCAATCACGTGAAAGCGCACGATCTGTTGCTTCAGACTTGTCATTTTAGCGTTGGACGGCATTGACGTATTCCTCCGCATTTTCCGGTGTGACAAGCTGTATTGTTGCCGGAATGATTTCCCGTTTCGCCTTGCCTGAGGTAAAATATTCATTTAAGTATTTTACCGTTTCAAAGCCGTAATCATAAAAGGAGGTAGTAATCGTTCCGTTGATTTTATTCTCCTTTAATAAACGTATCGTTGCTTCCATATCATCAACACCGTAAATCAAATATTCCTTTTGTCGATCGGAGGCTTCAAACATTTCATAACAGGCTTCTGCAGATTCACCCGCAAAATTAATTGCGACATTTGTATCAGGATGATCGCTCAAGGTTTGCGCCCATTCTTTTTTTGCCCGAACGACATCGGAGCGTGATGAGGTGACAGAAACGATTTCATAACCGCCCGTATGCTTTTTAAATACATTTTTGATCTGTTGGATTTGTTCCTTTGCGATCGTGAAGCTTTCCTGTGCCACCTGAATCGAAATAATCAGTTTTTTATCCTTGCCCCAGTTTTTTTCGATATCCGCTAAAATAAGCTCTGCCTGTTTATGGAAATCCTTTCCGAAATATGCAGTACGCTTGCTTTCAGGCATATCGCTGTCCACAAAGATTACCGGTATATCAATTGAGGCAGCTGCATCTACGACGGCAGAATCAACGACCCCCTGTGTGATGATCGCATCCGCCTTCTGCAGAATGCCGGTTTTCATCACATCATTCATACGATTTGTATCGATCGTTTTCGGACCGATCCAATCACAATGATATTGATAGAGCTCACAGGCATCCATAAAGCCGCGTTTTGCCTGCAGCCATAAGTTATGATCGACTAATGGTGTCACAAACAGAATATACGTTCCTTTATTATCTGAACGCTTACTTGTATAATGACAGCCCGATATCAACGCAATAAGTACCGCAAGCATTGCCGCTCTGCTTTTTTGCATACGATTTTCACCTCTTTTCTCTCAAAATGTACACATTTATAGATGAAGGTATTTTTAATCAAAATGTGTGCTTTTTGTTTGTAAAACAAACATTTCTTTTATATCCTTTCATGTTTTTTAAGGTGTACATTTGGGGAATATTTATACAATTTTATACTTATATGTTAGCACATGTTTGCCATTAATCAAGCATTTTTTCAGAAAATAAATAAAATAATTAGGCCCTTTTTTATGATAGCGTTTACGGATATAAAGCGCAAAAGGCAGAGGATAAGCTGCATCCTCTGACCTTTGCCTTTCTTTAGATTAATCTTCTAAAACATGCTCCATTTTCTTTGTGACAAGAATCAATACTGCCCCTAACAAGATATAAACAGGCAGTGTGCTTGCCGCAAACGGGTGTGTTGCCGTATTGACGATCGGATTCTCTGATGATACGATCGCATAATAGGAATTATGATTCGTTGTAAAGATGATATAACCGTTTTCTGTACGTGACGGTATCAGTGTCGTTTTACCGTTATCATCGATATATATGACGCCTAAATTGCGCTTGCCCATAAGCTTTTCATCAAGCTTGATCTTTACGGTAATCTCATCCTTTAACACATATTCCTTATTATTTCTCAGCATATAGATATCAAACAACTTTTCGAACGTATATTGTTTCAGCAATGACTGATTCTGAAGTTTATCTAAAACAGCCTGCTTCAATTCAGCTTTCAAATCATCTACGATCAGCTGAACATTCTGCGGGAATTTACCGAATACAGTAACTTGATTGTCTTTGTTTACAAGCTGATCCACATATTCAGTTACCGGCTTGTTTGAATCGTCAGGAATTTCCGGCTTATCCGATTCATCCGGTTTCTCAGAATCATCCGGTTCATCAGGTTTTCCCGGTTCATCAGGTTTTCCCGGTTGATCAGGCTTATTAACGCTTTCCTCCTTCAGAGCACCGATTGCATCATTCAATGCTTCTGTCGCCTTATCAAGCTCACTTTGCTTAACGGAATCACTTTGATACAGCTTAACAGCATTATCATATGCTTTTTTCGCTGCCTTCCATGATTCTGCGGTATAATCCTTTTCGTTTTTGTTTTCAAATTCATCGATTGCGGTTCTTAGTGCTTCTCGATCCAGCTTAATTAAAGCGGCATGTTTCGCCTCAATTTCACTGCAGGCATCATTGATCTGCGTCAAAGAAACCGCTGCTTCCTCATATAGTGCTTTACCGCTTTCAATCGCCTCTGCATATGCGTTCCATGTATCAATATCATAATCTGCCTGATTCAAATCATCAAACGCATTGATCAGCGCCAACAAAGGTTTACGGTCTACTGAAATCACCGATGCTTCAAAGGCTGTAACTGCAGCCTTCAAAGAATCAATCAAGTCCTGTGCTTCACTTGGATCACTGATTGCCGCAAACGCTGTTTCCGCATCTGCGATCGCCTGATTCAATGTATCGAGTGCTTCCTGCGGATATGCACCGTCAGTATCGCCTACCACCGCTTCCTCGGCAATTTTCTTTGTCAAGCCAAGCTGAATGCGATATTGATCTAAGATATCAAATCGGGCTAAAATTTCCTCTGTTTCAGTTTTCAGCTGCTGTGCTGCCTTATCAATATCAGCCTGTGTGATCATATATTGATTATATTTCGTAACTGCAGCCTCATATGGCTGATCAAACAGATTTTTAAAGGCATCATTACCTAATGCGGCAATTTCATTTCTGATGATATCCGTATGATTGATTTCCTTTAACAGCACACTGCGATCGACATAAACAAGCCCATCGCGATAGAATTCGTCCAGTGCCGTATTTAATCGGTCGATCCATGCGGCTACATCTCTTGAGCTCATAGAATCCTTAACTGCGTCCTTCGCTTCCTGCAGCTTCGCATCGATTTTCGCCTTTGCTTCTTTTGTATAGCTTCCGTTCATATCATTATAGCTCTTATTCGCTAAGATATTTTCAATTTCAGTGATTCGCTCCTGTAAGTCCTTTCGCTTATCGGTCTTAAAGATTTTTACTTCCTTCAGAATCATATCCTTTGTCGGAGTAATACGTGCTTTATCGGCGAAAATAGATTCACTCAGCAAAATATCCTTAGAGGTTACCTTAGCACTCTCCTTACGTCCGTCAAATACGGTCGTCCATTTTGCGTTGTCCGCATCATACAGCTCAACGATATAATTTGCCGATGCCGTTTCCGTATATACAGCCAGTACGGATATATCGGAAGGCTTTTCAAAGGTAATCGTAATCGGTGTATCGGCAGCCGCATGATAATCGCTTGTCAAGCTGTCATCGATAATACTTTGCGCTGCGCTTGGATCGATCGCTGCGCCTGTCGCAGCATTCTCCGGTGTTCCGCCGTAAATTCTTGTTTCATATAAGCGTTCCTCAGCCAAATAGGCACTGCCTTGTCCGTTATTGCCCAAATGCTTAAAGATAAGCTTCGTGCCTACCGCATGGACATCAAGACTGATCGTCGCATCATCCAGCAAGCTCAGCGATTCAGAGCGATCAACCACAAGGGTACGATCTCCCTGTTCGTTTTCAACATAGATGACGTATTTCAAGCCTAAGCCGGCTTTTTCAAATGTAAGATCAACATGATCGATATAATATTTTCCGTCTAATTCGTAAGTGATTTCCTGATTGCGAATACCGTTCACAAAGGTATTGTTATTATCATCCAATGTGTTTTGATATTTGTTTTCGGTTGCGGCGTTAAGCTTCGCTCCGTCATTAAAGATGATATTGTCATTTTTCACAACCGGACCGAAGGCCTCAAGCTCAGCGATATCAAACCATCCGGAGGTTCCCGACTGCTTGCCCTTAAAGTCTACCTTGATTTTTGAAATCGTATCATTTACAGGAATCTTATAGGTTGATTTATTTTCACCTGTTTCAGATAAAATGATTGTTTCACTGCCGTCAGCTTTAATCGCAATGACATCAAAGATATAATATTTTGTATAGCTTTCCTTATTAAAGGTCAACTGAATATCCGTAATAAATTGCGGTGCCTCCAAATCAACGATTGCATAGCCTTGTTCCCCCTCCGCGTATTGATCGTGATTCCAGAAAGTACTGTAATTACCGTCAGTAATGGCTGCAGGTCCGCCGCTGGAAGCATCGGTGCTGACTGTTGCAGGCTTACCGAGCGCATAGTTCTTTGTTTCTGCCAAGGCCTCCGTAGATAACACCTTGATTTCCGCTAAGCCCGGACTTGCCGCATCACATGGATCGGCACAGCTTCCGGCACTTAAGCGATCGGTAAAGGTGAAATATACTTTTGCGACTTCTTTTTTCTGTAGCGGAATCTTCAATAAGCGATTTTCAACCGGCGCAGTTATACTGTTCTCATCTACGACCGTTGTTTTATTTCCGGCTGCATCTTCAATTTCAATCTTATATTGGAACGGTAAACCGATTTTCTCAAAATAAACCTCGATAAAATCAGCATTCACAGCACCTCTGAGGTCTAAGGTCAGTGTACATGGATACATATCGTTCTTATTGCCGCTCCATGAAGCCGTCCACATCGTATTTGTATCACCATCGGTAATATTCATTAGATCACCGGTTCCGGTCGAACGATCGGCGCTCACTGTTTTGCCTAAGGCAACATTTTGATATTTGATTACCTCTAATACCTTTCCGAAAACCTCAACCTCTGCCAAATACACAGAGAATTGCGCATAATCACGTGTTGACATCGTTAAGCGAAGCTGGGTAGCTTTTACTGTTTTTACGATTTGGGTGTTGCTTTGCATCGCCTCACCGGTATGCTGAGGCTCATAAATCTGCCATGAGCCGTTTTCATCCATATATTCGACCTTGTAATCCATCGGATAATCACCGGCAGCCTGACGAATTGCGATGTTCATATCGGTAATTTCATACAGTCCCTCAAGGTCAAGTGTGAGCACATGAGGTCCTGCGCCTTCCCCCTCCCAGAAGGTACCGGTAGAGCCGTCGGTCATATTCGCCAAGGAACCTGCCTTTGTTGCGGAAGGAGTGGTAAATATCTTGCCCTTGGCAATATTCACCTTGCCCTCAACAACACCGCCGTTGGCACGAAGTGTCGTTGTTGAATAATCATCAAAGGCCTTTTGTGCGTTTTCCTTCAGCTTAGAAGTATTCGCTGTTGTATCAAACGCATAGCCGTCATCACTTTTCAGATTTGCCCAACGCCAGCCCCATAAAAACCAATTGCTTTCTGCTTTCACATATTCCGGATTTTTCGTCGTTTTATCTAATTCTGCCTGACGATTCGCGATCCACATGCTCCAACGCTCATAGTAGTAGGATTTTGTCAGCCCTGCCCATTTGCGATTGGAATAATCGTTCAGTGAGTTGCTGCGAGTACCGCCCCATGTCGTAATCAACGCTCTGGCATTGAATTCAAATAAATCCATTGTCCAATCATCGGCATCCTCCAACATATTACGAGCATCGTTGATCCATGTACCGACCATAAATTCCTCATTGCTGGATAAGATTTCATCACTCAATGTGATGATTTCTAAGAATTTGGTCGCATAGCTCTTAAATGCAGCACTGTCAGCGGCATTATAGGCCTCACGCATCAAGGAATGGTATTCTACCGCACTGTTGCACAGCACCTGTTCAGCTACATCGGCTAAATCATACTGAAATGCCGGTGAGCTCGCAAACGCATCATAGTTATCAATCAACAGCTCTAACGCTTTATCTAATTCAGTTTTATCATACAGAATACTGCTGTGGCCCCAAGTGGAAGCAGCGCTGAAGTTTAAGCCCGGTCGCGCATTGATTACAGTTTCGGCCGCACCTTGGAAATACTGGCCTTTTTTCGCATATGCTGTTTCATTTAAAATTTTCCAAGCTTCCTGCAGTGTATCACTTGTACCGCCGGCTCTGCGCTCTGCGTATTTTTCCAACCATGCATGATAATCAATCGGATCCTTGGACCATGTCATATCAAAAAACAGCTCATACGCTACCGGAGAGTTTTCTAGTGCCTCAGGCGTAATTCCGATTCCCTTCATATAGTTTTTATTTTGGAAATCCTTAGGCATCTGTTCGGCAGTTACCTCTAATTCACCGTCTAATCCCATACGTCCGCCGAAGTTATGCAGCATATTCCAAATCCAAGGAACCTGATGGTTTTCCATTACACCGTTTTCTGCATTTAAATCCGATTGTAAATCAAGCGCCAATGCCTGACTCGGTTCAACTAAGCCGCCGAGCTTCGCATCATTCAGGTTGCCCTGCCATTGCTGCATGACCCAAACAGCCTCATCATCGGCCTTCAGCATTTCACTTTGAACCTGCTTATAGATTTCCGCAATATCTAAGCCTGCCGTATTACCGCCTTCATGGAACGGATCGGCCGCATAATAGTGAGACACATCACCGAATACATTACGCTGTGCTTCATAGAATTTCGTTGCCATTTCAGGGAAATAATTTTTCTTTCCGGCTGCGATATCAGAAGCTGTTAAATACGGAGATACGATTGCCGGACGAGTAAATGTCGGCCACTGATCGATCGGCGTTAATACCGCGCCGTTATTTTTATCATCAAAGGTCAACGGAACCTGACCGCTGAAGCCCTGAATCACCGGCTGAATGCCGTAGGTCTGCATACGATCGTGCATTCTGCGCCCGAGCTCTACACGCTGTTCAAACCAGCTGTCCGGAAGCGGACCGCCGAAGCTGTACAAGTTCTGCATATAGAACCACGCAAAGTAACCCGGACCTGAAATGTAGTCCTTGATTTCTTCATCCGTGTAGTTATACTGAAGCAATAATTGACGAATTACTTCCTCCTGTCCAACGATATCCAGCATTAAATTGACACCGTTCATTGCGGCCCAGTCAATAAACGCCTCATATTCATCCCAGTTCCAAAATGACATCGTATAGGAATACGTACAGAAGTTCAGTGCATAACGCAGATCATACTGTGTCGTTTTAATGACTGGCTCACCGACCGGCACAAGCTCTTTCATATCAGTATTGCTGGCAAACAACGGATTATAGTCTACGCGTGCATAATTCTTTAGGTAATAATTAAAGCCGCTCGCTAACGCAATACCGTTATTACCGCGAATTACGATCGTACCGTCAGAACCGTCCTTTACCTCATAAACATCCTGTCCGTTTAAGCTTGAACGAAGCTCAAAGATAAATGAAGCCTTCCACTTGTCACCGATAACACGCCCGACAAGATCAGATGCTTCCTTCAATACCTTTTCATTCGCATAAGCTTGATCTGTTTCAAACTTATCCCATTCACTTTTCCAAGTGCTTTCCTCCCACGGAGTTACCTCGATTGCTTCCTTTTGCGGAACCTCATTATTAATCTTGGTTCCGTATAATTCAATATCAGCTAAATTTGTTTCATAGCTATTGGAATTATATGCCATATTGATACGCAAATAAGCTGCTCTTGTCGATACATTATGCGTATCACCGCTTGCATCAGCTGCATTCGTATCCGTTTTAGAAACGATTTTATCGTAACGACTGCCATCAGCAGACGCATAAATATAATAATTGGAATAAGAGCCGTCTACCTGATTAAAAATCTTAATTGATGTCAGATCATAAGTACCGTCTAAGGTAATATCGATATATCGATTATGATCGCTCATACGACTTTCTAATTGTTCGGCATTACTTGCCCCCTCGCCTTGATGGCTCATTGTTTTCCAATAAGTTGAATGATCACCGTCGATCGCATTGCCGATCGGATGACTGCTCGCACCCTTCGCTTTTACCTGATCTGCAGTCAAATTAATTTTACTGCCTGCAGCTCTGGTATTTGTCATAGTAAACACACCTAACAACATGCTGAAGGATAATATAGATTTAACTATTTTATTAAGTATCATACTCTCACCTCTCTGCTATAAACTATATCAAAAAACAGTTGAAAAAATTTTGCATTCATTAATAATATCTTGAATTTTTATCATAAACAACATAATAAAAAACATAATTTTCCTATGGATTATGCAAGATTAAAAAGACAGGTAAATAAGTGATACAAACCCGTTGAAGCAGATAAGAGAAATAATGAAATTTCACTGATCCGCAGAGGGGAAGTTACCGTCCTTACCTGTCTTATGTTAAAATTATTCCACCGATTTCAATGATTCTACCATCGGAATTTTTTTCAGCTTACGATACATTACAATATTGACGATAAAGCCAAACAGCATCGTAATACCGAATGAAATCAAAAAGCTGGATAAATCAATATTTCTGCCGAACATCACATGTTCCATTTCCGCAAGACTCATAATCAGCTGATGCAGTCCGATACCGAGAAGCAAGCCGCATAAGGAACCGATCATTGTCAACAGAATATTTTCACGATATACATACTGCGCAACCTCAGGATCATAAAAGCCCAATACCTTGATTGTCGCAATTTCACGTAAGCGCTCCGAAACATTGACATTGGTCAAATTATATAAAACGATAAACGCCAATAAGCCGGCCGCAACCACAAGCACGACTACAACGATGCTCAATGAGGAAATCATATCGGAGAAGCTTTCCGCCGTGCCGCGATAGAAGGAGAGCGAGGATACGATATCGTGCTTCATTAAGTCATTGCCTAATTCTTGTTCCGCTTGATTTGAGGATTGCTTCAGCTTAAAGACAAAGGCATTGTCATAGGGCTGTGTATGAAAGACCTTTTTATAATAGCTTGGGGAAAGATAGATATAATGACCGATATAATTTTCTACGATCCCGACGACCTTGATTTTTCTGATAGCTCCGTCTTTATCTTCAATTTTTAACAGATCGCCCACAGCTGCACCGCTGTTCATTGACAGCTTTTCCGAAATCAAAGCACCGTCTTGACTCAATGCGATCTCCTTTTGACTGCCGCGCGCATGAAGGGAAATAAAGCTTGTCATTGCCTTTGGATCGCTCGGCGTTATCAGTGTGACAGAAGCCGATTCATCATCGATGGGTACGGTAATATTATCCATTGTCAGCGCCGTTACTTCCGCAATGCGAGAGTCTGCCTGCAGCTGTTTTTTCATTTCCTTCAGCTCAGATGTCGATGTATCATCCTTCAGCTGAAGCGAAGCATCGTATTTTAAGATTTCACCGTACTGCTTTGTCACAACGGTTGAAATTGAATCCTGAATCCCGAAGCCTGCGACCAGTAATGCGCTGCAGCCGCTGATGCCGATCACTGTCATTAAAAAGCGTTTTTTATATCGAAAGAGATTTCGTGCCGTTACCTTTTGAATAAAAGATAATCGCTTCCATAACGGAGTGATGTGTTCCAACAATATTTTTTTGCCTGCCTTCGGTGCTTTGGGACGCATCAACAGCGCGGGTGTTTCGGTCAATTCCTTATAAACTGCCGTAAACGCAGCCGCAACGGTAATTAACGTAACGATCGCACCGGCACTGAAGGCCAATACCGGCTGTGCGACAAATGAAATCGAAGGCAGTGTATACATGATATTCCATGAATCAAAAATAACGGTCGGGAATATCGTCATACCTAAGCTGCAGCCGATGATACTGCCGATTACACTCGCAATCAACGCATAAAGAATAAATTTCAAGGCAATCGCATTTTTGCCGTATCCAAGCGCCTTCATCGTTCCGATATTGTTTCGCTGTTCATCTACCATACGCGTCATCGTCGTTAAGCATACAAGTGCCGCCACAAGAAAGAAGAATAACGGAAAGACCTTCGCAATCCCTTCCATGCGATCGGCTACAGAGCCATAGTCCATATAGGAATAATGAGATTTACGATCTAATACATACCATTTCGGTCGTTCCATCGCATCGATATCGCTTCGTGCCTTTTCAAGCTTTTCCTTGCCTTTATCTAAATCTGCCTGTCCGGCAGCTTTTGCCTCCGCAAGCTCTTTGACTCCGTTGTCATATTCACGCTGTCCCTGTATCAGCTTCGCTTCTGCCGCCGCAAATTCCTTGTTTGCCTTTGCTTCACCGGCCTTCAGCTCTGCTTCCTTACGCAAAAGCTGTGCTTCCTGTGACTGAAGCATTTCCTCAGCCTGCTTTAATTGTTCCGCCCCTTGTTTCAGCTGATATTCCATGGTCTGTTTGGTTGTTTCCAGCTTAGACAATGAGTCTTGCGCAAGCTGCTTTCCTGCTTCTAAGGACGCAAGCGCTTCCTTGATCTGTGTTCGCTCAGCCTCACTTAAATCAGGATTGTTAAGCTGTTCGTTATACACCTTCAGCTGTTCATCACATTCCTGTATTTGTCGATTCAGCGCTGTGATCTGTTGATTCATTTGAGAAAGCTGTGAGGTAAGCTTTGTTTCGGTTGCCTCAAAGGCTTTCACATTTGTTTCATATGTCTGCTTCGCCGTATTCAGCTGTTTTTTGCCATCCGCAAGCTGTTTCTTATAGGAAGTGAATTTATCCGCTGTCTTTTGCTTCTCTGTCGTTAATTTTTTCCGTCCTGAGCTCAGCTCTTGTTTCGCAGCTTCAAGCTTTACCTCGCCTGCCTTGATTTCCTTTTCATATTGTTTTTTCCCGTCTTCATATTCTCGCTGATGCTTTTCCAATTCCTGCACAGCGCTTTGTTTCACCTGTTCAAAACGAATTTCATTTCGCTTCGGCGCAATCGCTTCAAGCGCTGTTTTCACAGTATCGATATGCTCAAAATACGCATCCTCATAAGAATTATAGTCACGTGCGTCCTTTATCGTAAGATTGATTTCCGTATAAATATCAGATACAAAATCAGACTGCAGAATCATCACATAGAAACCAAGCTTACCGCTGCCGATATCGGTACTGCCGATTTCAGGTGACAAATAATACGGCGATTTCACTTTACCGACTACGGTATATTCACTTGTTTTTATGCTTTCCGAAAGCTTTGCCTCACTGCCGCTTTCCAGTATCAGTTTATCACCGATTTCAAGATCCAATCGATTCAAGGTAGTTTCCTGAACCACACATTCACCGCTTGTTTGCGGCAAACGTCCTTCTGTAAGCTCAACCCGATTGATATAATTGTCATTGTCCTGTTTCGTATTCATCGGAAGTGCATGTATCTTCAGTGCATATTGTTCGCCGTCAAGCTTTGTCAGCACATCCTGCGTATGTGTCGCAAAAACACCCTCGACACCGTCGATGTTTTCGATTGCTTGTACATCATCCGCTGTTAAGCCGAACGTGGATAATACTCGAATATCCATTAAATGATAATCATCAAAGTACTTATCGGCAGTGTGCTTCATATCCGGTACAGAAGCCTTGACTCCCGCAAAAAAAGCTACTCCGATTGCCACAATCATCATGATGGAAAAAAAGCGTCCGAGTGATTTTTTGATCTCACGTAATATATCCTTCCAAAGTGCGCTGCCCATCAGTATTCGATCCTTTCAACAGGCAATGGATTTTCATTGATTTCAATGCTTTCAATCAGTCCGTTTCTTACCTTGATCACCTTATCTCCCATCGCTGTCAATGCAAGATTATGAGTGATGACAACAACGCTGACACCGTGATTTTTACATGTATCCTGTAACAGCTTTAGGATTTGTTTCCCGGTCGCATAGTCCAAGGCTCCGGTCGGTTCATCGCATAATAACAGCTTAGGATTTTTCGCCAATGCGCGCGCAATCGCTACACGCTGCTGCTCACCGCCCGATAATTGTGCAGGAAAATTAAAGGAACGCTCACCTAAGCCTACCGCCTTGATCGTTTCATCGATATTCAACGGGTTTTTACAAATCTGCGTAGCCAATTCAACATTTTCCTTTACCGTCAGATTTTGAACCAAATTATAAAATTGAAAAACAAAGCCGATATCATATCGACGATAGGTTGTAAGCTGCTTCTGTGTATAATCGCTGATTTTCGTACCGTCTACATAAATATTGCCTTCGCTGCATGTATCCATACCGCCCAATATATTTAAAATCGTACTTTTACCGGCACCGCTGGCTCCCGCAATTACCACAAATTCACCCTTATCTATCGTAAAGCTGACTCCGCCGAGCGCTTCGATTTTGACCTCGCCCATCTGATAGATTTTCTTTACATTTTCAAATTCAATATATGCACTCATAAGCTCAGCCCCTTTGATTATCTATATTATACTCGATTTTGTTTACTTGTGATACAGGTATGCTCGATTTCGTTTATTTCTGTTAAAAATTACGAATTAAAATTATAAATTATCCGAGTGTGATTTCTGCATTTTTACCACTGAAGGCAACACCGTATTTAAAAATGGTTTTAACACCTTTATTTACCAATTCCGTATCATATGCTTTCTCATTGATTTGTTTTAAGGCTGCCTCAGACAGCTTTTTCAAGGCTTCTTTATCACAATGCTTCTCCGCCTTTAATTCAATCAAAATACCGGGGAGATGACTGCTTTTCGGCATTAGCTGTATGTCATATCTGCCGTTGCCCGATTCTCTGTTTGAGGTTACATACGCATTGTTAAAAAGGGTACAGATGCCAAGCATAAAGCCATGATAAAAATGCTCTTGTGCGGTATCAAAACAGCTTACCGCCTGTAACAACAGCTCTTGAATCAAGCTCTGAAGCTTTTCTGCATTGCCGGTAAAGATTGCCTCTTGGATCGATATTGTCGTAGCCTGCGGAAGCATACGCTCGAGCTTCTGTAATATTTCTTTATTATAGACAAAGGATATTTCCTTGTTCGGTAAGGCGACCTCACACAGAAAATCACCGTTAAAGGCCGGTACAGTTTTAATGACCTTTAAATAGCCCGCTACCAGTAAAAAGCTGTAAATCGTAGACGGATTATTTTTAATCTGCGGATAAATGACACCCGTATCAATATTCGTAACGAAGGATTTTCCGTTCACAAGTTCAGCTAATTTCGTATATATGTCATTATCAGCTTCAACGATGATTTCACCGATAATATCATTACTGCCTGTAGACTGCCAGAAGGCTCTGGGTTCACAGCGATTATTAAAATAATTGATTACCGACCAAGGATTGAAAATCTCAGTTTCACCGAATCGATAGCCGTCATACCATTCACAAATTTCATCGTACTTTTCGCTGATGCCGTAATATGCGGCCATTTCCTTGACTTCATCTGCAGTAAAGCCGAAATAAGCACTGTATTTATTATCCAGTACTGAATGAATCGCAAGGTTATTTAAGCCGCTGAATACACTTTCCTTAGCAACACGTAAAATGCCGGTCAAAAAGCCGTAGGATAAATGCTTATTGTCCTTAAGTCCGCCTGAAAATAAATTGCGCATAAACAAAATCACCTGATCATAATAGCCTCTCATATGACCTTGTTGAATCGGTATATCGTATTCATCGATTATGATGATCGGTGCTGTGTCATGGTGCTCATGCAGCATTTTAGAAAGCATATATAATGAGGAATCAAATAAAGCCGGCTCAAGATTACCGGATATGATTTTTTCATAGTAATCACGATCCTGTATCACTGTGCTGCTCGCTAATTCCGTATGCCGCTTATATTCAATCGTAATCAGCTGTTTGATGCGCTGAAAGGTTTCTTCCCAAGAATCCTTTTTCACATCCTTGAAAGTGATAAAGATCACCGGATATTTTCCTTGATAATTACGGTATTGTTTCCCGCAGGACCAGATCATTTTATCCTTGAAATAAATTGATGTATCCGTATCTGTTTTTTCAAAAAAAGTACGAAGCATATCCATATTCAAGGTTTTACCGAAGCGCCGCGGACGTGTATATAAAGAAACCATCGCTCGCTCATCGATAAAATCCTTGATCATCATCGTTTTATCCACATAGTAGTACTCGTCAGAGGCAAGACGATAATCAGAAACACCGATCGGCAGCGGTAAATTCACAGGACGATTACTTTTAATATAAGTGCCGTTTTTTACACGCTGATCGAGCGGCTTTTGTGCATCAACAGGAATTCTCCATGCGTGCTTATTCTTGAATGCTCCTTCAATTTTTCCTTCCTTACAGAAAGAGGAAACACGTCTTTCGCTCAAATCCCACAGCCTTGCGGCTTCTTTTACGCTCATTGTTTCAGCCATATCCATACCTCCGTGATATCTTAATTACATTATATCGGAAACAAAACAAAACAACAAGTATACTTCGGAAGAATATCAATTTTATTTGATATCCTTCTTTTCTATCCTTCTTTTCTCATAAAAAAACAATGAGAATGACTATACCTTGAAGGTTCTGTCATATTCACTGTTTTTATTTGTTTATTAATCGTTGTGCTTGAACGCCTTCAGTATTTGTGAAAGCTTCAGTGTATTGCCGTAAGATAAGGTTCCTCTGCGATACAGTTTAGCGCCGATAAAGCCCATCAGCACGGTCGTAACAGCCAACAGCCCCAATGATATCGCTATTTCAAGCGTTGACACACTGCTTACCGCAACATTCACAAACATTACCATCCAAGAGGAAAGCGGGAAATACATCAATATCTTTGCCAGCATTCCGTCCGGTGCCTGTAACACAAACATGCTCATGGTAAAGACGACCACAATCAGCATCTGAATCGGCAGAGTAGCACCGTTTACCTCCTCTACCTTAGAGCACATCGCTCCGATAGCCCCCAAGATAAAGCTGAATAATAAATAGCCCAATACACCGAACATCGCAAAGGTTACCAATACGGCAGACGGTATCTGCAGATACGGGTCTAACATATGATCCAATGCATCCGCATTCATTTGATAAGAAATCAACACCGAACCGACGATGATCGCTGTCTGAAGCACTCCTGCCAATGCACCGGCAATTACTTTACCGAATATCAGCGCATTTGGTGAACAGCTTGTCGTTAAAATTTCAATTGCGCGATTGCTTTTCTCACTGGCAACACCGACCGCAATTTGATTTCCGTATATAATAATCATCATATACAACAGGAATACAAGCATATACGTATAGAAGTAATTTCCGGCACCGTCGGTACCGAGTACCTTTGTTTCCGATGTGATTTCACTTTGATAAATAGCATTGATTTTATTCGCATTATAATTCAAACGGGTTAATTCATTCGTTTGATAATTCTGCTTCATAAATTCGGTAAAGCGAGACTCAGTCATATCCGTCAATGAAGAATTTTTCACATAATACGTAAAATTACGATCATTGTGAATCACAAATCCGGCATCTGCCTTTTCCAATTCCACCGCATTTTGTAATGCCTCTGCATCACTTGCATAAGTGATCTTATAATCGGCAAACTGTGCTTCGATCAATTTCTTATCACTGATGACCTTATGCGTATCACAGATCATCATCGTGCTGCTCGGAGCAGCGGCTTCTGCTTTATCGCCCTTTGATGTTCCTGATGAATCATCATCCTTAAAAATACCCGGAAGCGACATTAAAATAAATGAGCCCGCAACGATAATCAAAGTCGATATGATAAAGGAACGCTTCTGCAGCATTGTCTTTAATTCAAATCTCAAAACCGTTAAAAATGCTTTCATTCCTCATCACCTGCCTTACTTACAAAGATATCCGTCAAGGATGCCTCATAGATGCGGAATTGATCCAATTCAATCTGATCCTGAAGCAAGCGTGATAAGACATCATTTTTCTGTACGCCTTCCTTCAGCTCTGCAATGAAGCAGTCCGAACGCTTTTCATAGATGCTTAACAGATCGCTGTAGGAATTTACAAGCTTTTCCTCAAACTGAGCCGGAGTAAGCGTTCCTGCGGCCAGTACGATACGATTATATCCGTATTCCTTTTTGATCTGCTTCAAATTACCCTGAAGCACCACATCGCCGTGATGCAGAATGACGATATCCTCACAGAATTCCTCTACGTAGCTCATTTGATGAGAGGAGAAGATAACCAGCTTGCCCTGTTGAATACATTCCTGTACGACCTCTTGAAGGATTGAGGAATTCACTGGGTCTAAGCCGGAAAACGGTTCGTCCAATATCACGATATCGGGATCGCACATAAGCGTCTGTGCAAGCTGTACCTTTTGTTGGTTTCCCTTGCTGAGTGTTTCCAGCAAACGATTTTCATACTCCGCAATCCCTAAACGATCCAGCCAATAGCGCAGGCTTTGTTTGGCCTGTGAATAGCCGAGCCCTCGCAGCTGTGCCAAATAGATCAGCTGTTCGGATACCTTCTTTTTCGGATAGAGACCGCGCTCCTCCGGCAGATAACCGATATTGTGCTGACTTGCCGCAAAGGGCTTTCCGTTCATAAGTATTTCACCGGAATTCGCTTTGAACACATCCATTAAAATACGAATGGTCGTTGATTTCCCGGCTCCGTTTCGTCCTAATAAACCAAGCGCCTTACCGCTTGATACAGAAAATGAAACTCCGTGCAACACTTCCTTTCCTTGAAAGCTTTTGTGTAAATTTTTAACCTCAAGTTCCATAGTAAACCTCCTTGCTAAGATTATAGCTTATGATATTTCCGAATGCAAATAAATATTACTTATTAAAATATAATAAAGGGCTGTCATATATTAGCACACAGACCTTTATTTATTCAATCACTGATAAGTTTGGAACAAATTCGTTTAAAAACAGTATGAAATTCGTAATTCTCAGCGATCTGCTTTATTTGATATATTTATCAATGAAAGAAAAAACATGAGAATAATAAGTTTTCGGATCAACATCACTGCTTGCCCCATGACCTGCGCCGTCAATCAACAATAATTCTTTTTCACCGCGATAGGATTCATAAAGCTCAACACCCATATAGGTCGGTACATAATCATCAGCGTTGCCGTGGATAAACAGAATCGGCAAAGTCGCTGTTTCCAATTGTTTTTTTGCATCTGCACTAGAGAAGGAATAGCCTGCGCGCATAGATGAAATGATGTTTGCGACAGGCAAAAACGGAAATGACGGCAAGCCGAAGCGCTCCTTGAGCTGATCGCCGAACATCTCATAAGCGCTTGTATAGCCGCAGTCTTCCACCAATACCTTGACATTGGACGGAAGGGTGTCACCGGCAGTCATCATCAGCGTTGCCGCTCCCATTGATTCTCCGTACAATACGATCTCTGCCTGTGAGTCACGCTCAATCAGCGTATCGATCCACAGCTTGACATCCTCTTTTTCCAGCCAGCCCATACCGAGATAGCTGCCCTCGCTCGCTCCGCGCCCTCTTTGATCGGGAGCTAAAATATGATAGCCTTTTTCCGCAAAGCGATAGGCGGCAGGCATAATATCACGATGATCTACCGTATATCCGTGCACCGCCAATACATATTTATGAGTATCCTTCGGATTTTCGTAAAACTTAGCCGCCAGCTTTAAATCATCATTGCTTGTGACCATCCAATCCGATACCGCAACATCGCTTACCCATTCATCATATGCCTTTTGCGCCGCAGTATCCTGGATACCGTCATAGACGTCTGACCCCATGGAACCGATATGCTTTTCATCATCAACATATAATGCATAGGTCACAAGATAATTGCCCGCAAACAGTACAACTGCCGATGCAAGCACCAATACAACGCTGATAGCGATAATTGCACAGCGTACTTTTTTATTTTCCCACAGCTTTTTATTTCTCTCTGACATATTGTTTCCACCTTTCATAACGAAAGCTATTATACAAAATAATACTTTGATTGTCAAATGATTACAAGCTTATTCAGTAAATCAGAGAAATTGAGTATTAAAAAAGACATCCTCAAATGAGAATGTCCTGTCATTGTTTAAAATTAATTCTTTTCCTTTAAATCATCATTCAAGCGCTGTTCAAGCTCAGCAACTTCTTCTTCAAGCTCGGCGATAAATTCCTTTTTATCTTCAATGCGATCTTCCATATCTTGAATCGCACGCTCACCTAATAAGCCGATAATATCATCCTGCATCCGTTTGATTTGACGTTTTTGATCCTGAATCATATCCTGCTTGCGATTACGGATTTCGCTCAAGCGATCACGCCACTGCGCATGTTTCTGTTCATTCATTGCCTTTAAGCCGTCAAAGTATTTATCCATCAAGCCTCTGAATTCATTCCAGATTTCATCATCCTTTGCCTTGCCGCAGGAGCCGATTTGTTTCCAATCGACCTGAAGCTGCTTCATTTGTGCGGTATGCTCCTTATGGAACAACTGCTGCTCAAGAATTTCCGCTGCTTGATTTACCAGCTTTTTCTTTTCCTCGTATTTCTGCTTCTGATCCTCATGCAGTTCATCGTAAAATTTATTTCGACGATCATAGAAGCCTTGTCGCGCTTCATTGAATTCGTTCCAGAGTCTGTCCTCATGCTCACGTCCGGCACTTCCCGCTTCCTTCCACTGCTTCATCAAATCACGCATCGCTTCACTTGTTTTCTGCCATTCCTCAGAATCCGAATAGCTCTTTGCCTTTTCGATCAATTCCTCTTTCAGCACTTTAGCGTTTGCGAATTGTGCACGCATCTTATCCCAGTGCTCATGCTTTCGATCAAAGAAAATTTGACGCTGTGCTCTGAATTCCTGCCACAATGCTTCATCACTTTCTCTGCCGGCAGAACCGATTGATTTCCATTCCTCCATCAGCTCATCCATTTTTTTGCTTGCTTGATTAAACTGCTTTGCACCCGCAAGCTCCTTAGCTTTTTCAATTACTTTCTGCTTAAGCTCCTTATTGCCTTTATAGCCTTCATTGCGTTTCTTGTAAAGCTTATCTAAAATTTCATCAAGCGCATTTGTCAATTCATCCTCAGCAGCTGACTCACGATAAGCGATTCTTTTCCATTGTCGTTTGATCTGCGTAACCTTTTTATTGATTTCATTCCAGTCTTCACTCATTTCAATCTGCTTTGCTGCTTCGATTAGTTCCTTCCGTTGTGCGATATCCTGATCGAAATCCTCTACATCCATAATTTCATCATCGTTGTACATATTGATCCTCCCGTTGATAAACACTCTCTGATAACATTATAACGCAATTCGCGATAAAAATCATGCTTTATTTATAAAAGATATACTTTTTTTGGAAACAACAGCTAAGCTCCTGTCATACTCATAGAATCAAGCAGTCATATATAATAAAAAGGATGGTTGATTACCACCCTAATATCGATTGATAAAACACAGTATTTCCTCTGACATGAAATCAAAAGAAGGGGGGGTGAATTTATCTAAATATGTATGGATAAATTACATATAAAGGATTAATTTACCAATCGATGCTTATATTATATAGGACATCACATATTTATTCAATACGAAATAATCAATATCGCTATTTTAACTAAAACTTTCACTGTTTTTTCATCAATTTGCAGCAATTATGCAATGAAAGGTATACATATCACCGAAATTGCTTCATCTTTTTATATGCTTTTTATAAAAATATCTAATTCCCTTAAACACCTCGGAGTATCAACAGCATTGCTTTAAAATGATATTTCATAAATCGTATCGGAAACATTATAAAATTACCACTTTAATTATACAAGAATAGTCATTCATTGTTTTAAAAAAAGTGGTAAAATTTTAATATTTTTCATGAAAACATCGCTTAGCTTATTCATGAATATGTGATACGTCGCAAAAAAGCATATCAGGGAACATCTGTTCCCACCGTTTCATATCCTCACAGAATGCTATCAAATCCCTTCGGATTGTTCTGATAGTTCTTCCGTTCAAGAATAAACAAGCTGACGAAAATGATCCATTTGTATACGATCATCAATCTATCCGTTTTAATTTGTCATAGTCGGTTTGCGGGCTTCGATATACAAGTCAATATCATCAATGATATAGTTTGTACCCGTTGTATGCAAGGCTTCGTAACATGAGTAGATATACTCCCATACCCGATAAAGACTGAATAATTCGGCAAGCTGTTTGCCTGTCAGATGTTTTGCCAGCTTATATTGCTCAGCACAGTATATCATAAATTTGCCTTGATTGCTCATAATCAAGCCTCCTCCGGCAGTTCAAAACTGCCTGTCTTTTTTTCTTCGTCAAACATATTGAACAGTGTAAGAGGACTGAAATGCCACAGCTTTGTATCTTCCTGCTCCAGCAGCGCGTAAACCTTTGAATTGTAAAACTCGTTGGAAGCAGTCATTTCATCATATGCATATTTCTCTGTAATCAGATGAACGATCTGCTCTACAAGCACGCCCATAACAGCACTGAATTTTTCTGCTCCCATTTACAATTCCTCCTGCGGGACTGTCCCGATATATTTAAGATAGGAAAGTGCTTTTTCGCTTGACAAAACCAACTGATTATACAGCTTTTTGATTTTCAGCGCTTCCAAAGTCTGCTCTTTTGTAAGTACACCGGCAGAATAAAGCGTGAATGTCGTAAATACATCATCATTCGCAACAGGACCGAAAATAAAGTCGTAGGACTTTCCTGTATAATTGCCGGAACGATTTTCTGATACAAAGTCCAACCAAGCCTCATTTGCGCTGTCAAAACGCAAAATAGAACATTCTGTAAATGCAATAGCTTCATCAATCTCGTACATGCTGACGGCTTTTTCACCATCCTTGCGGCGTTTCACTACCTTATCAGCAAAGCCTATCGCCTGCGTCTTATTTGTAGTCGTGTAAAATCCAAAGCCGAAATCAAGAAACCTATTCTGTTCAATCAATTTCGGCTCGGAAACAATTACATTACTGCCATGATATAAAATCATACTGCATCCTCCAATACTTTATCCGCAATCGCTTTTTCTTCCTGCAATGACTTTACCATTGCCTCAATGTGTCGCCGCTTCTCCACAAGAGCGCGCACCTTTTCTATTTCCTTTTTACTGACATATTGTGAAACGACTTTTTTGCCGTCACGGTATTTCAGATAATAATATGTTTTCTCACCAATCGTCTTTTCGAAGATTGTACCTCTCGGCAAATCGGAAAGCTCGCTTTGATACTTTGCAAGCATATATTCGATTCTTTGCTTTTCCTGCTTGACTGTATGCAATATCAAATTCAATCCCATCACCTGCCTATCTACATTATACACAACAAAACATAAATTATCAATGTGATGTTGTATAAGTTAAAAAAGTCATTTTGATATGTAAAAGCGATACAGGTATAACCCGTACCGCTTCAGTTTGGGGCGATCTGCCGTTTGATCTGTGAAATGGAGTGCATGATCGCTGAATGATGAAGCACCTATAAAATAAACAGTCGCTTTAACATGATATTCTTATTTTCTATCGGAAGTATCCAGCTTATTTGCGAACAGCCGATGCTTCGCTTTGTTCATAGTCGAAAAGACATTGATCCAGCTGTTCATAAGTAGTTAAAGCAGTAAGAGACAGCTTTAAGGCGTGGGAATTATGCAATCCCTTTACATACCATGCCGCATGAGAGCGCATTTCTCTCATACCGACTGCTTCTCCCTTTAATGCACATAAGCGCTGTGCATGCTTGCGGGCAATCGCAAAACGCTCTGCTAACGGCGGCTGACTTGCATAACTGTCTGTTTCCAAATAATCCACACATTGAGAGATCAGCCATGGATCGCCCAGTACACCGCGTCCTAACATCACCGCATCGCAGCCGGTTTCCTCTATCATACGTTTGGCATCCTCAGGAGTTTTCACATCACCGTTGCCGATTACCGGAATTCTCAGTGCTTCCTTCATTTCTTTAATATAAGACCAGTCTGCATTTCCTTCATACATCTGCGCTCGTGTGCGGGCATGAAGAGCGATCGCCGCTACGCCGACTTGCTCCAGCTGCTTCGCTAACGCAACACAATTCTTATGATGCGAATCAAAGCCGATACGCATTTTTACCGTTACAGGCTTATGTACAGTCTTAACGATTGCCTGCATCAATTCAACGGCATGTGCTTCCTCTAACATCAGTGAGCTTCCGGCATTAGCCTTAATGACCTTATTGACAGGGCATCCCATATTCACATCAATAATATCACAATCACAGCTTTCATCTAAGAATTTTGCCGCATAAACCATCGTATCTATATCATGTCCGAAAATCTGCATCGCAAGCGGATGCTCGTTGGGTTCAACTGCCGTCATATCCAAGGTTTTTTTATTATGATAAAACAAAGCTTTATCGCTTACCATTTCGGTATAAATCAAACCCGGGCGGAATTCTTTACAGATGGTGCGAAAGGCAGGATTGGATACTCCCGCCATCGGTGCGACAACGAAGCGATTTGCGATTTCAACATTGCCGATACTCCATTTACTTGGCATGTGCATCAAGAAATGCCTCCAAGTCTCTTAATTCCTGTTCGCTGAACCGGTAGCGTTCATTACAAAAATTACAAGTAATTTCACAGCCGTGATCCTCTTCGATCATTGCGGTTCGCTCTTCCTTCGAGATTGTCGTAAGCACGCGTTTCATTATTGTTTTATCACAGTGACAGTGAAAGGAAAGCGGCTGTTCAGAAAGAATTTTCACATCATCATATAGGGACAACACAATATCGCTCAGTAATTCACTTGTTCTGATTAATTCAGACATCGGTTTCAGCGCAGCGATCAGCTGTTCAGTTTTCACAATATCTTCCTCGGTAGCGTCCGGCATCATTTGAATGATCAAACCGCCTGATGCAATAATCGGATGTGCTTCATCCACAAGAACTCCGAGAGAGACAGCTGACGGTGTTTGTTCACTGACCGTGAAATAATACGCAAAATCTTCACCGATTTCACCGCTCTGTAAAGCGACGGTGCCTTTCCAATTTTCTTTCATATGAAGATCCTTGATTACCTCAAGGGTACCGTTGGTACCGACCGCAAGTCCGACTGCCAGCTTGCCGGTATCATTATATTTCAACATAATATGCGGATCACTGACAAAACCGCGTACATGGCCATCACTGTAGGCATCTACCATAATAGTACCAATAGCCCCACCGCCGTTGATAATGATTGTCAGCTGTTCCTTATCGCTTTTTAACATACTTCCCATCATACTGCCGACACTTAAGGTTCTGCCTAATGCCGCAGCTGAGGTAGGCCATAAATCAAAACGCTGTCTCGCTTCTTCGACAAGCTCTGTCGTTGCACATATAAAAATACGCACGCGTCCTTCACAAGCCATTGCCTTTATTAAGCTGTCTTTCATTCGTATCACTCCTGAACTTTACATTACTGACATAGTATACCATAGGATTTTTCTCTTGTATATCACATTCCTTGAATCTGTATACCGCCAGCGGCAACTATCGCTGTCATTGAAGCCTGCACCTGTTTCTGTTATAATTTCGTCAGATAGATTTTAAGAATAAGAGGTATTCACATGACGATTGAAAATAAATTAGGTATTCACGATTCATTAGAGCTTGCCCGCGTTGAAGAAAAAATCAGTAAGAAAAAGGCAAAGGAACTGTTTGACAATGCAATTCTCAATCAAGCTGATATCGGTACATTTGCTTCACTTCAAATCATTCATAAATTTTTATTTGATGAAATTTATGATTTTGCCGGCAAGCTTCGCGATGTTAATATTTCAAAACGCGGTTTTCATTTTGCGCCGCGAATCTATTTAGAATCAGCCTTAGCTGATATTGACCAAATGCCGCAAACAACCCTTGATGAAATCGTTGAAAAATATGTCACGATGAATATCGCTCACCCCTTTCGTGAAGGAAACGGACGAGCTGCTCGTATATGGCTAGACCTAATTTTGAAAAAAGAGCTTCGTAAAGTCATCGATTGGAGTAAGATAGATAAAGAAGATTATTTACTTGCGATGGAACGTAGTCCGATAAGAGATATTGAAATAAAGCATATATTAAAAGCTGCTTTATGTGATGATTATGATAATCGTGAAATTTATATAAAAGGAATTGATCACAGTTATTATTACGAAGGATATTACAGTTTTAAAACAATCGATTTATAAGAAAAAAACAGGCAATAGGACTGAATAATTTTTAAGTCACTATTACCTGTTTTTCTTGGTTAACTTTTTATCAGTTTCAACCTATTGATAAATACCTCAAACTAATTTTATAGATTACTAATGTAAAGAGATATTAATCCTCTAAACATTTTTTCATTTTCTTTGTGAACAGAATCAGTACCGCACCTAACAAGATAAATGCCGAAGCACTGCTTGTGGTAAATGGCTGTGTTGACGTATCTTTGATTGGGGACTTATCGGTATCATTTTTCTGTCCGCTTGAATCATTTGGTTTTAACGGCTTGTTAGGTTTGATTGGATTGATTGGAACAAGCGGACGATCTGGTTTGTCTGCATTATCAGGCTTTTCTGTTTCCTTATACGTAAATCGGAAGTTGTTCAGTTTACTAATCATTTCTGTTATATCAACTGAATTTCCATCTTTTATCAACGCTTTTGCAGATTCTAACAGCGTTTGTGCTTTCACAGCACATTCTGCAGTTAATTCATCTGCCATCATTTTTTTCTTAAATACAGCGATAGCTTTATTTAATTCCGCTGTACTGATAAGTTCTTGAGCATTTAATGCTTTTACCATATCAGCGATGCTTTCGGCAGTACCGTTTATTAATAATGCTTTCGCATTATCAAGCAATTCATTCGCTGCTTTAATAGTTGCTTCCGTATACTCATCACTATCAGCTATTTTACCTTCCAACGCAGCGATTGCCTTGTTTAAATCAATGGTACTTATTAATGCAGTTTCTGCTAGTTTATATTCATCAATCAGCTTTTCAATCAAAATATCGTTAGTAGTCGCGCCATCTTCAACCGCTTTTTTCAAACTCATTAAGGTTTGGTATGCCTTTTCATATAACGCATAAGATTCGCTTGTATAATTGCTTGCATCTTTTTTCACAATATCTTTTAAAGCGATGTTAATATAATCTAAATCGACATCTTTAGGTTCTGCATAAACATTAATTTCAGCTGCTGATGCATAATTACCTACAGACTCTAAATATTCAAGTTTAATTCCGTAAGCTGATACAGACTGATCTAAAATCTTTGTATTCACTACATCAGAAGAATTGAATGTGCCTTCAGATACAATTTTTGTTTCATTGCCATCTTGATCTATCGCATAAAGATTATATTTAGATAAGTTACCATTACTGCTGCCTCCGCGACCGGTAAATTCAAATACTTTAAAGTTCTGTTCTTTACCAAAATCAATTTTGATCCAGTGATGATCACCATTTTCTATACATTTATCTTCGCCATGCCAGTTGGAGTGCCAATGACTGCGAGTGTTGCCGTCGATTGCTGATGTAGCATCAGAATCTCCTGATTCTCTATGAGCTTCTTCACTGCAAGCTGTTGCTGTCCAACCGGTACGATCAATCAATTTGTAAGTATCATCACTATTCAGATTTGCGGCATTTTCACGGGCAATCTCATAAGACATTGCTTGATTGGCAATTTTCACTTCGCTCATAACTGCATTCAAGCCTTTAGAGCCCAATACAACGGCATCATTTGTTATACTGTCTTTATTGCCGTTATCATAGAGTGATGCTCGCAGCTGTCCGTTTTCATAAAGCTTCAACATACCATTTGATTCTCGGCTGATAACGATTGCGTGCATTTCACCGTCGTTTACTGTTCCTTCAAAGTTTTGGTCAGTTTGTGTCGGTATATACGTTGAACTGATATTGGCAAAATTACCGGTTGCTTTCTGAGTAACAGTTGTTACTTCCTCTTTACTTGACAAAGTCTTATTACCGATTTTAGCCACGATATAGCCTTCATTATCAATCGTGATCTTAATATCTTTGCCTTGTTCTAAAATCGTTTGATTAGTTTCAGTTGTTTTAATATTGAAACTGATGCCAAACTCATCTGTCCCTTTAATACCATCATCGCTTATTTTTTTAGCCTCGTTAATTTCACTGAAATACTTGCCGGTAGCAGCATCAATCTGATCTCCGGTCAGTTCTGCAATGACAGCATTCTTATAAGCATGAAGCTCAATAACATCATTGAACGCAGTTCCATAAACGCTGTGAAGACTAGTACTTTCAATTGTGATATCATCAGCTTTTTTACATAATGGTTTTACAGTAACAATTTCATAAGTACGGTAATCATCCATTAATGTTACAGATGCAACATTGTTATTGTTTATTGTAAAAGACGCATCATTATTTACTCGTTTATTGAAGCTAATTCGTACTGTATTATCGTCAATATTCTTCACATTGGTAACAACCGGTGCTGATGTATCCTTATGATTGAATTGGAATATTTTTGTTTCATGCGGTGCTAGCGTTACATCAAACGTATCATTATATGAAACTGTTTGTTTCATCATACCTGTTGTATACGGTTCAATCTGAATTACACTGGCGTTCTCCAATGCACTGATGGCACCGATCTCGCTGTTAATTGTTAAGCTGTATTTAGCTTCTGTATCTAGTGGATTAGTAAAAGAAATAATTCCCTCTGTTCCATTCCAGCTGGAATAACCATATACACCATTTTGCGGCTGATTGCCAAATAGTTTAGCATTCTTCAATATGTCATGATTGTTTTCCGCAAAATCCAGCACATCTGCCGTTACCTGCCATTTTGCTTCATTCATAAGCGATGGAGAATAATATAATTCCCAGAATGCAGTACCGCGGACAGCATTTGCCATCAAATATTCTCTAAATACATCAGTCGTTGCCTTGCTTCCATCTGATACACCATAAATCGGATCATGGTTATAAATATTCTTCATCGGGAACTGAATTTGATTTTGTTTATATAATTTATAATAAACTTGATCCCGATAATAGATTTTTTGTTCATGGCGTTCTCCGGTGCCTAATTGTCCTGTGTCACCAGAATCTTGTACCCAAATGGTATTTACCCACTGCAATAACCAAGGGCTTAAATTCACATAACAAGTCGCATTAATAAATAAATTCGGATTCTGCTTTCTTACGTTATTAAATAAATCAATCCATCCTTCCCACATATCGGAAGTAAAATACATATTATTATCACCGCCGGCCATATGATCATGATTGGGATTATTGCAAGGTCTGGATGCAAAGCCATCCCATTTCCAATATTCAACATTAAAGCGCTTTTGAAAATCTAAAGCCATTTTTTCAAAGTTTTTAAGGTACTTGCGTGAACCGGTACAAATTACGACGCCTAATGCGGAATTATATTGAGCATCTGCTGTTCCGGAATCCTCCAAATAAAGCGCAAATGGACCAAAGTGATTGTAGCCACCTTGCGGTCCAACCCAAACACCAAATGTAGCGCCGAATTTATCTGTTAAGGAACTGGATGTATATAATTCATTCGGGAACTTCGCATTAAACTCCCAAAATCCTGTTTGATTGGGCTCTGTTCCTGATGAACTGCCAGGTGATGTATAATAATTCTTACCGTTTACATTATAAGTCTTGCCGCTGTAATAGTTATTCCAGCCATCATCTACAACATATGAATCTAGCGGTTCTACTCCTTGAGCAGATAAACCTGCTTCAGCACCTAAGAAAGAATCGGCAATACTGTCATCGGTGATATCCATCATATTATCATACCAGGAGTTATATTGCTTTCTGAAATCAGTAGGTGTCGCGATTTCTTCGATATATTCAAAGAAATCAGTCTGAACAACCGCTGTAGAAGTATCTCTTGCCGCACCGACAACATTTTGCCAGGACACAAACTTGCCGTCCGTAGTTAATTGATTGTCTTCTCTAAGCTTAGAAAATGTCTTGCCTGAATAATAACGAATTTGTGTCTCATTATTTTTAATAATTGTATCAGCTGCCGGGAATTCACTTCCCATAAAGAAACCGTTCGCATAAATTGGTTGTCCTAACATCAATTCATGCTTACCAATCCACATAGAGGAAATTTGGCTGTCATCCGGACGGCACCAAACATCTACAGCATCATCCGGTAATACGAAATGATCTTGATCAATATAATCAATTCGCGCAGTTTCTTCATTATCTACAGCTATTTCCACATAGGTACGCATATAATGATCTTCCGGCTCCAATACGGCAACTTGGCTGATTGTATACTCTGCGTTACCTAGTGTAATCGGTTGATAATTGATTGTTACTTTCTTACCGCCCTTGTCTGTTTCATCAATAGTCGTATCCTGATAAGTTAATGTACTGGATAGGATCTTTTCATTAACGGCTAATTCTGTTCGATATTCCTCTCCTTGATAAGCATCAGAATAAAAGTTTAATTCTGCTGATGTAAACTCTTCAGCGGAACCCATTGAGCAATCGAGCTGCTTAATACGGATATAGCGTGTTGTATATGCTTTTAATAAATTAACATACACACGATCACCCACATTATACAAACCATCTGCCTCATGTAAATGATAGGCACTCTGTGTGAATTCACCTTTGCCTGCAATATTCCAGGAATTGCCATCATCACTCACATATACTTCAAATTTTCCCATTGTACCATTTGTACCATAAGCAGGATCATTGAAACCTGGTCGTTTATCAATAGAGAATGAACTGACTGTTTGTTCATTTCCTAAATCAATATCAACCGTAAACGGATTTCCGCTTTTTTGATACTCATTAGGATATGTGTTTAAATCGTTGTCAAACAATTTATCTACGCTTGCCTTTGGAAATAGAACTCCAGCTCCATTTGTGATAGTCGCGTTCCAGCCGGATTTATCAATTATCTGATTCGGTTCGACTACTTTCAAGGATTTCAATTTCTTGGAATACAGTTTAATTTCACTGCTTGTAAATTCCTGCACTGTACCAAATGCAGCTGATTTTTGAATGATTCTGATCTTTTTGGCTGAAACTGTGCTGTTAAAATCAGTATAAACAGTATCACCTATGTTATGTAAAGTACCATCCTCATTACTATGCAGATTGTATTCCTCCGGCGTAAATTCACCTTCATGAACCTTTTGCCAGTTTCCGTTGCCTTCTGCATCAATTTGTATTTCATATTGACCCATTGTACCATTTTTACCATAGTTAGCATCACTGAATCCCGGCCGTTTATTAACGGACATTGCCGCAATGTCTTTCGCTTCACCTAGATCAATTTCTAAGGTCATCGGATATCCCGATATAAGGTAATTATCGACATTATCATTAAGATTATCATTAAATAATTTCGCAACTTCTGATGCAGCAAATCCTGTTCCGGCAGCATTTGTCAAAGTCGCATGATCAGCCCAATTAGTTCTATCTAATGCACTGTCTGTATTGCCGATTATATATTCGGGAGCATTGAGAATCTCTTTTTCCGGTGATTCTGTCTTCGGATCCATTATACGATTAATGATAAAATCTTCTGATCCTGTCTGTGGATTCAGTGTCGTATTTGCCCGCTTATTTTCTAAGCTTGAGGTCAAAATATGACCGTCTGAAATAGTCCAAGTTCTTTTTAAGTAGCCGTTACCAAGAGTAACACTGTTTGCATTGGCATCAGCTTTTACTGTTGTAGCTTCTCTTTCTTTAGCTTGAACCGCCGGCATAACTGATGTTAATGCCAAAGATAAAGCTATAGTGCTACGTATCATTGCTTTTACATTCATATTGTCTTTTTCCTCCTATCACTCTACTATCAATCTGTATATTTTTCTAAGATACCTATGCCCGCTCTCTCCTTTCTCATGCACTAGCCACTTGTATCGAAAATGTTTCATAAAGTGTACATTTATAAAGGGCAAAATCATAAACAGAATATAAGAAAAGACATAAAAAAAACAGATATTTCCCATCTGTTTTAATATGTCTATAAATGTACACATTTATAGACACTATTTTTTTGTTAAGATAGATTGATAGCGCTTTCCCACAAATAATTATACAACAATTTCTGTGCAATACATAATTTATTTTTGTACTTTTTAACATAAAATTTGCAGTTATTAATATCCTGCTTATTATAACATATAATTGGTAATCTTAATTTGATTCTATGCACATCTAATCTATCCTAAAAAAATGAAATAATAAATAAAAACAGATGCCTACTACTTTCAGCACCTGTTTCCTATCACCGTTATGACTCTTTTGAATCTTCTCTATCCTTTTGTTCAGACTTTAATTCAGCCTTAACAATTTTTTCTGTTTTAGCTTCTGTATCAGCCTTTTTACGAGCAGTACGTTTTTTAGGAGCCGGTTTCTCTCCGACAACTTCTTCCATCGCTTCTTCAAAGGATGGTTTTTCTGTGACTTTTTTGGCTCTGGTACGCTTAGGCTTTTCTGCCGGAGCTGCTTCATCCGCTTTAGAATCTGTCGTCTCAGCTGCATCATCGCCTTCGGCAGAGTCTTTCGCTGCAACAGCTTTTTCCTCATTTAACGGTGCGATAGTGCCATGATCGACCAAATTCATAATCTGTTCGTTTGTGATTGTTTCTTCCTCAATCAAGGTTTCCGCAATCAGCTTTAACAAATCCATATTCTCACTGATCAGCTTCTTACAATTATCATAGCACTGGTTAATAATCATACGAATTTCCTTATCGATTTCAAAGGCAATTTCGCCTGAATAATCATTTCCCTTGCCGTAATCACGACCGAGGAATACATTGCCGTTTGGATCATCGTATTGAACCGGACCGAGTGATGACATACCGAAGCTCTTTACCATCATCTTCGCGATTTTAGTCACACGCTCAATATCATTAGAGGCTCCCGCAGAGATTTCATTGAATACGAGCTCCTCAGCGACACGGCCGCCCAACAAGCCGGTAATCTGTGCCAAGAAATCACTCTTTGTCGGCATCAGTTTTTCTTCTCGCGGAGTCATCAGATTATAACCGCCCGCATCACCGCGCGGAATGATCGTAACCTTTTGAACCATATCGGAATTTTCAAGTTTCAGCCCGATTACCGCATGTCCCGCTTCATGATAAGCAACTAAGCGTTTCTCCTTATCTGTATATTTTTTGGATTTTTTCGCAGGTCCCATCATTACACGGTCAATCGCTTCATCCAAATCATCCATTGTCACTAAATTACGATTATCTCGTACTGCAAGGATCGCGCCCTCGTTCAATACATTTTCCAAATCAGCTCCGGAAAATCCCGGGGTACGCTTTGCCAAATTTTCAAGCTTGACATCGCTCGCAAGTTTTTTATTGCGGGCATGTACTTCAAGAATTTCCGTGCGCCCCTTTTTATCAGGCAGATTTACGGTAATCTGACGATCGAAACGACCGGAACGAAGCAATGCCGGATCTAATACATCAGGGCGATTGGTTGCCGCAATAATTACGATACCGGTATTTTCACTCATACCGTCCATTTCAACAAGCAACTGATTTAAGGTCTGTTCACGCTCATCATTACCGCCGCCCATACCGGCACCGCGCTGTCTGCCGACTGCATCGATTTCGTCAATGAATACGATACACGGAGCAGTTTGCTGGGCTTTCTTAAACATATCACGGACACGGCTGGCTCCGGTACCGACAAACATTTCCACAAAATCAGAACCGGAAATGGAGAAAAACGGTACATCCGCTTCCCCGGCAACTGCCTTTGCCAACAACGTCTTACCGGTTCCCGGAGGACCTACCATTAACATCCCCTTAGGAATGCGCGCTCCCATATCGGTAAAGCGCTTCGGATTTTTCAAATAGTCAATAATTTCTTTGACCTCTTCTTTTTCCTCATCACATCCGGCAACATCCTTAAAGCGTACTTTGACATTTCCTTCAATACGCGCTTTTGATTTACTGAATTCAAACGCTTTATTCGCACCGCCGCCGTTCATTTTTGAAAACATGAAGATGAACATACCGCCCAATAATACGATCGGTAAAATCAAGTTCAAAATCACACTTGTCATCATTTCGCTGCGGCTCGGATCGCTCGCTTCAACTACAGCTTCATTCTTTAACAATACACTGTCTAACCATAATTGATTCTCCGCTGTTTGCGGTATCGTTACCGAAAAGCTTCTGATAGATCCGTTATCGTCATACTTACCGGATACATTGATCACAACACCGGTGATCGACATATCAGCTTCGGTTATCTTCATCTTTTCGGCGTTTTTCCTAAACTCATTGTAGTTCATGGATTTATTGTTGTTGGAGCTTACCATTGAAAACATTACCAAAAAGATGGATATTACTATCACGTATGGTAAAGCACTTTTAAACTTTGAATGATTCATAATGCTTATTGTCTCCTTTCAGCCTGTTATTCATAAAACTCAGGCTTTAATACTGCCACATAGGGCAAATGGCGAAAGTCTTGATCGTAATCAAGACCAAAGCCGATCACAAATTCATTGGGGATTTCAAAGCCGACATAATCAGCTTGAATATCTACTGTCCTGCGGCTTGGCTTATCCAACAGTGAAACGACCTTAACATCACTCGCTCCTTTGTTTTTCAGCATCTTTGTGACCTCTTTTAAGGTTCTGCCCGTATCAATGATATCCTCAACCAATAAAATTGATAAGCCCTTTACCGAGCCGTCTAAATCTTTGTTGATTTTGATATCACCGATAGATTCTGTTCCCTGATAGCTGGAAACATCCATAAAATCAAATTGGATATCCATATCCATATATTTAACCAGCTCCGCAAGGAACGGAACACTGCCCTTTAATAACGCTACCAAATAAGGCTTTTGCTTCTTATTTCGATAATCCTCGCAGATTTCCTGCGCTAATTCTTTACAGCGCTTTGTGATTTCTTCCTGTGAAACAAGTATTTTCTCAACTGCATGATGCATGAATTCTATCCTCCTACAAATATATAGCTTATTTTAACACAAATACGCTCGGATTGTTAGAGAAATGTTCAATATCACAGCCGATTTTTGCCGCAAATATGACTTTCCCCTCTGCATTCACCATTACCGGCCATAATTTTCGCTTTTGACTCGGTATTTTACGGTCAATAAACCATCGATTCAGCTTTTTTGTTCCGAATCGCAGTGTAATCGCATCACCGCTTTGATAAGAGCGAATCGTAATCGGAAAATCATGCTTTGTCAAAGTGACACCTTCAATTACCGTGCCCTTGTCACAAAGAGAAAAATACGGTGTACTTAAATATTCAATGTGATCGAGTGTATAAGAATAGGATTCTTGTTTCCCATCGGATAGGCTCAGTAAACCGTATTCCTTGCGCAGTTCAAAGCAATTGTCAATCAATCGATATTGATTTTGCGGCTGATGAAGCAGAGTAAGGATTGTATTCAACTCCTTTTTCGATATATGCTTGTGACAGGCATCGTAAATCCATGCTTGAAGGATATACTCCTGTAGTTTCGAGGATTGATTCAACAAACTGCCACAGTCATAGCTCCATGTACTCAAAAAGGCCTCCGCTTCCTTTTGACAGCATTGGTGAATATGATTCTTTTGAGCAATTTCCTCATTCAGCTTATGCTTATCGGAAGCACTTAAATGCGCAATCACCGTATGTCTGATTTGATTGCGGCGATATTGATTGCTTAGATTGCTTTCATCAATCCAGAAAGGAACATGATGCCGCTTACAGTATGCTTCTAATTCTGATTTTGTATACGCTAATAACGGTCTGATGATCGGACAGTGAAAGATTTCAATTTGTTCGCAAAGACCGTATGTTTGCGGAATCAGTCCTTTTTCCTGCTGCATCAGATAGGTTTCCAAATGATCGTCAAGCTGATGTGCAACTAACACGCCTTGAGCCTTATATTTTATTAACAGCTCATAAAAAAACTCATAGCGCTTTTTACGGGCAAAGGCTTGAAAGTTTGAATGACATTGTTCCTCTTGATAACGAAGCTCAAACGGAATGTGATGCTTCATACAAAATGCCTGTACACCGTCACTGTCACGCTGTGCAGTTTCTCGCTTTTGATAATTCATATGTGCGGCTATGATGCTAAGCTCAGCTTCCTTACACATATGCAGTAAGGCCATCGAGTCACTTCCGCCGCTGACCGCAATGATCCATTTTTGATTTTTGTCTAATTCGTTCAACTTCATAGTGAAATTATACCGAAGTGGCTGTAGTTGTGCAAGTTATTTATTTCATCGGTTCTGACAAGGAATATAAGCTGAATAAAAAATACGATACGCTCTCAGTCCGAATAAAAGGATATACAAACTGATTTTAGTATCGTATTTACTGATTTGAAAAATAACGTTATTTAATTTCTATTTGATATTTATAGATAATATAAGAGAGTAAACACAATGATAACAGACTGATGCCCATATAAATCATAATATTTGTATCATCTCCTGTACTTGCTCCGCCCATGCTGTTTGCGGGGTTGTATTGACCCTTTACTGAAGTGCCATCACCATTAGGGACAACAGGTTCACTGAAATCCATCGTATCGTATGGCAAGTCACCTTCTACATTCTTGCCCGGTTTCCATTCCGGTATTTCAATAATATTTTCATCAGGCTTACCATCCCCGTCATTGTCAACATTCACATCAGGGATTCCATCTCCATCACTGTCGATGTCGATATCGGGGATTCCATCGCCATCGATGTCAATATTAATGTCAGGTTCGCCGTCTCCGTCTATATCCACATTGATATCAGGGAATCCGTCTCCGTCTGAATCAATATTGATCTCCGGCTTGATGTCATTCTTTCCGATACTGTCATAAGTAAACTTGCCTGACTTATAATCCTTCTTCGGTTTCCATTCATGGATTTCTACAATATTGACACTTGGTGTTTCTCCATCCTTTGAGATATTGATATGCGGTTTAAAGTCTCCTTTATTATCGATGTTGATATTAGGGATTCCGTCGTTATCTGTATCTACATTGATGACTGCTTTCACGCTTGTACCTGTACAATATTCCTCAAGGATTCCGTTGTCAGGATCTATCTTTACACACTTCGTCGGCTTCCAATCGCTTTTCTTTAGAATTACTAGGTTAAGGTCAGGCTTACCATCTTTGTCTGTATCGATGTTCAAATCAGGCTTGCCATCGCCGTCACTGTCGATATTGATGTCAGGAATACCGTCATTATTTCTGTCCCCGTTGATGACGATCCATTTACTTTCATCATTTGGGTCTTTCCATTTAATGTTAAGATCAGGACAGCCATCACCATCAGGATCATTAAAGTCAGGCTTGCCGTCTCCGTCTTCATCAACATCGATTTTCTTGAGTGCCACCTCATGACAGGTTTCGGCATTCGTATTTCCTGCGTTGTCCGTAGGTATCACACATACCTTGTATTTTCCTACTGTTTCACTGATCGTTATCTTTGCCTTTTCATTCGTTACGGTCAATGTTCCGTCTTTGATTGCTTCCTCATTGCCATCAGTCAGCTTGTATATTTTATAGCTGAGTTCCTTTGTTCCGCTTACCTTTAAATCATCCTTCGCATCACTTGTCGTTATCTCAAATGAGGTTCCCGGCTTAAAGAAGATTCCGCCTGTCAGCTTGTTGATGATATCTTGTAGTGTGTTGTTCGTATCCTTGGCCTTGATGCCTTTTACCTTCGGTGCTGTCTTATCGATTCTGATGATTTCTTGTTTCTCTTTCGTAATAGCTCCGCTATCCTTTTTCATCCAAAAGCTTTGGTTGGTTTCTCCTTCTTTTGTCACCGTGACTTGGTTTGGCTTCCATGTGCTTTGGTCTAACGACATATTGATATACTCATTATGATCGCTGATGATGTTCACATCCTTATTTGTCCATCCGCCTGTATATAAGGTATGGCTCCCGTCATCTATCTCTAAATGATACCAGTTGTCCTGTATGTTCTCCTCTTTGACTTTTAGTGTTCCCTCTTTGAATGTAAAGGTATAGTTTGGATAAGCTGTATTTAATAGGTTACTGTCCCCCTTGATCGGATAGCTTCCTGCATTACTGTTTGTTTTCGCCGTAGTACTCAGCTTGATATCGTTTTCCTCTATGACATCCTGTACCCCATTCCATGATACTAACTGACTTCTGAAGTCTTGATAAGTTAATGTCGGATTCACTTCTCCTTTATACTTCTCTTTGTCATCAATGATGATTTCGATCGGTTTCGGTAATACCTGTACACTTATCGTTTTACTTAGCGGTACTTCTCCGTCTGCCGTTCTTGTCACCTTAATTTGGATATTTGTACTTCCGCTGTACTTCAATGCATCGAATTCCGCCTTGTTGCCGGTTACTTTCGCATTTGAGATATACGTTGTGTTATCTACCTCAAACGTATAGTTCACATTGATACTGCTACTGTCATCCTGTAGGCTTCGGATTGTGAAATGATCGCCGTAAATGATTTTTCCCGGTCGATTTAACGCCAATGTATTCTCATTCGGTCCCATGATGTGCATCATGCCGTCTGCTTCTGCCTTATTGTAGTTTCGATTCCCCGGCTTCTCTACATGCAGCGGTATATCTAACCCATTATCTCCACTGTAGCTGTAATCAATATTCACTCCGTCATTCGTCCATGCGATCGATGTGCTGATACTGTTATCTATCGTTATGAAGTAATCTGTATCGTTTACCGTTACTCCGCCGGCATTACTTGAGATATCCTGTTCATTGATGACCGGTGTTACTGTTCCGTTTCCGCTTGTCGCATAGGTGATTCCCGCAAACGATATCGTTTGATTTGCCTTTGTGATATTGATCGCTATCTCTATCGTTTTATCACTGTAATTTCCTGTAGGATCATGACTTGTTGCCTCTACGATTACCTTATCTATCTGACTCGGTGAGATACTCGCATTTAATACCGTTACTTCTCCTGTTGTACTGTCTACCGATATCACATCAGTCGGACTTCCTGCCTTTAAACGGTATGTTACTGTACTGCCTGTCGGATTCCCTGCCGTATATAATTGAATCGTTTTATTTGGTGCGTATACTTCACTGATCGCATTATACTTGTTGCTTGTTTTGGGAAGTTCATTTCCTGCGCTGTCTGTATAGATGAAATTCTGTGTTCCCGCTGTGACCGTAAAGGTCAATTCAGCAATTGCGTTTGCCTGTCCTGCAGCTCCGTTTTTCTCTGCGACAATGATGACCGTTCCTACCCCGTTGATCATTATCGCTCCGCTGCTTGAATTCACTGTGATTACATTTGTTGAGCCATCCTTAATTCGATAAGTGACAGGATTGGTATTACTGCTTCCTTTGACTGTTGCGTAGACCGTCACTCCTGTGTCTGTCAAACACGCACTCTTTGAGGTTATCACTGTATTTGATGTACTGTTCTCATAAAACTTCAGATTCTCTGCCGCAGCTACTCCTACATTGATTGTCACAGGGATTTCCTTTGTGCTCCAGTTATCACTTACCGTTACTGTGACATGATAGCTTTTTACTCCTAAATTCGCTGTTGTCTTGATGACACCGGTATTTGGATCGACACTAAAGAAGCTCGCATTTCCTACTCCCGGCTTTAAGCCATAATGATAAGTCGTTGTGCTTCCGCCTATCGTATCGGGTGTACCGAGTGTTCCGTGAATCGTACCGATGATTCCCCCTGTTCTGACATTGGAATCAGAAGCTGTAAAGGTAGGAATCGTTGTATCTGATGAATTGGCATGCGGTGTTACACTTCCGTCTACCTCTCGATAGATCACGATTTCTTTTTCAACAAAGGCAGAATTATAATTATCATTTCCCGTTGTCGGATCATCATCAACTGTTGCCCTTATCTTTACCTTACCGAACGCATTGCTTCCTGTATAAGTAATCGCTCCTGTATCAGGATTAATTGAAATCAGTGATACATCACCACCCGTAATACTATAGGTTATCTTAGTCCCTGTACTTGGAGTCGCAGTCGCTGTTTCATTCCAAGCTGTAGCAGCATCTGCGATTGATTTCTTGGTTTGAGCTGGATCATTAAAGGCAATCGTCGGATTTGTTTTTTCTACCGTAAATGAGGTACAAACCTTTTCCGTCGGATTACCACTTGTATCCACCGGATCACCGTTCGCATCTACTGCAGTAATACAGAATTTATAATTCCCTGCCTTTAAACCACCATTGACTAAATCAGGCGCACCGCTTTTGATTTTTACATTGAGTGGTGTATTGCTTGAAGCATTATTAGAATCTAAACCATCAATTTCAAAGTTTAAATAAGAATTATCACCGTTTGTTTCGAGTGTATAAGTCAACGGAGTTACGCCTGTCGGACTCGCCGTAACCTTACCTACTGCCTGACCGGCATTCACATTCTTACTGAATTCATAATCATTTCCTGCAGAAGCTCCGCTTTGCGGTGTTTTTGTATAAGACAGCTTATGCGGTTCAACGACTTCAATATCCTTCATATCTGAAATAGGTGAGGATTTCGCAGCTCTTCCTGTTGTATCATCAAACTCCTCATTCGCTACTGCGATTTTATACTTTCCGACAGGTATTCCCGTTAAATCGAAATCATTATTATTTAACGCTTTGTAATAAAGAAGAGTAGTACCGGCATTATCAAAGACAAATACTGACAAGGTATCACTCGCTGTCGCATCTAATTGAATCGTTGAATCTTTGATTACTTTTTTACCTGCTACTGACTTTCCGTTTCTTTTTATATCATTAAAAGCTACCGAATAAGCAGGATCCGCATATCGAATTTTCAGCACTCCCGATCTTGGATCACTCGTTAAAGTATTCTTATGAATATCAGTATTTAAAACATATAATATATTACTATTTTCTAAATGCGAAACAATGATCGAGTTAGGTTTAAGCCATCCATACTGTGTAAACTGCCAATGATAGCTTATATATTTGGGATAAAGTGTACCGCCGGATGATGACGAAGAATACATCTCCGCTATCGGATTATCCTTAATATAAGCCGCATTAAACCAAGCTCCCCTTGCCTTAAGATATACTACATCACTCAACGTAAAATCAGGAGGCAGGACAGCGCTTCCGATTTTTCCCGAAATCATATCCGATGAAGTAGGTGTATAGACATGCGTCAAAGTGGCTGTCGCTTCTGTAATAGATTGTATAGCGGAATTCTCAAATGTATTCGCTGTAAGCGATGCAGAAAATACATTATCAAAGGCTTTCGTATAAGTATATAAAAGCGAATCACTTTTTCCTGATGTCGCAGCCCTATAATGACAACCAGGAACATGATTACTATGTGGATCCGTAAAATTATCTGTGGAACTGTTACACACTTGACCGCTCCACTTAATAAACATCGCATAATAGTTTCCGTTATCCTTGCTTACTTTCCAAGTGAGTTCACTTCCATCATTTCCGGTACCGACAATGACCTGATCGCCCTCTAAAAGAACATTTAGATTCGTTGCCGCACTTATTGTTTTATTTAATCCGAAAAATCCGACAGATGCAAGACATATGACTGAAGCACCCGCGATCAAAAATTTTTTCCACATAGCTGTTCCCCTTCCTTTCCTCAATGTCTACAAAGGTAGACTTTAAGAAATAGCGGGAAAACAGCTAAAATCGTATGTTTTATAAACAAAAAACATGCATTTCTGTATCAGAAGTGCATGTCTATAATTGTCTGCTTTAAGAGATTTAAATACAATTAATTGTATGTTTTTTTATTTTTTTACACAGAACAGTAAGAATCATATTATAGAGTACACTTAATTCGTTTTTGTTCGTATCAGATTTCTTTTTTGTGTACATTTATTATATCATGTCTTTCACAATTAGAAAAAGAGTAAAGTCTTTTATGTACTTTACTCCTTATAATACCTTATTCTTCTTTGTGTTTGTATGCAAGAAGGAATAGTAAACTTACGGATAACAGACTGATTCCTATATAAATCATGATATTTGTATTATCTCCTGTACTTGCTCCGCCCATGCTTGTCGCAGGATTGTATTGTCCCTTGACTGAGGTGTCATTGCCGGTGTTGTCAGGATCATCTTTGGGTTGATCAGTATCGTCCGGTTGATTGAAATCCATCGTATCATATGGTATATCTCCGTCTACATTCTTACCCGGCTTCCATTCCGTGATTTTTTTTATGTTTTCATCAGGTTTCCCATCTCCGTCATTGTCGACATTCACATCGGGCTTGCCGTCTCCCGTACTGTCGATGTCAATATCAGGAATACCATCGCCGTCCAAATCAATATTGATATCAGGCTCTCCGTCACCGTCCAAGTCAAGGTTGACATCCGGTCGTCCATCTCCGTCCGTATCGATATTCAGCTCAGGCTTGATATCCTTACCGATACTGTCATAAGTAAACTTGCCTGATTTGTAATCCTTCTTTGGCTTCCATTCATGGATTTCTACAATATTGACACTTGGTGTTTCTCCATCCTTTGAGATATTGATATGCGGTTTAAAGTCTCCTTTATTATCGATGTTGATATTAGGGATTCCGTCGTTATCTGTATCTACATTGATTACTGCTTTCACACTTGTTCCCGTACAGTATTCCTCTAAGATTCCGTTATCAACATCTTGTTTCACACACTTCGACGGCTTCCAATCAGATTTCTTTAATATTACTAGGTTAAGATCGGGCTTCCCGTCTTTGTCTGTATCGATATTCAAGTCAGGTTTTCCGTCTCCGTCACTATCGATATTTAAATCCGGAATACCGTCATTATTTCTGTCCCCGTTGATTACGATCCATTTACTTTCATCATTTGGGTCTTTCCATTTGATATTGAGATCGGGACATCCATCTCCGTCAGGATCATTGAAGTCAGGATTTCCGTCGCCGTCTACATCATAATCGATTTTCTTTACATTTAAATCAGAACATTTTTCGCTTGATTCATTTGTCGCATTATCTACTGTTGTAGCGCATACTCGATAGTTTCCGATATTATTGATCTTGAAGCTCAATATCTTATTGGTTCCCGGTGCTGCCGTATCCTCTTGGATCGGTGTTGTGCTTGTCATCATGCCTTCGCTGTCTAATTCGTATACTCGATAGCTGACTTCTTTGATACCACTCACTTTCACTGTCTTTCCGCTTTGCGGCTGCGGATCATCGGTTTTGATTTCTACCTTTACTCCGGGTTTGAAGTAATGACCTAGCGTAATCTCATTCAATAAGTTTGATAATCCGTCATCATTTACAGGATAGCCTGTGATGCTTACTACCTTTGGATTCGTCATATCGATCTTGACATGGTCCTCGATCTTTTCACTGATCGCTCCCTTATGTGTGCTTGTGCCGTTCGGATCGATTCTGAAATAGATATCTGTTTCATTGTCATCCTCTTTCGTTACGCTAAAGCGCTGTTTATCCGCATTTGTAAATGTATTCGTATTTGAGATTTGATCGTATGTTCCCGCATCAGCACTTGCATTCACTTCATCGATCACTACATCTACGATATAGTTGTGCCAAATCTCTGAGGATACGATATCTCCGCTTGGATTCTCTAAATGATACCAGTTGTTACTTGGTTCATCCTGTTTGATCGTCAATGTTCCTGATTCTATCTTGATATCATAGTGCTCTGTATTTCCGCTTAATTCCTTTTCTGCATACTTCCCTGTGATATCATAGCTTCCCTTTGTTTTCGTATCCTTGATCGATGTCCCGTTTTTCTTTGCGCTCGTATTCTTCGGAATCGGGAAATCTGCGATACTGTCATCGAACGCAAACGCACTTGCGCTTGGTTCTTTGAATTTATATGTCGGGAATGCTTCTCCCACGTAGATTTCCTCATCCTCATAGGTCAAGGTGATCGACTTTTTCTTTACTGTGATCGTTACCTCTCCGTAGTCTCCTCCGATCGCATTACAGTCATCCGTTTTCGGATCGAACGGTTCGCTTGTCTGACATACTTTGATCGTCACCTGTCCGCTTCCTACTGCCTTGATCTCATCTCTTTCCTTATCATTGATTGCGGTACTGTCTAGTTCTAGGATATCCGTATCGTCGACATAGAAATAGGCAGGGATTCCTTTTTTATAGCCGCTGATGATCTTCGCTGTCTTGTTTTCATCGCCGTAGCTCATCGGTTCTGCATAAAGCTGTAGGGTTGTCGGTGGTTTCTCACTCACCTCTAATTGTGTGGTAACCTCTTTACTGTTATAATTTCGATCCTCAGGGGCTGTCGCCGTTAATGTGATCGTTCCTGCCTTGCCCGTTGTCTTGAAGCTTTGGTCCTCTCCTTCAATCGGCGGCTGTATCTCTGCGATCGTATCATCACTGCTTCTTAACAGCACATCTCCCTCAGACAGCTTATTATTATATGCAGGTGTTATCGTTGCGACTGTTTTGCCGATCGTCCATTTCGGTGTATTCACAAATGCGAAGTTATCTTGATCTGCCTTTTCGATGACTACTTTTGCGTAGATACATTGTGCTGCATAGCCGTCATGCGCTTCCATACATGCCTTTACATAAGCTTCTCCGCCGTTACTGTAATCACCATCGGGATCACTCGCATTCTCGATATTGAAATGATTCAGATTATTATGCTCAATCACATCTTCGGCAATATCGATTGTCGGTTCATCTACTTGCATCACTTCACTGTATGTGGAATCAAAGTTCGCTTTTACATCAATCGTTCCGTCCTTTGCATACGTTGCCGTATAGACAGGTACATTAATCTTTCCGAAGGTCGCTGTTTTTGCCAGCTTCGTTCCTCTGATCGGATCCACAAAGTAATAATCTGCATCTGCATTCTCTATCACTATAATGATATCAACCGTTCTCGTATTCTTATTACTATCTGTCACATCTACTTGGATGTAATACTTATTGCCTGTTCCGTGATTGTTTAGATCATCTGCCGTAATATTTTGATTCAACAGAATATATCCTGTTGACGATACAGTAAACAGATTCGCATCCGCATTCTTACTTCCTGTTTCCTTACTCTTAGCAAATGTACTGCTTGATACACTCACCTGTGCCACTGTCGCATCTCTTTTGGCAGTTCCGCCGTTTGGTATTGTGCTTGAATATAATGCTTTCTTTAATGTAGTATCTGCTTTATACGTCACATTCTCTGTTCCGCCATCTTCAATGCTTCCTGTCACTTCAATATTACCCGGTACATAGATCTGAATCACTCTGCCTGTTTCTGTGGTCGCTGTTTCATAATTATCATCACCACTTAAGGTTCCGGTCAGTGTAGCACTTCCTGCATTGTCCTTATTGCCTGTAGGACATACTTCTCCCTTCGCATTAATGGTAAACGGCGCATTCGCTGAGGTATTGCTTGAAGTGTACTGAATGACTTCATCTTTTTTGTGATACTCCGAAGTGATTTCTGCCGGCACTGCAGTACATGCACCGCCTACAGGCAGTTTTAACAGCTTCGTATCAGAAAATGCGATTGTCTGTGGATATTTTTTCACATTCACAATCAATTCGGTATCTACACCTGTGGTACCGTAAATTCCCCCGGTGATATGGGCTTTGATCTTCACCTTGTTTTTCGTCGTATCATCACTTGCCTTTTTCACTGTAGCTTGAACTGTACTTGAACCTGAAATACTCAATACATCATTGGGATTCGGTTCTAACGTATATGTGATTACTGTATTTTTCAAAGTATCTGTCTTTGTTTCAATCAGTTTGGTATTGAACACACCGCCGTTATTTGGTTCACCGCTTGGATCATACGTTATCTCATAGATATTGGAAGGAAGTGCTTTGCCCGGATCCTTTGGATTCTCCCAGCCCACTCCTTCTAATTCGGCCGCACTGATTGTAATTGTCTTTTTTATTGTTGTAGACATCTTTGTTGGAGAGGTATTATCCTTTACTTCAATTTCTATATCATAATCACCGGGAGTAAGACCGCTCGTCCCTACCCCGCGATTTACATATACATTACCGTTATTGTCGATGTAGAAAGAACCGTTATTTCCTTTCCCACTCGGTAACGAATACGTATAAGGAATTACACCTCCGCTTACATCCACATATCCGATCCGATTTCCCTGTACATAGCTTGTCGGTGGTTTCGCTTCTGTCGTACCTGCCTTAATATTTGTTTTAGTTTCCACATAATTCGCTGTTAATCCTAACTGTAAAACGATTGTCTTTGTCGTAATCGCTTCTTTATAATTATCACTTTCCGGTATCTTTGCCTGAATCACAATACTTCCTGTCGCATTCGCCGCAAACACAATATCCGCATTATCTCCTGCACCGGCTGAAGTAAACGGTAATCCGCTTTGAATGATATTACTGCTTCCCGATACAAAGGAGTATTCAATATCGATGTCGTCACCACTACTATCACCATTCGTATGCGTCGCATGTTCACTATGTGTTACCGTATTCGTAGGATCACCTGCCACATACGTAGTTGCCTTATCATCTTGATCAAAGGTTATTGTAGGGGTTGCCTTCTCAACATCAAAAGAAGTACAAACTTTTTCCGTTGGATTTCCTGCTTTATCCACCGGATACCCATTATCATCAACTGCAGTAATACAGAATTTATAAGTACCTGCTTTTAAGCCGCCGTTGACTAAATCAGGCGCTCCGTTTTTTATCCTTACATTTAACGGTGTACTACTTGAAGCGTTATTAACGTCTAAGCCTTCAATTTCAAAGTTTTTATAACTGTTATCTCCATCACCGATGATTTCATAAACCAGCGGAGTAACACCTAACGGATTCGCTGTAACCTTACCTACAATTTGTCCTTCATCTACATTCTTACTGAATTCATATTCTTTTCCTATACTCGCACCGCTTTGCGGTGTTTTGGTATAGGTTATTTTATGAGCATCCTTGATAATCTCTAAATCTGAGAAACTTGAAATCGCAGAACTTGCCAAAGGACGGTCTGTAGATGGATTAATTTCTTCATTTATAATAGCTACTTTATATTTTCCAACCGGTATTCCGCTTAAATCAAGTGATAAATACTTACCTGACATAGGTCCTGTCGAACGATAATATTTTATTTCCGAACCGCTGTTGTCATACAATAATACACCTACTGCACCTGCCCCTGTAACAGAAGCTTCTAAATTAACAGTACTGTTTAAAATAGTTTTACTGATCACTTTATCATTGTAAATACTTCTGATATTCATTAAATTCGCATTCATAGCGGATGATTGGATCCTGATTCTGGTGATCGGCGATTCCACTTCATCACTGCAAATCCCTTTTTGAATCTGATAGCGATGCCAGCTGCCGTCCTGAAATGCAGGTGCTGCCGCAAACACAACCTTTGCCTGAGTCAAATAAGTAAAAGGACGAATAGATGCTCTTTGATCGGCAGCATTTAAGGCAATTACCATTAAATTAGTTCCGTAGCTTTTGCCTGTCGCATTATCAATTAGATTATGCGCTTTATGTCCTTCCCCATAACCAAGATGTGCAACATTATACAATGTAGTATTGCCACTGATTTTAACATCATTATCAACCCAATAATATGCACCGCCTCGATAAGACGCATCATTGGCGGATACATTGGAAAGATCATCCAATGTCGGAAGTCCCGGCAATTTATTACACGCTGATGTCTCCAACGTATTTAAAGATACCTTTGCGCCTTCGTCTCTGACATATCCACGGTTTAGTCCGGTAACTTCTACACCATATTGAAAAGAACGTGTTGCTAACAGCGTATACTGACCTCCACTGTTGCCGCCTACATCCCAAACCATTCCGTTATTACCGTCATGTTCACCAAAAACAATTTTTGTTCCTATGTCTAACTTAAACACAGAGGCAGCGCTCAATTTATCAGCAAAATACGAGTATCCGACTGAGATACCCCCGATCAGTGCTAACATCATAACCGCAATTTTCTTCCACATACTTCTATTTCCCTTCCTTCGTTATGTCTACAAAGGTAGACTTTAAGAAATAGCGGGAAAACAGCTAAAAGCGTATGTTTTATAAACAAAAAACATGCATTTCTGTATCAGAAGTGCATGTCTATAATTGTCTGCTTTAAGAGATTTAAATACAATTAATTGTATGTTTTTTTTATTTTTTACGCAGAACAGTAAAACTCATATTATAGAGTATGTTTCGTCCTCATTTGTTCGTATCAACATGAATATTTATCAAATTTATTTCATCCCTTATGATTTTATCCTTTTTATAATTGTATAAAAGATAAAACAGCAGTTTCAACTGCTGTTTAAACAGACGCTTCTTCCTTATTCTTTTCCTTTACCATAAAGGTCGGTAAATATTCAAGCGCATTAGTTACCTTCTGCAATATCGCATAACAATAGGCAGCTTCCTCATTGCTTCCCGGTGCCAAGCGCTTTTGAATGGTTGCTGTATTCATACGCTCATATGACATGACCTCATATAAATAGCGATTATATTCCAATAACGGTCTAAGCAAGACCTTTGCCTCTGACAAAAGCTGTTTCTTATAATAATATAAGAAGTTCGCATACAAGGTAAATGTATCCTGTTTCGGATAGCGTTCATATAACTGCTTAAATTTTTCATACTCCTCAAAATATAAAAATCCGGCATATAAATAATAGCGTACACCAAATACATCCGATGGATTCAAAGATAAGATTTCTTGAAACTGTGCCTGTGAACGTCGCATATATCCAACCTCATAAAGAGCACACGCATAGGCAAATTTCATATGGAAAAATACTCGTGCATCATCTAATTCATAGAAATCACTGACAGGCTGTTGAAAATATTCTCTGCCTAAGCTCATTGTTGCCAATTCCATGCCTTCCTTATATACCTTTAAGGTTTCAAACATATCATCACAATAAAGTCCCATTGCCAAATAGGCCTCAATACATTCACGACATATCAAAAGCGCCTGATGAGCGATATATTTCTTTTTCTGCCAACCGCGATATTGGCGCATTTCCTTCAGCTTCATCAAGGCATCCTCATAGGCCTGTGATTTACTGTAGGAAGCATGATAGCTGTCCTTCAGAAAGGCATCCAATGACATTTGATAGGTTACACCGAGTGAGGCAGTATCCCATTCCTTTTTATTATTCATCATCGATCCCTTCCCTTCTGTTTAATTTGTTCATACGCAGTATATGGCACTGCTTTATATTCCTCATGATTTTTATATCGGCAGGTAAACCAAAGCATTTGATTTTCATAATCATAATCATGATAAATAACTTCTTGGATTTCATTGTCCTGTTTCTTTAGCTGCTTCTTTAACAGCTCTATTAATTCAATCGCCAGCCGATCCTCTGCTGCCTTTACAGCTTCACTTAACTGCTGCGGATTCTTTACTGTATATAGCTGAGAATCAGGAAGCTGCTCTCTTAAAGTGTTTATCGTTTTATCACTTAAAGACATTGCGATCAATAGTCTGCGTTCACTGTCATGGTATAAAAAGCTGTGGATAAAGGAAACAATGCTGTGACAACGAGGGCATTCATAAGTAAACATCGTCCCTTGTAAAATCCGTTCCTTTAATGTCGGTTCAAGCTGAGGCTTAACGAGTGTATGACTTTTCACATGAGTGTGATAAGCACAACCTCTGCAAGTTATTTCAACAAGGATATGTCGCACATGGATTCCTCCCTACAGTTTGTAATATTATACTACAAAAAACGCTTACTTAAAAGTCATAAGTAAGCATAACTATCAGCTTAGTTTCAATGGCTTAGTTTCAATATGAGCCAAATGAGTTTTATATAAAACAAGCATTTAAAGTAAAGCACAGGGGAAAACATTCTTTCCCTGTAACTGAATCAATCTTTAAGTTCTTTTTTTGCGCGGCTTCTTTTGCGGGAGTTGACAGCCCATTTCCTGAAGTGCGGTTATTTCCTTTACTATATCATCATAATAAAGATCATGCGGCTGTAATACATCCTTAGCCGCGTCAAACCATAAAATCGCTTCCTCATATGCACCCAAGCGCTTTTTTTGGATGGCAATCAGATAAGCACATGTCCCTAGAGGAAAACCATAGTAATCCTTATTATCTAATGCCGTAATGATTTCATCACACAAATCATTGCGCTGATACAACAATATATCGCGTGTCCAATCACAATAGCGAATCATCTTATCATTCTCACACTGATAAATCCGTTCAAGCAATTCAAGCGCTTCATCATAATTACCTTGAGCGAGAAAGGTATGATAATACAGTGCCAAATATTGTTCTTCATCAGCTTTTTCATAGCTTTTTTTCATCATTTCTCGTAGATGTGAAATCAATGCGGTTTCATCTTTGGACAAATAATAAACACGTGCTTTATATAAATCACGTAAATAATCACTGAGCAACCGCTTTGCCTGTGATTTATTCAACAGTCTTTGTACCGCTTGATAATCTTCCTGCTGCAACGCATTATTTAGGCTTTTCAAAAAAACAATCCGCAACAATAGATACGTTAAGCCGAGGAGAAACAGAATACATATAATAATTAGTGTTATGGGATTCATAAATATACCGCCGTTCTATATTACTTATATTAAGGAAAAGCGCTGCTGCTTGCACAACAACGCTTTATTATTCAGAAAGATGATAGAGAGAAAATCATCTATTGTCTGTGTATCTTAAGCAACGACATCCCAAGGTACCGGTACAAGCGGTGTATAGCTGCCTGCCCAGATACCGAAGATTGCACCTACGATACCGATAACCAAGAATAAACCGATTAGTTTAACAGGAGTGAATCCTTTTTTCTTGATTAAAACATAGCACATTAATGTGAACAGTAACGGAATCAAGCATGGTAATACCTTATTCAAATAATCCTGTACAACGATAGGATTCTCACCGTTAGGGATAGAGACACCAAGCTTTGCGCCTGCACCCATATTAGAGATTAATGCACCGATAACGAATACACCCAATACAGAAGCTGCATGAGTGATTTCCTTCGCGTAAGCGGTCATCATAGTTACTGCCTTAGTACCCATGTTATAAGACCAGTACATCAAGCCGTAACGAAGTGCCATTTCGCAACCGAATGCGATAACGAAGTAAAGAATAGGTCCTAACAAGCTACCTTCGATAGCCATGTTAGCTGTCATACCGGCAATGATAGGAATTAATGTCATCCAGAATAATGCATCACCGATACCGCCTAACGGAGCGGCAGTAGATACACGTACTGAACGAATTGTTTGGATATCCACTTTCTGCTGTTCCATAGACAATACCATACCCATAACGAATGTTACGGCGAATGGATGAGTGTTTAAGAAGTCCATGTTATGAGTCATGGATGTAGCTAAGTCTTCTTTGTTTGTATGAATTTTCTGAAGACCCGGCAACATTGACCATAACCAACCTGCAGACTGCATACGCTCATAGTTGAACGCAGCCTGTAGCTGGCAAGAACGCCAAACCATTTTGTTTAAGGTTTTATTGTCAAGTCTAGCGGCAGGCGTTGTATCTTTATAAGTTGTAAATTCATTAGATGCCATCGCTCATACCTCCGTTTCCTGCATTTTTGCTCATAGAGCTTAATTTGAAGTCGATAACTGCCAACATGATACCGATAAATGCGATCAGAATCAAAGTAGCAGATGCAGTAGCCTCGATATTACCGATAACTAATGCCAGTGCGAAACCTGAAAGCAGGTATCCCCACATATCGTTTGCGAACATAATTTTCAATAAGATACCGAAACCTACGAAACGCATCATTAATCCGGCCATAGATAAGCCACCCATCAACCAGCTTGCATTGTCGCTCAAGTTCTGAAGTGTATCCGCCATTGCAGTACCACCTGTGTAGGCAAGAACTGCGATAACTGCGAATAAAGAACCTAAGATTAACATCGAAATGTTCAATACATTTGTAATTCCTCTTGGGTTCGCTTCCTCAGCTGCCTTGTCAGCCTTAGCCATTAAGCCTGACATAATAGTAAATGTTAATGTTACTACATACTGACCGAAAGTCGCGAAAATCATACAAGCACCAAGTGCTGCGTTTGTATCCATATTTGCCTTTACAGCAAAGACCATGGCTACGATACCGCCAAGTACGGCGTTAGGTGGCTGAGCACCACCGACAGGCATGTTACCAACCATCATCAGCTCATAAGCACCACCGACTGCTAAGCCGGTTTCCATATCACCTAAGATGATACCGATAATCGGACAAGCAATGATAGGACGGTAAACAATTTCTGTTAATGAGAACTGGTCAATCGCGAAGAAGAATGTAAGGATTGCCAGTAACACACATTCAACAATATTGAAATCCATAAATTTGTTTCTCCTTTCCTAAGAATAAAATTTTGATATTACTTAAACAGTTTGTCAACAGGCTCTGCTGCAATATCGGGAACACGTCTGATTTCCAATTCTACACCGAGATCCTGCAATTTCTTGAAACATGCGACATCGTCGTCATTTACCGCAACACTTGTTGCAACCTGACGTTTGCCCTCTGCCATATGCATGTTTCCGATATTGACTTTTTTAATTGGTACTCCGCCTTCTACAAGACGTAAAACATCTTGCGGACAATCGCAGATAATCGCAATGTGCTGCTGCGGGGAAGCCTTGCTGATAATTGCACAAGTTTTTTCGATAGTGAAGAAACGAGTCTGTGCATAAGCAGGTGCTGCCATGTTCATTAAGCCTTGGCGCATTTCATTTCCTGCAACTTCATCGTTAGCTACCAACAATAAGTTAGCGCCGACAGAACCGCACCATTGTGTTGCTACCTGACCGTGAATCAGACGAGCATCAATTCTTGTTAAAACAATATCTGGCATTTCTCTCTCTCCTTTCTGCCGTAAATGAACTTAGATTGTGAGTCGCCCCATACGTAACCCCTTTCAGTTCATTGCTATTCTATGACAATTTTTTCTGATTTTCTTTACACTTTTTACGATTGAATTTGCACTTTTTAGTATATTTGCCTATTTTTATTTTGCAAAATTCGCTAAAAAACAATTATATACTAACTGCAGTAAAATATATACATGTGAGAAAATTATGCCTAAAAAAATAATAAATTTTCTTATTTCCACTTATAGAAAAGGATAAAAACTAATCTGAAATACTGTGGATTTATAGCATTACAACTGATAAGGGCACTGAAATCATTAAAACAAAGTATTTGCATTTTTATCTGACTTTGCATATAATAAAGCTATCAAAAACACAAACTGTATCACTGTATATAAAACAAGGCGCATCAAGCAATTGAAACAGTTTTAAAGAGAGGTGAAAGCATGTTCAATAAAACTACAAGCTACATATTCTCACGTTACGGTGAAATCATCAGTGATCTGACGAAAAAGCAATCCTCAAAGCTAAGCAGCACCGCGTATCGAATCAAGGACAAAAGCATCGACAGCTTTCATATATATAATCAGGATGCTTATGTAAAAGTACTCTCAGGGATTGTCATGCTGGTAGTTTCTGTTGATGAGGATGACAGGGAGTATGAAAAGTTTGTCATTCATCGAGTCATAAAAATTAAGGCGGGAGTAAAATTTAATTTCATCTCTATATCCTCAAGCTCCAGAATTGATTTGTCCTGCGACAACAAAACAAAAAAGGTTACGGTTCCGCTGAAGCAAAAGCACCCGATTGAATATGAACCTTTGGTACAAGCTTTTCAGGTAAAGGAAATCTATGCTTATTATTATCAGGTACGTAACCGCAACTATACCTTCCCCGGTGAAAAACATAATTTTTGGGAATTAACCTTTATTGACAACGGTTCATTAATGACAAGTGTTGATAATGAGGAGTATCAATTAAATGAGATGGATTTAATTCTATACGCGCCCAATCAATATCATACCCAAAGCAATCATGCCGATCAGTCCTGCTCCTATTTAACGATTCTGTTCGATATGGATTTAAAGGATGATTTCTTGATTACGAATCGTGTTTACCATGCACATCGTGAAATTCATCGCGCCTTAAATGATTTTATAAAGGTTTCCAATAACGGTATGCTGTATGATAATGAATTGATGCTCTGTTATTTAAAGGAATTGATTATCCGTGTTCTGCAATATGATTTCCTCGATGCTTCCCCTGTTGCCTCCTCTCCGATGCAGCAGAAATTTGAAAATGAGCTTCTAAACGAAATCATCATCTTTATCAATGATAAGATTTATGAATCGATTACGATTGAAGATATCTGCGTTAAGTTTTCAATTTCACGCTCCAGTCTGCAGACATTGTTCAAAAATAATCTGAATGTAGCGCCGAAGCAATATATCAGTAATTTAAAGCTTGCCAAAAGTAAGCTGCTGATTAAGGAAAGCATTTATACCATCAGTGAAATATCCTCAATGCTGGGATTCACAAGCATTCATTACTTCTCACGAAAATTTAAGCAGGTATTCGGCATCACTCCGAGCGACTATGCAAAAACCATATACAATTAAGCAGCTACTAAAAACAGAAGCTGCTTTTTGTTCCTTCATTTTAGCAAACCTATCATTTTAAACCATGCACTCCAAGGCTCTTAGCTGCCAAGCAATCCCTATATTATTATCAAATTGCTCCCAACAAGCTATAAATCAATCATTTCATCATATTGCCCTTTCTTCGAATCGTTGATAATCAAAAAAAGACAGAAGCAGGCTGATTTCTCATTCCTGAATCTGTCTTATCGTTGAATTATTCAACTAAGGCTGAAATCGCAAAGCGATTTACTTCCATTACTACTCCTTTAGCGACCTCTACCTTAAGAAACTCACCGTCGATACTTACGATTTTTCCTACGATACCGGCAAACATTACCTTTTTGCCAACCTTGATGCCTTCAGTCAACGTAATGATTTCCTGTCTTTTTCTTTTCATCATACGTGCTGACATCGCATAATAGATAATTGCGAATATCACGATCAAGGCTGTGACAGTAATACAGCACCATAGGATTACGTTCCACTCAATAGTCATTGATAATTACCTTTCTAAATACCGTCTTCACTTGTTTCCTGAACAACCGGTTTAAATTCATAGCGCAGGATTTGATCCTTGCCTGTATTGACTGCAGCCTCAGCTAAATCCTTTGCCGTAGCGTCAGTCATGAATTTACGTGTCATGGAAATTTCAACAAGCATCGGCAGATTGCTGCCGCCGACTACCTCGACATTACCTCTCGGAAAGCCGACCTCTACCGCTGTCTTAAACGGAGAACCGCCTACCAAATCAGATAATACAAGAATACCTTCGCAATCCTTTAAAGCGTCCATTGCCTTATTCAAATCATCTCGAAGCTCATCTACTTCCTTTGTGAAGTCTACATACTGATAGTTTTCCTGCTCTCCGGCGATTAAATTCAAAGAGCTTGTTAAGCCGGAACCGAAGTTCCCATGTCCTGTAACAATTAGTCCGATCATTTTCTTTTCTCCTTTTTAATTATATTGAATCATAAGCCTTCTTATTAAGCTTCTTTTTTATAAGGATATAAGATTACACCCTTAACGACACGATTTACCTCACCGGTAGGGCATGGATTATCCGGTGTAATATCATAGGATAAAGACTTGAACAATGCTAATGTCTGTGCAAATAAAATGTATTCAAATGCCAAATACATATTATCATGCGCATCCTTATTGCCGTAAACAAACAGATAATCAGCCAAGCCCTCTAATTCCGGATATGCCTGAGATGCAACGATAGCAATCTTATTGCCCTTACGCTGTCCGCTCATTTCCTTCAGCAAATCAACCTCATATTGGCGAGAATATGCGTTATCAGAAATATATACAACAGTTAATGTGTTGTCATCGATAATAGACTTAGGTCCGTGACGGAAGCCCAACGGTGTATCATACATTGTGCATACTTTACCGGCAGTAAGCTCCAACATCTTTAATGCAGATTCCTGTGCCATACCCTTTAATGCATTTGCACCTAAGTATACGATACGATTGAAATTATATTCCTCAGCGATGTTCTTGCAGACATCCCAGCTATTTTCAAGGAATGCTTCGGAACACTCAATAATATCATTTAATTCTGCTGCTGCAGCATCAATACGATCCAAAGAGAAGCACAGCAATGTAGCTAACATCATATTAGAATATGAGGAAGTCATCGCAAAGCTTTGATCATGTGTTTCATCAGTTAAATTGATCGCATAAGCGTTGCTTCTTGTTTCGGCAGCTTTAGATAATGCACCGTTTTTATTGCAGGTTACAAATAAATGATACAGATTCTCACCGCATACCTCATCAGCAACATCAACTGCACCGACAGATTCCGGAGAGTTTCCGCTGCGACCGAAAGAAATCAAAAGTGTCGGTTTTGTCTGAGATAAATAATTTTCCGGAGTTGCGACTAAGTCTGTAGTACCATAGGATTTTGCCTTAAAGTTTGTTACCTTGTTCAAATAAGAAAACAAAGCATTACCGACAAATTCACTTGTTCCGGCACCCGTTAAAATGATATCATAATCATCGTTATCCACTACATTAGCGATAAAAGCCTTCAGTTCATCCTTCTGCGCTTTGATCTGTGCAATGGTCTTTTTCCATGTTGCAGGCTGCTGGTGAATTTCTGTAGCGGTAAATACACCCTTTAGATTTTCCCACTCTGCTTTTTCTTTACCAAAAATCATTTTCTTTTATCTCCTTTTCTATGGATTTTATATCCATTTTTTCACACGTTCATGATATCATAAGTTGCGCAAAAAAACAATGTCGCAGGACAATCTTGTTAATTAGTGCAAATATTTTAATAATAAATCTACTCATTTTCCTAGACGGATATGAAAAATCCATATATAATTAAGGACAGAGGTGAAAAACAATGGCAAATAAAAGCTATCAGTACAATAAAGAAAGTGTTTCGGGCATCCATATTTATGAGGATGAGAAGGGCAGAAAAATCTATTATCAGCCACGCAGAATGAGGGGCTTTGTGATCAAAGATGAAAATGTAAAGTCCTATCAGGTATATGCAAATCGTTTTATGATTCCGGTATTGGCGGGCTTGGTTGCATATATCGCCTTCGGAGAGAGCGGTTTGCCGATTTACGTATGCTTATTGCTGGCACTGTTGGTATTCGTAATTCTTCAATATCGTTTTCATAAGGTATTTCTGCCGGCATTGATTCAGATACAGCACTATATTCCGACAAGTAAGCCGAGCATGACAGCCGCAATGGCAGAACAAGAAAGCTGGCGCTTATTAAGCAAAGCCATCCTGTATCCGATCTTCGGAATTCTTGTTGTCGTATTATTCTATCAGCGTACAGGAAACGGCAATATCACGATGGATGCTAAAAACATCGCGTTAATTGGCTTCGGCGCATTGATTCTTATCTTAAGCATTATTTACGGTTTATTCAACCTAAAGGCTTTCCTTTATCGTCGCTCACATGCCGCAGATACGACACAGCCAAAGGCAAAGTAAAAGGAAGCATTCTATCGGAAGGTCCCTGCGACCTTCTTTTTTTTAACGGTTCGTTTTGATTCTCTTGTTTATCAGCCGCCTCTTGTTTATCACCATATAAAAAAGCACCCGCATCGTTTGTATCAAAACCGAAGGTGCACTTTAGAAAGTAATGCTGTTTCTTTGATCCCATCTTACCGGCATTAAAAGCTTTCATTTAAGAACACGGGTTTTTTCAACATCGCAAAAGCCTCTTTCGGACTGTGCGCCTTGCAGTTATATAGCTTGTTGAATAATTCATAGTTATTGATTCTGGCCATTGTCATCGCGCTCTTCTTCGGAATCGTCAGCGGAAACAAGCGCTCCAGTTTTTCAGACTGCGATACCGTTACGGTAATATCCGGATATCCGTCGGAAATAAAGCGAAGCAGCTTCATCAAAGCTACGGAATCCAAATAAACGATTTCACTTACCTTTACTTCAACACTATTTTCACGATAAACCGCATATCCGCATACCTCATGATCCTTATTGCGATATACGCAAATATTACCGTGATCCAAAACCGATCGCTTTAAAAACAAATCGAAGTAATGCACATCTCTTACATAGCTGCAGTCAAAATGACGGCTGTATTTCCGAAATACCTCCTCAAGCTCACGCGCTGTTATATGATGTGAGACACCGCTTGTTGTTACCTTATCGAAATAATGGGTATTGATGGTATAGGTTTTAGATTCATAGACTGTTTCAAAACCGAAGGGCTCGTACAGCTTTGGATTGAATGCTTCAATAAACGTCAAAAGATGATTATGGCTGATTTCATCTAATGCGCTGTTCATCAAATAGTGCATATGACCTCTGCGTCGATAATCGGGCAGTGTTGCCACACCGAGGATATAAGTACTTTTCAGCTTTCTGCCGCCGAAGGTCGCTATGTGCTCATTCATCTGCAGTGAAGCGATGATACGATCATCCTGCGGTAAATAAAGGCATTTCCCTTCATCAAAAACATGCTTAAAATAATAGCTTAAATAAGCCTTGCTTTTGGTCGGATATGCACTTTTCCATAGTTCATATATTTCAGGTTTATTTTGCCTGACTGCTTCCTTAATCACAATTTCTCATCCTATCTATCTTCATCAATTTCGCTTTCCGTATACTCTACATCAATGATATCGGAATTCTGTTCACAATGGTTGCTTCCGTAATAAGTAGTTTCCGAATGATAATATCCGCTCTTTTTTCTTCTGTAGTAGGCCAATAAATTAACGATTGCTGCGGCAATCACCAATATAACGATCAACGGCCACAGAACCGAAAATAAAAGACCGATAATATTAACAATAATCACGAAAATGATAAACGCAAATATAAATTCCATAAGACAACCTCATTTCTTACCTTATTATAATATAAAATGCTGCACTTGGAAATATTAAGTTTGAAAAACAGTCGCAATCTTTGACAAAAGATAGTGATATGGATACGGTAAGCAGTCTGATTTTTGCGGAATAACGACTTTCAGCTCATCGTTTATGAAATTGATTTCAATCGGAGAGTTAATCAGGCTGTTATATACTATTATTTGTATCGCAATACGTGCATCGATTCATAACGATATACCATACAACGCTGTAACAGCGTTCGTTTTAAAATATTCAGTTTTCATATGCCATCAAAGAAGGCAGCTGCTGTTGCCAGCGGCTGCCTTAATAAGCCGGACCTGTTAGAAACAAGTAATTTACTTTATGTTTAACTCGTTGCATTTTTCCTCTGCTAAGGTATGTCCTTGAGCACGAGCCGCTTTGTACCAGTGAATTGCCACTTCCTGATTCAATTCAGTACCGATTCCTTCTTCGTACATCACCGCTAAATTATATTGCGCATCTCGATCACCGTGTATTGCCCCTCGTTCAGTCCAATAAAACGCTCGTTCTAAATCTTTTGCAACACCAATACCTTCTAAATAAAAATATCCAACCTGACATTCTGCTAACGGATAACTTGTTTCCTCGGCTAATTTCAAATATCCTTGAAAACACAGTTCAAATTGCTTGCTTTCCCAATACTTTTCGATAAGCCTATTGCAAATATCAAATTCTTCACAGGGTTTATAGTATCCGACCATGTAGTTTTTTCCTCCTCGTTTTGTGCGTTCTTTACCTAGTAAATTCCGATTTATCGGTTTGTGCTTAGAAAAAATTATACCATAGCCAATTACGAAAAACAATCTTCACTCTACACACGTTTTGACTATCCATACAATCATGAGACGAGTAGTATTTTTTCGTAAAGTTCGCGAAAATTCACAGGACAGGGCTTAAACTGCCTATTCACGAAACTCTGCATTGTAAAGCTTTGTGTCATTAACTCAAAAATACACTTAACAAAATGCTTGAAACAATCAACAATTCCTTGTCAATGTCAAAAAAACATTCAATTTGCTATTGTAGTTTTAAGCAAAATAGCATATAATAACAGTGACACAGTAAGAGCCTAAGAGTCACGGAAAAAGGGAGCATGGTCCGCTCCCTTTTTTTACTATTCAAGACTTAGACATTACTTATTAAGTTTTCTTAATTCTTTGAGAATGAGTAACAGTGCCACAAGCACCAGAAACTCAGCGTACATGTTATATGTATCCTTTCTGAATTGTTGAAAACACAGTAATTATCTAAAAGTCTTGAATAAACCGCCATGTTATACCTATCGGTGGTTATTTGAGGCGGCATATGCCAAACCTCCTTTGCCGTCCTTCAACGGCCACAACATTATATCATAACAAAAGTGCATAAAACAGCCTTTTAAAAGCATTTTTATGATTTAAACGCATCAATTATAATCATTACATTTAAACATATACCCCCTACTGTTATACGTTGTGTTTTCCCGATACCCGAAAAAAATATAAAAAATATCAATATTTCTCATTTATTATCATCTTACATGCCCTTATCCTATGATCAAAAGGAAAACAGCAGTCTTTCACCACTGCTGTCTTTTACGAATCAATTGCTTTTCACTCAATCCGACAAGTAAGCATCATTGATTGCCGTTTGAGCTCAATGCTTATTTGACACGCTTGTCTTTCGACAAATATTCAGATTGGGAAGTTTAATGCTGATACTACGCTTCTACTTGTCATCGCAGCAGTCATCATCGCAATTATGCTCATGATGATGCTTGCGATTGCAGCCTCTGTTGCAGCCGCAGTTATCATAGTCGAAATCAAAGTCATAGATCGGACCGTACAATGAATCAAAATCATCGCAGCAATCATGACGGCGATTGCGGCAATCACACTGATTCTGACGCTCGCAGCGGCAGTTTCTCAGACAATTACGATACTGATCTACACAGCGATCCTCACAATCCGGACGAGGACAAGGTCTTTGCGGACGGCATGGTTTCGGCGGACATGGTCTTGAAGGACATGTCGGAGGTGTACAAGGTCTCGGGCAGCGACTTTCCTGACAACGATAATGATTTCTGTCACAGCCGCAAGAGCTTGCTGAATTCACACGAATTCTCTCTCCTGCCATACAGGAATCAGATTGAGAAAAAGAACAGCCGCATGGTTTCGCATTACGCATAAAATAATTCCTCCTTTATGAGATACTTTCTATCTCAATGTATCGTATGCGTTTGCACATTATCCTTTATAGGCTAACCCATAGCTGCAGCTTATTTTAACGATTTTCTTAATCACTTTCCAGCATAGCCTTCATTGTATCAAGCGAGGTATAGGCATTGATTGAAAACCTCGGAATCCTATAAAAGTCATCGAAACGCTCGGCCTTGCGATTTTCATGATAACCAAATGCCATTTTCACCCCATGTTCCTTCAAAATTGCTGCCATTTTCTCGTTATAATGTCCGTAAGGGTAAGCTACATAGGAACAATCAACAATTCGCTGTTGACGAATAAGATCCTCTTGAAGCTGCTCCTCAGATACGATATCGACCGCAAACTTATGATTCTTTCGATAATGCAGCTTGTAGGTATGGGAATAATACTCCATGGTACTATCCTTCTTCCTGATATCATTCAAACTTAAAAAAGAATCGGCCTTCTTTGGATTCGTCAGATTACTGCCGATCACAAAGGTTGCGCCACGATACCCGTATTCCTTTAAAATCGGTAATATCATTGTTTCAGAAGCCTTATAACCGTCATCAAAGGTCAATACGACAACCTTTTTCGGTTTTTCGATATTTCCGCATTTCCATTCGTAAAGCTGCTTCAGTGTCCATGCCTCATAGCCCTGTTCATGTAAATACGCAATCTTTTCACGAAAGGAACTTTCACTGTCTACCCACATATTATAGGCATATTGTTCCTGCTTGACTTGATCCGAAACTACATTATGAAAACCAAGAACCGCAATTTTATCGCTGTTCTCACTTCCCGAACTATGAATCAAGGTGCCGAAAAGATAAACAACAATAACCATTATTATCAGTAGCTGTTCCTTGCTTGGCGTATGCTTTCTGTTTTGAGTGAAGCCTGTGATTGTATTCATCTCTATTATGATAACATAATTCCCATCAATAAAAAAGAACGTACATTGTACTTGCTTAATCCTATTTTTATCCTATATAAAGTTTAACGATATCCTGAGCAGTATTATGCTATATTAAAATCAGGAGGTAATTCGTATGAAAAAGAAACCTTATATTTGTCCGAAATGCAGTAATCATCGTTACAAAATTGAACGGTTATCCATGTTCAGAGGTAATTTTGCAAGATTATTCTATGCTGCCAACAAGCACTTTCACGCAATAAGCTGTACGAAATACGGTTATACGGTATTTTATCAATTTGATTCAGATATTCAGATTGATTTTATACTGCTCTGATCAAAACAATCGTAAATAATTTATATCAAGACATACAGAAAACAGATACCACACGATATCTGTTTTATTTTCTGTTATATGTGTATTAAGATCAAAGCCTAAACCCTACTGATTCGCAATTTCTAAAATATTCGGATAATACGTATAACGATCATCTACATACTGGAAAGAGCTGTAAGCAATCGACTTTGCCTTATTGAAATCGATATCCTTGTATACGGAAGCATATCGATAATAGATATAATCCTTGATCTGATTATCACGCAGGATATAACTGTACATTTCATCACCAAGCTGGTAATCACCGTGCTTGATATATAAGTCGGCAACATCAATTTGAATTCGCTGCTGCTCACTTTGATAAAGGTCATTGAATTGTGATAATATCGCATAAGCGAAATTCTCATAGAACTTCACATCATCATACTGCCAACTCGGCAATAAATCATACGCCAACTCAAAGAAATGCTTGAAATATTCATTGACATCGGCACCGATCGTATCACTCAATACATCTGCATCAGTGATATTCTTACGCTGACCGATCATCAGCAGCTTTTCAGCAAGCTTGAATTCATCTAAATATTCAGCAGCATTTGCTTCTGCATCACCACTCATTTTAAAACGCAGTGACTTCGTAATTGCTTTCTTATATTCTTTAAAATCAGCCGCCTTAACATCCATTGTTTCAGCTACCTTTTCTAAAGTAACCGCAACTAAATCCATATCATAGCCTAATTCCTTATAATCATAATGATTCTCTTTGATATGATTTCCTTCAATAATATTGCTTGCGAGCTTCTTTAAATCAGGTTCATCCAATAACAGACGATAATAATCTTCATAGTCATATTGTACCTGCATCTTTTTCATATCATTGATACAGTCTGTTAAAGAACGCACTGCGTATTGATCCAACTTTTCCGAATCTGCTTTTTTTGCCGTTGCTTTCTTTGCGGTAGGCTTGGTCGCTTTCGCTGTCTTTTTTACTGCAGTTTTAGCTTCCTTCGTCTTTTTCGCTTCTTCCTTTTTCACATCGACTGTTTTCGCAACAGCCTTTTTCGCAGATGCTTTTGCAACCTTAGCTTCTGCTTTTTTCTCAACTGCCTTTACTTCCTTGGTTTTAGCTGCCGCAGGCTTAGCCGTTTCCTTTTTTGCTGTTTTTTCAGCTTTTGCACTTGCCTTCTCAACCTTTGTTGCTGTATCTGCTTTCACATTTGCCTCCTGTGCAGCTGCCGCTTCCTTTTTAGCCGCCTTGCTTTCCGCCTTTTTTGCTGCCGCAGGCTTTTTTACTTCTTCCTTCGCAGCTGTCTTAAGCGCTTTATTATCCTTAGTCGCTTCTTTCACAGCTTCTTTTTTCGCTGCGGACTTCACCGTTATTTTTGTTTCTGTCGGCTTTAGCGCCTTTTCAGCTTCCTTTACCGGCTGAACAGCCTTAGTTTCAACTGCTGCAGCCTTCGCATCCTTTTTTACTTCTTGTTTCATTGCTTTTTTAGCATTGATCGCTTTCGTGCTCTTTTTACTCATATTGCTCTCCTTTTCATCTTTGTAGCATTTATAGAAAAAAATTCGGTAGTCGCTTCTTTTCAGAAACGCTTGACGTATTGTTTCATTCAACCTCTGAACAGCTTTATTATAGCATATTTTCATAGGATAGGAAACTTTCTGTTGAGTAAGGCTGTGATAAACGCTTGTTTTTTTGACAGAAATCAAGGCTTGATCGATAATTCCTTCTCTATAAGCGTTTATTTACAGTAAACTGCGGTATAATAAAATTGTTTTTTTTCTGTTTTAATGTATAATATACAGAGTGAAAAGAGATGATAGCATGAATCGAAAATGTATGCTTATATATAATCCGCATGCCGGTAAGGGCAAAGTGAAAAGCGCATTACATACTATAATTGAAGGCTTTTTTCAAAACGGTGATTTTGTCACATGCTTCCCTACGGCATATAAAGAACATGCTGCACAACTGGTACAAACATACGGCAGTGAATTTGATTTAGTGATCTGCAGCGGCGGAGACGGCACGTTAAATGAAGTCATCAACGGCTTATCGAATTTGAAGGAGCCTTTACCGCTTGCCTATATTCCCAGCGGTACCGTTAATGATTTCGCAAACACGCTGAATCTGTCGGCGAATCCGAAAAAAGCACTGGAGGCATTTACGAAAAACAATACCTTTGCCTGTGATATTTGTTCCTTCAACGAACGCTGTTTCACCTATGTTGCGGCTTTCGGCGCATTTACCGAAGTATCCTATCGCACTCCGCAGGCAACTAAGAATCTGCTCGGCAGGGCTGCATATTTTTTAGAGAGTGTAAAGCAGCTTCCGAATATCACGACCTATCATATGCGTATCACGACCTCCGATCGTATCATTGATGATGATTTTGTTTTTGGCGCAATCACCAATGCGCGCTCAATTGCCGGCTTCCAATCCGTAAACACTAAAAATGCACAGCTTGATGACGGTGAATTTGAAGTCATGCTGATTCGTATGCCGCAGAATCCGTTGGATCTGCAGATTATTATCACCGCATTATTAAAGCAGGAAATCAATGAGAAGTTTATGGAATTCTTTACTGCACAGTCGATATTGATTGAAAACGATCCTAATGCCCATTGGACATTGGACGGTGAAGAAGGCGGTAATCCCGAATTAATTGAAATCACAATTAAAAACAAGGCTGTTACATTTCTTGTATAGCCTTGTTTTTTTATCCATTGAAATTTACCTTGTCAAACGCCGTTTTCTTTTGTTTCTTTTTCGTTAATTTTTGAAAGCCGTTATCCTTAGACTGCTCCTGCTTCTTTTTCACTTTTGCCAAAAGCTCGGCACCTTTTCGTTGATTCATATTCTCACATCCTTAATACATTATTTTTTCAAGCTTTATAAGCTTATCATAATTAAAGTGAAAAATATAGGCCTAAAGCTGAAAATATTATTTCCGGGGTAATATTTCATTTAATAATTTATGATTCTGATAATTCCTGTTTGATTACGGAAGCACTGCATACAAGTCCTTACTGATGATATCTGAAAGAGAAACAGCACCGATATTGCGTGAATCATAAGAATATTCACGATTGTCACCCATTACGAATACTTCATTTTCACCGATTTGTATTTCTTCAAAATCTTCTGTTTCAACCGTATCACTCAGAAAGGTTTGCGGACATGGCTTATGATCGATATATAAGACATTGTCTTTGATTGACAATGTTTCATTCGGCAGGCCGATCACACGCTTTACCCATATATCACCGTTTTCTCTTTGAATCAATACAATATCAAAGCGATTCAATCCGAATACATGACGAAACGCAATATTGGAAAGACCGATGGTTCCCTCCTTCACTGCCGGATTCATACTTGTTCCTTCTACATAAACCGGCATCAAGCATAAATGCGATAATAAATAAGAAAAAATAAAGGCCTGAAGCATAACCCCTGTATAAGGAAAAGCTTTTTTTAAAAGCTGAAGTAATTTTCGTTTCTGCATAGGATCACCAAGAAAAGTATAATCGTTATCAACTGCATTCTCTGTCCTTTTTTGTCTGTTTTATTTCGTTAAATTTAATTCTGCTTTTTGTTGTGCTATAATACATACAAAGGAGTTCGATGATTTATGCAGGAGGAAAGAAAAACATTGATTGACGATGAAAGGCGTCATTTTCTGATATTTATAAAATGGCTGATAATCGCTGTTTTCTGCGGTATCACAATTGGAGCGGTCGGAGTTTTATTTTCTTATTGCTTAAGCTATGTGACACAAACACGCTTGAGCTGTCCGTTTATGGTATGGCTGCTTCCGTTAGGAGGCTTATTGATCGTATGGCTGTATCGAATGAGCGGTGTAAGAGAAAGCAAGGGTACAAACATGGTAATCAGTTCTGTGCGTTCTACCGAAAAGGTGCCGATGAAAATGGCACCGTTGATTTTTATCTCTACTGCCCTGACTCATCTTTTCGGCGGTTCGGCAGGTCGTGAGGGGGCTGCCTTACAATTAGGCGGCAGTATTGCGGCACAGATCGGCAGAGTGATTCAGCTTGATGAAAAAGATATGCACATAATTACGATGTGCGGTATGTCGGCAGCGTTTTCCGCATTGTTCGGTACACCGATAACGGCAGCAATTTTTCCTTTAGAGGTCATCAGCGTCGGCATCATGTATTATGCCGCACTTGTTCCCTGTGCCGTTGCATCTGTCATCGCATCATCGCTTGCGGCTTCACTGGGCTGTAAGGGTGAGCATTTTATTCTGACAGAGGTGCCGCAATTAGAGCTTGATATCGTATGGCGAGTGGTCGTATTAGCTGTTTTATGTGCGATAACGGCACGCATTTTCTGTCATGTGCTTCATTATGTCAATGAGCTGTTCCGCATGTACTTCCGCAATCAATACCTGCGCATCTTCTGCGGCGGAAGCATGATCGTTTTACTGAGCCTTTTATTCGGTCAGGAGTATTTGGGCGCCGGTATGGATGTGATTGAAAAAAGCATTGAGGGGCATGTGATATGGCAGGCATTTTTGTTGAAAATCATTTTTACTTCTATCACCCTGGGCTGCGGCTTTAAGGGCGGAGAAATCGTACCGAGCTTCTTTATCGGCGCCACCTTCGGCGCACTGATTGCTTCCCTGCTTCAAATTCCGATCGGCTTCGGAGCGGCTGCCGGTCTGATCTGTGTTTTCTGCGGCGTAACGAATTGTCCGATTACTTCATTGCTGCTGAGCTTTGAGCTGTTCGGCTTTGTCGGTATTGCCTATTTTCTGTTGGCTGATACGATCGCATATATGCTGAGCGGTTATGAAAGTCTGTATCATGAACAGAAAATCATGTATTCTAAATTCTCACCGCGCTTTATCGATAAAAAGCAATAAGCAAAAAAAGGAGGAATCCTCATGAAAATACAAGCATGTAATATCGATGAAATTGATTTTAAGCCCTGTGAATACAGCGATGCCTTGCGCGACAGTCTTTTACGCATGGGTCAAGGCTTCCCGATCCATGTGAAGCTGCATGAAAGCACATACGTATGTATCGACGGACATAAGCGCTTGAGCGCAATCAGTGATCTATTAAAAAAAGATCCTAAGCATTCATTAAGGAATGTCAAAATCTTAGTTGTGAATAAAGCACGTTCGGAAAGCGGAACAGCAAAGAACCATCATTAAATGTCGCTGCCGCTCCTGCATCACTTCTAATAATTAAATAGGTCATTGAAAAGCCGGTAAAGGGTATTCTTCTTTACTTAAAAAGAATATGAATTCCTATCAATGCTTAGAATAATTCATAACGGCCAAGCAGGAAATCAATCAAATTACAATGAAAAATACCGTTATCATCGTAAAAGCTATGTGAAATATCCATGCGAATGATCATCTTTTTGAAAAAATCCTTTGTCAGCAGCAAAGATGTAAGCTCAGAGTCAGCTTTTTTTTCTGTACCCATTTGAAATGCAGATTGAATATAGATTTTCTTATCCGCATCATTTACAACAAAATCAATTTCCTTTTGTTTGTGTAAACCGTTCGACCGCTCATAAACTACTCCGACATCAACCGAATAACCAAGGCGCAGGAGCTCATTATAGATAATATTTTCCATGATATGTCCCGGATCGTATTGACGATAATTCAATCTTGCGTTTCGAAGTCCGATATCAACATAATAATATTTATTAGGATAGCTGAAATAATTCTTTCCTTTTACATCATAACGCTTTGCCGTAGAAATCAAAAATGAATCAATCATATGCCGGATATAATTAGCGACCATTGTAGAATTTACTTTTCCGCTTTTCATTGAATTCAAAGCATTCGCTATATTGGTAGGATTTGATAAAGAACTGATTTGCGAAGCCAAAAAATCTAAGATATCATTTAAGACATCTTCTCGCTCGATGCCATTGCGCTCTACGATATCCTTTATATACAATTCGTTGAATAAGGATGATAAATAAGCCTTCTTAGCCTTATCATCCGGCAGGATCAGTGTCCTCGGCATACCGCCGTAAAGCATATAAGCATCCAATGCCTTTCGTTCATCCCCGCCTGTATAGGAATAAAATTCTGAGAAGGAAAAAGGAAATACATGGATTTGTACGGCACGACCTCTGAATTGTGTAGCAATATCCTTTGAAAGACCTTTAGAGTTACTTCCGGTCACATACACATCTAAATTCTTATACGCTTTCAGCTCATTCAGCATATCATAAATTGATATTTCGATATTGCCGTTTTCTTTATCAATAACCTTCGCTGTAAGCTGTACTTCATCTATGAACAGATAAAATTGTTCCTCTTTGTGTTTCTCAACAATCGATTCTACATACTCACATAAGGCGATTGGATTTCTAAGCTTATAATTGCGTCTTTGATCCAATTCAATTTTAATAATATGGTTTTCAGATACACCGATTGATAAAAGATATTCATAGAATAATTCAAAAAGCAATACGGATTTTCCACAGCGACGGATACCGGTAATGACCTTGATATCGCCATTCCACATATTTTGAATAATTGAATTTAAGTAAAAATCTCTTTTTACCGTCATCATTATCACCTCAAACTTGCGACGTTACGTCGCTACTTTCATGTATATTATACTGAAATCATCACCGATTATCAAGGCTTCATAATAAAAATCACATGAAAGTTACGACATTTGCGACGTAAGTTTCATGTGAATATCTTAAATACTATTGCTTATTTATAATATCGCTATGCTCCAACAGACAGACACATTCAACCGCATACGTTTGCGGGAACATATCCACAGGCTGTAGCGTAACCGCATGATAGCCATACTGCTTCAAACGCTCGATATCCCTTGCCTGTGTTGCGACATCACAGGATACATATACGATGCGCTTGGCTTCCATTTCGGCAATGCTTGCCAGTACCTGTTCATCACAACCTTTACGCGGCGGATCGACGATTACCACATCGATTTTCTGTTTGGCATCACTCAGCTCCTTCGCATAGGTTTTCGCATCAGCACAAATAAATTCGGCATTTTCAATATGATTGCGCTTCGCATTTTCCTTGGCGTTTTCGATTGCTTCCGGTATGATTTCAATACCGATCACCTGCTTCGCCTGTTTTGCCAAACACAGACCGATCGTTCCTACACCGCAATAACAATCCAAAACCATTTCATTCCCGCTCAGCTGCGCAAGCTCTGTAACAAATCGATACAGCACCTCTGTCTGTTGCGGATTCACTTGATAAAATGATTTCATCGCGATTCGAAACGATAAATCAAAAATACGATCGCTGATAAACGGCTGTCCGTATAACAGTATCTCCTTATCGCCCAATATCACATTATCAGTTCGCTCATTGATATTCAGCATAATGCTTTTGATCTGCGGTATTTGTTCACACAAAACAGTGACAAGCGGCTGCCAATCCGTTTCATACTCCTTTGCGGTGATAAAAACAACCATGACTTCATCACTGCTTCTTGCATATTTTATCAACAGATGACGAAGGCCTTGTAAATCATGCACCTCACGCAAATGCTGCTTAACGATTTGATGCACCCGATTCATGATCGGATGCTGAATCAAGCACTGCTCCATATCTACCACGTCATTGGAATGGATACGATAAAAGCCGCTGATTACACGCTCCTGCTTCATTTGAAAAGGAATCTGTGCTTTATTTCGATAATACCAGCCGTTGTCCATCATCGCCACATCATTCACAGGAGTCGATATATGCGCAATCCGTCTCATAACTCCCTCAACCTGTTCCTTTTTGAAGTAAGCCTGATGTGTGTCTGACATATGCTGAAGCTGACATCCGCCGCATTTTCCCGCTAACGGACATAACGGCTCAACTCGTTCCTCGCTTTGTCTCAACAAGCGTTTGATTTTTCCGTAGCCGTAATGCTTTTTTACCATTGTTACGATAATTTCTGCTTCCTCATTGAAAAGCATATGCTTCACAAATAACGGAAAGCCGTCAACACGCACGACACCGTGACCGTTATATGTATAGTTTTCACAAACACCTGTAATCACATCATTCTTTTTCATACTGCCTCCGAGAAAAAGGGCTATTCGCCCTCTGTCTTTCCTTTATTATCATTTGTCGGCGGATTCGATGTATCCGGATTTAAAATTTCCTCTGCGCTCTGTTTATCCCTTGGTGAGCTCAATACATCATCGACAGGCTTTTCAGCCGAGGAATTCTTAACTCTGCTTAAATGAATCTGGCCCTTCTTATCTTCCTCTTTTTCGGGAATATAGTTATAAGCACTGATTTCTAAATCATACATTTTAACGACATTATCACCGTTTTCTTTATTTGTAAAATAGGTTTTGACCGGAAGCTTTTCATCAACCTTTTTATATGTATCGGTAATCAGCTTCTTAATAGCTTTTTGACTCAGATCATCCTTCGCATTAATGTTGATTCTTAATGTAGCTGATTTTAAATTGATTTCTATTGCTTCCGCATTGTCAAGCTTTAAGCTTGATTCTAATGCCTTTAAATCTTCCTCGGTAATTTTCGGATCTAATGCGTTTTTAAAGCGTGTTCCTTCTACCGGTGTAGAGGAGCTTTCTCTTGAACCGATGAAAATATACATCAGAATAAGACAAGGAATCGCAATAATGATAATTGTGACCCATAATAAATAATTCGGCTTTTTGGGAGCGTCATTTTTATTCTTTACGGTTTTCTTGACCGCAGGCCTTGTTTTTTTCGATGCCGCCGCACTTGATTTCACAGTCCTCGGCGAAGCTGCTTTTTTAGGCTCAGGTGCCTTTGCGGCTGTTTGCTTCACCCGATTGCTTTCCTTCGGCAGCGGCTTACGCTTAGATGCGCTCAGCTTTGGCTCACTGCTTTTTACAGCTTCTTTCTTACGTGCTTCATCGGCCCATTGCTTCATTTCCTTCATATCATTTTCCCATTGATTGCTATCTTCACCGATCGCATGTCTTTTCTTTACTTCTTGTTCCTTCACGCTTATCAACTCCTGACAACCTCTGGTATCTATTTTACTAAATTATTGACTGTTTGACTATAACTTTATGTGTTTTTTATTTGATTTTATGAAAAAAGCCGAGATACAGATACCCGGCTTTCAGGAAATATCGAATTCAGCTATTTCAAAATCGGCTTTAATGCTTTATAAACCATTACCGATACAGCTGCCGCAATGAGTGCCTCTGCGATCCCGTTCGTAAATACAACACCCATCAACACCGCCAAAAGGGCATCATAGGAAACGCCGGTTGCCTGTGCATATGCTGCTCCGAAAAAGAGATAAATCATGCCGAGCACCAATACCGTATTGACGATGGCTCCACCTAACGCTGACGCAATTACTCCTGCCGCTTCATTGACCTTATGCTTTTGACAAAGGGCGAAAATACCGTAAGCTGTCAATCCGATACAAATACGCGGTACTATCGCAATGATCAAACTGGCATAATTTCCGCTGATTCCCCCGATCGTAATAAACGGGGAAAAACAGAAGGATGTAATACCGGGCGCAAAGGTCGCATTCCAAACACTGCACAAACCGAAAATCAAGCCAAGCGCAATGCCGTATTTCAGGCCCATCGTCACTGCTGCAATAATCACCGGAATGTGCATCAAGGTAGCCGATAACGGCCCGATGCGTAAAAAGCCCAGCGGTGTAAACAACAGAATCAGCTCAACCGCCAAAAAAAAGGCAAACAGGGTTAAATCTTTCGTTTTCTTTGATCTCATAATTTCCTCCTACTTTCGCTCACACGGATGCGATGTGTCTTGAGACTGTGTAAATCGCTGATAACGACCGTAAATTCATGTCCTACGGATCACGATTTATTCTGTCATCAGTTTTTACAGCATGTTTATTATAAGCAGTAAAGACAAGAAACGCAAGTCTTATTAAGAAAGAAACTATCATCTTTTATGAAGCGAAATATCGGCTTTACAAGCTATCCTTCAGACAAGAAAAAGCGACAATCCAAGACTGCCGCTTCAATTCCATTCATTGATTTTATACTACACTATGTACCTTGCTTAAAACCGCAGTTGAATCATCTAAGCGCTGACGCTTGCGCAGCACCTCCATCAAGTCCTCAATAGAAGCCTTCGCATTATCCGTATTGCGCTCCTTCAGCCATTCATAAATTTCATCCATAAATATGCCGTCACTGATCATTAAATATTCATCCCCATCCTGTAAATCGGCTACGAAGCAATCAGGCTCAATCGAGGAAACGATGCCGACAGGCAAGGAGCTGCCGTTGACCTCATAAAGCTCATGATTACGAATCAGGAAGGTCGGACATGCCGCTGATTTAAAGATATAGGCCTTTCCTGCCGCACAATCGAAGCAGACAACATCTAATGTCGCATAAGCATCACTCTGCAGCAGTTTATTGATACATTTGATCGCATCTGCCTTAGGAATACCACTGACAACCATACGTTGAAACAAATTCGTTATCAAGCGTGATGAGGTTGCCGCATGCTCCCCGCTTCCCATGCCGTCTGATATCATGGAAATCACCGTATTGCGATAGCGGAACACAGAGAATGTATCACCGCAGCTTTCATACATATTTTTTTGTGCATCGGCATACGAATCAATTTGAAACGGCACTTGATTTTCCATGGTTATCGCATGTGCACCTCTGGTAAAGCGCTTATGCTGAAGCTGTGTGATATTCAAATGCTCGTGAGTCAGCACTTCTAATAACGGAAGCAATGTTTGTTGAATTTCGTTTTTCTTGATATTGCGTATTTCTAATTCAATCGCAAGATGACCGTCCTCCTGCTGCTCCAGTTCCAGTGTATCAACCTCATATTGATATCCCTCTAATGCCTTTAAAATACGCTGCTTTTGCGATTGTGTCGTATCGACCTTTTTCAAGGTATCGGCGCAATACTTCAATGCCTTAGCCATATCCGAAAGCATTTGTGCTTCCACATCGGAAATTTGTTCATAATAATCAGATAATGCGGTAAAAATACCGGAGAAATGATTGATCTGTTTATTTAAGATATGAGAGGATGAGGATTCACTCGGCAGCTGACGATGTCGTTCTCCGTGAAACGGCAGCTTTTTTTCATCATACAGAAATGAGGTCAGCGAACCGATCAAAAACAATGCCGTATCGGGCAGCGATAAATCAAACCACAATATCATCAGCAGTAAGCCGCTGCACAACAGGTATTTTTCCTGCTTCATCACGCAGATCCATGCCGCAGCCGCAATAATTTCAAGCGGCATGACAAGTGTCGGGGTTGATACTGAAACAAGTCCCATTAATACGATCAACGGCAGCGGTTCGCAAAAGAAGGCAGCCGTCAGAATCAAAGCCGCAAACAGCCATTCTCCCAACACTCCCGAAATCCAGCTCGATGCCAACAGTGCAAGTGTAATAAAGAATATGCCGTAAATCTGTGAAGTCAATATCAGCTTTTTTTGGACCCATTCGATTTCACGATGATCTATCATAGCTGACAAATATGTAAAAAAGGCAATACATAATACTCTTAAATCTAAATGAAAGGCATACACACCGTAAGGAATGCTTAAACAGGCAGCGATCATCGGCAAACTACGATAAACATTTTGATTCATTAAGCGCAAGCCATGGATCGCTAAAAAAAATATCGTCATGCCCAAGGCATAAAAATAAGTTGTAATCAAGCCGCATAGACAGGAGCCGATCAATAGACCGACACCGGCAATACGACACTCCTTTTCATCACGCATATAAAAATAAGCAAGATATAAAAAGGCAAATACATAAGCACATAGCCCGTCATAGCATCCAAGCAGAAAAGCACCGGTAAAGACCACTAATAAGCGGGGATGATAAAAGCTGTCGGTTTTTACCGAAGCGGATACTACTGTTTTTTCCATAATATCACCTCAGGATATATTGTATGGAAAAGTCCTTGGATATTTTGTCACATTCTGCTTTCTCATTCATAAAAAACAAGCTCATGTCATACGCTGTCGGTTGAGTAAAAACAATAATGACGAAATCATAAAATACACTGAGCACGCTTTGAACAGTGAATACTTTGCCTTACACACAAAGGAAAGAGAGTTGCTTAAAGAAGAAGTAGTAAGCAGCTCTGTATTTAAACTAAATAAACTGTTTTATTTTGCAAAACAAAGGATTAATAGGAAAAAATCAAGCATATGCTGTTTACCTTTCTATATATTGTCATGTATAATAAAAAAAGTGTATATTGTGTGAAATTTAAAAAGAAGGGTGAATTATGAATAAAAATTTTATCGGTAAAGCCTTAATTCTTTGCGGTGCTGCAGCCCTGTGCGGCTCACTGTTCTTATTAAAGGACAGCTTCCTGCATGCCGAGGAACAAGAGAATTCAATCAGCGCCACAAAAGATGCGACGCAATCCGCGTTTGAGAATAATGAAACTTATCAACAGGATAACGATATCATACCTGCGGAAATTCAAGGTGTTACTTTAACGATCAATGAAGCGCAGGGCAATGAAATTCCGGATTTGATCGTAACTGTCAACGGGAATGAATATTCCTACGGAAGCAGTGATTTTGTCAATAATGTTTTGACTTTAAACATAGATGACAGCTATGATCAGATCATCGAGCTGAAGTCAGATCAGTATTACTTTGAACCGGCCTACCTTATGATCGATCATACCAATATGCAGGGAAACTATGATTTTCAAGCATTTGCGGGTAAGGCGCCTGATGCGACAGAGGGGGTTGCCATCTTCGGAGCTGACGGTACACAAAAAGATGTTTTTGATAACGATGAAACGGTTACTGTTTCAATATCATCGAAATTCCCGCTGCATCGCGTATATTATCAGATTGAAAATGACCCATGGAAATCAAGTGATAATGATACCTTTACGATAACTGCCCGTCAACAGGGTGAGCATGAGGTTTCGGTGGCTTATGATGTAGTATATTTCTATCCCGATGTACAGGAGCCGAATGATGACAGCTTTAATGAGCCGAATGATCCCGAAAGAATCTCCGTAAAATTCGCTGCCGCTGACGACAGTGGAAACAATGATCCCGATAATCCCGATGATCCGGATGATCCGACAGATACCGATCAAGAGGAGGATAGCTTTATCGGTGAAGACGGCAACACCTATACAAAGGACGATATCAAGTTGAGTGTTGAGGAAATGGATGAAGCTGATTATGAAAAATATCAGCGAGTGATTGCATACTTCGATGAATTCAAAGATATACCGGCTGCACAAATCACTTATTATCAAGCTGCATTATATGCACAGGATGTCAGAGTACAGCCTAACGCAATGTACGATTTATTACTTCCGTATCCGGGAAGTTCTTCCGCTGATAAGGAATTCGTTATTTACCAATTCAAAGACGGCAATACCGATCATGCTGATCTTTTAAGCTATACTGCAGATGATGACGGCCTTCATGTAAAGGTGGATAATGTTTCCGCATTTATCATTGGTTGGAAAAATGCGGACAAGACAACGAATACACAAATCGATGAAAACAAAAAGGCAGAAACGAAATCCGATGATAATACGACTGCCGAGAGCGGAGTGAATACGGGAGACGCTACAAATATCATTTTATGGGTATTTGTTCTGTGTACATCCTATGTTGTCGCAATGAGTATCATCAGAAAAAAAGCTAAAGTTTATCATCAGTAAGAAAAACGGCTGTTTTAGGCCTTTTTTCTTTTTATCAGTAAGTGTATCTTCGCATCATAATTTTTTTAAAATAAAGGCAAAAGAAAAGCAAGGCTTCAGCATATTTTTCCACCTTCAGACCTTGATAAAATGCAAAAATAGCGCTTAAAAAGTGCTTATTTGGCGGCTTTCCCATAAAAGTGCTTATTTGGCGGCTTTCCCATATTCACTTTTCCCCTTGTGCAGTGTATAATAATATATATCTTATAAAGGAAGGGAAAGAGATTTATTATGAAAAAGCTTTATATAAAAGTGGGATTCATTATCATTGGCTTGATAACTTTATCACTTGGATTTTACGGAGTAAATAATTTTGTTCGCGCAGAGGGGGACACTCAAGTCTTTTCAATTTATTTTAACGGGGATGTTGATCAAATTCAAGTTATGAATATGAAAATTGACGGGGTAACGATGTTTCCTGTTTTTCTTGATAACTCTATGAATAATGCAGGGCCGTTTCAAGTACTTGCGAATCCAAATGCGATTACCGTAGAATCTCAAATACCGGGTACCTTTCATTTAGAGTTCTTATCAAAGGATTATAACTTTCATCCGAATGTCATAATATTAGACCCGGCAGACGCAGCAAACCCGATAGATATTAATGCAGATTATGATCCAAATCATTTGACGGAGCATATGGTACACATCAAAGACAGCGGGAATACAGAAAAAACATCGTTCGCAAATGATGAAACAGCGAATGTTTCCTTTACATCAGCATATCCGAATTATGTCGTTTATTACAGTATGCAGGATGAAGGCACATGGCAGCAGGCAAACGGCGGCAGTATTGATGTAACCGCAATTTCCGATCAAGCCCATGACAGAGTGGTTGAATATCGCTTTGCGGGCTATTATGATAATGAACCGGCTCCGACATTAGATGAGCTGCAGGATGCGCAACATCTACAAACTGCAATCGTGCATTTTGAGGCAGAGGCGAACGGTGATCCTAATGATGATACTACAGGAGGACAGCCGCCGGTCGATCCGGGAAATGATGACACCGACCCTGATGCTCCCGATCCTGACAACACGGGCAATACGAATCCGGATGATCCTAATGCGGACGATAACGATCCGACTAACCCAAATCCCGATTTAGATGATACAGACCCTGACGATACTGATCCTAATAATGATAACAATAATCCTGATAACGATAATAACGATACCAATCTTCCTAATAATGACGATGATGATACAGACCCTGATAACGATATTTTGACCCCCGATAATTCAAATGAGGGTAATGATACAAGCAATCCCGATAACGAACCGACTGCTTCTCAGCCCGATAATTTAACCGGCGCAAATACCGGGGATTATACAAATGCCGTATTATGGATTACGGCAGGCGTTGTAGGTTATTTCTGTGTCGTATATCCAATCAGAAAAAGAATGGGTGAACAGAATAAATAAAAATGAAAACCGCGGCAAGCGGTTTTTTCATTGCACAATCATACTGTCATATTTTTTCGGCAGATATAAGCAGCTCACTTCATCTTTCATTCGGGACAGATTCAGATGGCATCGGCTCAATGATATATTGCATCGCAATATTTATAAAGGCCGTCCTTTCATAAGAAAAGGCATACCTAGGTATGCCCCTATATATCATGCTCAGGAAGCTTCTTATCAAGCTTTTCCTCGATTTCCTCCTCTAACGGCGGCTTTTTCAATGCCTTGCGAATTACATCGATAACTGATAAAATCGGATGATATTGCGGTGATATCATATGCGATATTTCTAAAAACAGCTCTACACCGACTGCCATTACGATCAAGGCAATCAATCCGATCGTTTTATTGACGATATACAAATAAGCAGTAAAGCCGAATAGGCCGGTGACTGCATACAGAATCAACACGGTATTGCGATGACCGAAGCGCCGCATAAGAACATGATGCAGATGATTCTTATCGGCATCGGAGAAGCTTTTACCAAGCAGCTTTCTGCGGATGATCGCACTGATCGTATCCAAAATCGGAATTCCCAGTAACAGAATCGGTAAGCCGAGTGTAATCAAGGTCGAGCTCTTAAAGCCCAATAAGGAAATCGCTGAAATAACGAAGCCCAAAAATAACGCACCGCAGTCACCCATAAATATGCTTGCGGGATGTGAATTATATAAGAGAAAGCCCAACGTACTGCCTGCCAAAATCAGCGACAGCATCATAATATCTGATCGGCCCTCTAATAAGGAAAGGGTTGCGATCACCACAAGAATGATTACAGAAATACCGCCTGCCAAGCCGTCCAAGCCATCAATCAAATTAATCGCGTTGGTGATACCGATAATCCAAACAAAGGTCACCAACAAGGATATCAAGCCAAGATTGATTGAAATACCGAAGGGCAAGCGTATCGCATCTAAGGTTACACTGCCGAACGATATCAATATCAATGCAGCGACAAACTGAAACATCAGCTTATACCGCGGCCTTAAATCAAGCATATCATCTATAAGACCGCCGATAAACATGACCGTAGCACCGATCAAGATACGATTCAAAGCGTCATCGACCTTCACGAACATTGCCATTGTGATAATAAAAGACACATAGATTGCGACTCCGCCGATACGTGCAATTTTTTTTGTGTGAATCGTTCGCTCATTCATCTCCGCATAAATATCAAGGCGATAAGCAATCTTCTTTAATATCGGCGTCAATAAGGCCGACATCAGAAAAGGAATGAATAAATACTTCAGCCATTCCATTTCCTACACCTCCTTGACCCCTATTCTACAAGATGTAGATTTTCAAGCATTACCCCTGTTCCCTCCGCAACACAGCGTAATGCGTTATCCGCTACATAAACAGGAATATGAAGCTCATTTCGCAACAGCTCATCAATGCCGTGCAGCAGCGCACCGCCGCCTGTCAGCACGATTCCGCGTGTTACGATATCGCTCGCCAACTCAGGCGGTGTTTGTTCCAAAACCGTTTTACAGGCTCTTACGATTTCCTGAAGTGATTCTCTGATGCTTTCCTCAACCTGTTCACTTGTCAAAGTAATTGTATGCGGCAAGCCGGTCACAAGATCACGGCCGCTGACCTCGATGGAATCATGGCGTGAGCCCTTCCATGCGGTACCGACCTTTTTCTTGATCTCCTCAGCAGTACGATCGCCGATCAACAGCTTCTTTTCTTCCTTAACAAATTTCAAAATATCCTTATCCAGTGTATCACCGGCAATTTTCAATGAAGTAGATGAAACGATTTCACCCAAGGAAAGGACTGCGACATCAGTCGTACCACCGCCGATATCAAGCACCATACAGCCGCTCGGCTTAGAAATATCCAAGCCGGCACCGACAGCCGCAACCTTCGGCTCTTCTTCGATATAAACCTTTTTCGCTCCCGCTCGATAAGCACTGTCACGTATCGCATTACGCTCTACTGAAGTAATATTGCTCGGGCAGCAAATCAAAATCGTAGGACGCTTGAACATGCCCTTTAATTCCAATTTCTTTAAAAAGAAATTCAGCATGATTTCCGTTACTTCAAAATCCGCAATTACGCCGTCCTTCATCGGACGAATTGCCATCACTCTGCCCGGTGTTCTGCCAAGCATATCCTTAGCATCCTGACCTGCAGCCAAGCATTTCTTTGTGCTTGCATCTATCGCAACAACGCTGGGTTCATCAATTACGACACCCTCGCCTTTGACATATATCAATAAATTCGCAGTACCTAAATCGATACCGACCTCTTTAGAGAAAAAACTCATAGTCTATGTTACCTCCATTTCGCATTTATATCATTATACCACACTTTTATACTTTTATATCATTAATCCATACTTTTCATTTATAACTTCTCCGTTTGTATCGGCATTCGTACAATAACGATTCATTATTCATTGATAAAATGATTAAAAATCACATCTGTAACCTCAAATTCCTTTTCTTATCAGAATACTATTCCGGTATATAAAGCTTCTTTAAGATAAAAAAAACAAGGCATAAATGCCATTTGCATCTATACCTTGTCTATGGTTCATTAATTATTCTCTTGTTTTCTGCGTGTTACATAAACTGCAGAGCCGACAAGCAGTAATAATGTTACCCAAGCCATTGCGCTTGAACTTTGTTGTGAAGCACCTGTTCCCTTGATCGGAGAATTCGGCTTGATTGTTTCATTTGTACTCGGCGCTGTCGTTGATACGATTGCATAATGAGAATTATGCGTTGTTCTGAAGTTAATCGTATTATTTTCAATCCAGCTAGGAACAAATGTAATATCACCTGAATCAGAGATATACACAACTCTTAAGCTCTTACCGAGCATTGTCTTATCAAGCTGAATGCTCATAAGCATATTAACAGTTTTATCAACCTTAACCCTATTACCGTCACTGTCTACAAAATAGATATCAAGCAATTTTTCAAAGCTGTATTTTGTTAAGAATGTCTTATCCTTAATTGTAGCTTCGAATGCTTTTAGCATCGCTTCATCGTAGCGATCGATCGCGAGCTTAACATCACCTAAATCGATATCTGTTTTAACAGTTACTTCATCCTTCTTATAAACATTGTTATAATCAGGCTTAGGATTCGGTTTATTGTAGTTTTCTAAAGCTTTTGCCGCTTTTACCAATGCGTTCCATGCAGAATCCGCATCAGCCTGTACAGCTTCGCTGTCCTTGTTTACCTTTTCAGCATTTGTATAAGCTTTCTTAAAGGCATCAGCCATTGTTTTCGGATAATCGCTCAGCTTCTTCAACAGATAACTGTAATCCTTGATTGCCTTCTGCAGCTTTGTCTTATCAGCTGTTTTCACAAGTGCCTTCTCAGCATCCTTTATGAGCTGTAATGCTTCCTCAACATCTGCCTTAGTTGCGGTTTCATCAGCCATTACAGTCTCACCGTTCGCAATCGCATCCTGTAATGCTTGATAGCTTACCTTTGTATAACCGTCTGCCTTAATAGCGCTTGCAGCTTTGATTGCTTCTGCTAAAGCTGTTTTATCAACCTTTTCTTTCAGGATATCCATAGCTGTTTTCAATGCTTCAACGGTAGCTTGAACATTCGCTTCTGTTGCGAATTCATCAGCACTTACTTCTTTCGCGTAATCCAACAACTCACAGAATTCACTCCAGCTTTCATCAGTGTAATTACCCGCTTCAACTTGATCAAGTTCACTGATCAATTGATCTAATTCACTCTTATCCACTGACTGAGAATCAACATCGGTCAATTTGATGTGATCTAACCAATGACTGCCGGCAGGAATGCTGCTTACGATATTGAACAGATACAGCTTACCTAAATCCTGAGGTGCAGCTACACGATAAGCATAATCCTTACCGATGCAGACTTCTGTTTCTCCCGGCGGAGTTACATAAACACTGTAAGTGGACTTGCCCAAATCTACAGCGAAGCGTACATGATAAGAGGTATTCGGTTCATAGGTCAAGTCGCTTTGTACAAAACCGACTGCCTTTCCATCTACTTTATTTCCATTATATGCACCGAATTTTCCGTCCTTATACATACGCATCAGCATCGGAATCTGTGTATAAGAGGTATGGTTGGAATCATAGGCACCCAAGCCAACCGGAATATCAACAATTCCTTTATCCTCAGTTGTTGTAACCATATCGAATTCTACATTTACCTTATCGGAAGTATTCTTGCCGATTTGTCTTTGTGCCGTAGTTGCACCCGAAGTATCCGGAGACAGAGCCAATAATGCATCGATAGAAGGTCTCGGATTATCATCTAACGGCGCATATACCTCGAACTCATAAATACTGCCGCTGTAGAGGTTATTGTTACCGGTATTTTTCCATCTTTCTTTCTGCACATATTTTACATAGCGTGCATCAACAGACTCGATACTGATTTTTTCAATCGCAGATACACCTGCAGCGACTACCACCTGTGCTTCATTTTTGCGATATACAGGCTCAAAGTTTACTCCGTCCGTTGATACTTGAATTTCATATTTACCAACCTTAGACTCATAATTGATAACTAAATCACCGATATTGTATACATCACCGAGATCAACCAACAGCCACTGCTCATCTTTGTCTTTCGCAAAGGATACACGTGAGTCCTTGCTGACAACACCGTCAACAGCCATTTCCGCCGTAAAGCGTCCGTCACTAACCTCTAGTCCCGATACGCTGACAGTTTTATTCAACGCCAAGTTCTCTCTGACAATACCCATTTTTTCCAATACTTCATCATCACTCAATGCACGATTATAAACAGACATTTTAGAAAGCGTGCCTTTTGTGTTTTCAAACACTTTTTCAACCGGCAATACAAATGTAGAGCTTTGCTGAGTTTTACCGGCAATCGTCGTATTAGTCAGCTTACCGTTACCGATTTGCTTACCGTCAACATACAATGTCAGATTTTTATTATCACATACTAATGCAAGTGAAATCTCTTTATTTGCTTTCGGTGTATAGTTAAATGTGAATTCATATTGATCTCTTGCATAGCTTAATTTACCGAGCTTATTCACATAAAATGTTCCGTCAGCTCCCGCAAACAGCGTTGCATTCTCATTCAATTCATCTAACGTCAGATTCATAAATACAGAGTAAGGATATCCGATGCTGTTCATCGGTAAAGACAGATAACCTGTACCGTCAAATATCACTGCACCGTCAGCTGCAGAAGCCTTTGTCAAGCTTGCATCATAGCCATTTGTGCTGTTATCCTTGACTGTCGTTCCGTTTTCCTCGAAATCATATTCGGCAATCAAATCCGTATCAGATTCTACATAACGTCCCGGATTCGCATTCGGTACCTTATTTTGCAGAGCATCGATGCGCTCTCTGAACTGTGCATAGGTCTGTCCGTTGTCATCCTCACCATACCATGTTTTTTCTGATACAAGTGATACGGCATCTTTGATACGATCATGAATATCAAACCAAGAGAAACCGGTTCTGAAGGATGTCATATCATTCCATAATGCGAAAGATGCACCCTTTGTCTGTGGATGTGCCACCGGCATAATTGCTTCACCGGATGGATTTCTTCCGGATTTAAAGTCATTTACTTCAAATTTTTCATACAGTTTTTTCGTATCGAAGCGATCCGGATATCCGGCATTTGCCGCAGGAACAATATATAACCATCCGCCATAGGTATTAATTACATCATAACCGGCATTATAAGTTTCATGAACGTCAGCCCAATACGGCGCCCATAAATTCATTACAATATCACTTGTTACCGGAGTAGTACCATTGAAACCGTTTTTACCTAAGGAAGCCCAAGCACGGCTTTGATAGCCCTTAGCATTTACATATTTTGCGAAATGATCGGTCCATTTACGCATTTGTTCGCCATAAGCTTTATCATATTCATCAGTACCGATATGGAAGTTTTCACTTTGAATTACCGGATCGGGACCGTCTAAAAATTCATCAATCAGATTTTCTATTATTTTCGCATTCGCATTGAACGCATCCTCAGTTCTGATATCCAAATATCCTGCTTTCCACATGACAACGCCTTCAATATCCTTTAAAGCATCGGCATGATATGGAGTATCAAGCTCTGTGATTACATCAATACCGTATACTTTCATATCTTTCTGATACTGACGATATTCCTCTTGCGTGTAATAACCGTCTTTTGCGTTAATGGAAGGATATACTTTACTTTCCAAACGGAATGCGCTGTAGCCGGACTGTCCCCAGTAGTCATTAATGTGAATATGTGCTTCATTCATCTTATAGAAAGACATATAAATTGTCATTTCTTCAAGATATTCCAACGGAATATACATTCTGCCGACATCGATCATACCGGCACGTACTTCATACTGCGGATAATCTCTTGTCAGACCTTTTGGCGCTGTATTATCATTTTGATATAAAATCTGAGTAATTGAAGCAGCACCGTAAATCCATCCGTTTTCAGTATTGCCCGGTGCGGAAATTGTAACTGCTTCCGCAATATCCATATAATAGCCTTCTGTTCCTAACTCATCTGTTGTATAGTTAGCAGCGAATACGATATCGCCTGCTTTTCCACTCGCCGCCTTTACTACATTGAGTTCCATACCCAACATATCTTTTAAATATGTTTTTAAAACATCAGCTGCGGCTTTTTGACTGTCTGATGTATAGACAATCTGTGAACTTGCGGTTAATTGGAATGTACCGGTTCCGCCCTTCCATTCTCTTAAGCCCGGAAGTACATTTGGTTTCGCATTACCGCTTGCTGCATATTGACCCGGAACAGTAATCTTAATATCAGCCTCACTGCATGCAACATCGTCTTCGTCGTTCAAATTCTTCACCTGATACATTACATTCACATCCATGTCCTGTAATGGTGTATAGACGCTGCCATCCCTCGCAACAACCTGCTTGTTGTCGCTTCCATATAAGCTGATTTCAAATCCTTCCGGTACTTCAGGCATCTTCAGCTGATTGCCCTCGATTGTTGGAGCTTCATTGTTCAGCTGTTTCAAAACATCCTCAGCTGTAATTACCGTACGATCCACTTGCTTATAAATTTCAAATTCATAAATACTGCCGCTATATTGTTTTTTATTGCTTGTATGAGTCCAGCGTTTTAACTGTACATAACGAACATAGCGCGCTTTAATTGGATTAATATCAATTTCTTTGATTTCAGATGGTCCGCCATCCGGCAAATCTGTTGCAGTATACACATCTGTATAATTAACACCGTCAGTAGAAACCTGAATCTTGAATGACGGTGGGCAAGACTCATAGTTCAATACGAAATGAGATACCGTTCTTCTGAAACCGAAGTCTACTTGAAGCCATTGCTCATCCTTATCTTTCGCAAAAGATACACGAGATTCATTGCTAACAGCCCCATCTACTGCCATCGGTCCTGTGAATCTACCGTCATTTACTTCCAATCCGGAAACAGTAACTGTCTGATTCAATGCTAAGTTATCATAATTTTTCGCATCAGGATCCTTTTCATAAACTTCAAACTCATAAATACTGCCGCTGTAGTATTTACCGTTAGATGAATGCTTCCAGCGTTTTAACTGTACGTACTTCACATATCTTGCATTCACCGGTTCAATATCAATTTCTTTTATAACCGTAGGACCGCCGTCTTCCAGATTACTTTCTTCATGAACATCGGTAAATGTAGTACCGTCTGTAGAGACTTGAATTTTAAAGCTTGGGGGACAGGATTCATAATTTAATTTTAAGTGAGAAATATTATATTCTTGTCCTAAATCAACTGTAAGCCATTGTTCATCAACATCTTTCGCAAAAGAAACGCGACTGGTGGAAGAAACAACACCATCTACTGCCAGCTCAGCAGCGAATCTTCCGTCATTTACTTCCAAACCGGAAACAGATACAGATTTATTCAGTGCCAAATTAGGGTATTTGGTCTGAAGCTGATTCATTGCAGTCTGAATTTCTGCGGCTGCATTATTCACTTCTTCCTGAGTTGCACTTTCTGACAGCGTTTCTCCGGCTACCAATTTTTCATCTAATGCTTGATTAGATGCATCCGAATAACGATCTTCATCTAAGGCATTCGCCTGTTCAATAACTTTATTCAGCAACTCTCTTGAGACAACCGGTTGATCCAATAAGGTCGCATCTAAATAGAAAAGATTATGATCTGACAATGTGGTCTCCACCATGGTAATATTATCTACTTGAATATTTCTTGTCGTAATAATATTATCTATTGCATTTGTTTTCATCGTTGCGTCAACACCATTATAAGTGTCAAACCATTTTCCGTCTTTTCCGTTTGCGGCATTATAATCCGTTAAGAACGGATTAATTTCATCATGACTTTGATCGGTATTAAAATCTCCGAATAAAATCTTATAATCATTGGAATCACTGTCCATAATTGACTTGACTTCCAGAAGCTGTTTTGCACGTGCTTCTTGGGATTCATGCGTCAAATGCGTATTATATACGGACACTGTCTTTCCGTCGACGGTGATTTCTGATTTTATATATGCTCTGGCTTCTTTAAGACCGTCGCTGTTCAATGCTGCTCCGCCTGTATTAGTCAACGGCAGTTTAGATATCAAACCAATTCCATATTCTCCTACGCCGTCTGACATATTAATTGATTTCTGGAATGCAGTATTAGTATATACACCCAGTTCTGCAAACTTTGCCAGCATATCATAACTATTACGGGTAGTATTGACATCTACTTCCTGAACACCCACGACATCTATCGTGTTGTTTGCCAACAGCTGACTCATCTGTGCGATGTCCGGTTTTTTGCTTGCGGCAATATTAAAAGTTGCGACACGCACTGTTGTATCGGCCGCATGACTTGTGATAGGTGTTATCAAAGTCGTCGCAAGTGCGAAAGCCATTAAAGATTTTGTCATTCTTATTAACTGTTTCATACACTCTTTCCTTTCTTTTTCGTCTACAAACGTAGAGTTTTTTAAACAGGTGATATTAGCTCTAAAACCCCTGTTTTTTTATGCGTAAATGTACATTTTACTTCTTTCATATGTTCTTTCTAAAACTCTACTTATGTAGACAAAACATACCATTTACACTCTTATTCTACTTTATTTTTATCTGTAGCTCATTTATGACCTCCTTTATTGTCTACCACAACAAAACAAGACCTGAAGGGTATAATAAAAAAATACCTTCAGATCTTGCCTAATTGAATAGTAACAAATCTTATACATATATTCTAACCGCTTTCATTGCTTTTTGCAACAGTTATTTTAAAAATCTTGCATTAAACAGCAAAATTTTTATATCCCGATGTGTCTGCTGAACAGCCTTGATTTTCTATATAAAATATCCATAAAAAAAGTGCCATATAGGCACCGATTACTTTAATTCCTGTAAGCTCTTATCATAGATGGATTCAGGATCAATAAATTGTCCGCCTTTTTCAACTACGATATGGACATGATTGCCTAAATCCTTATTATAGATATTTGTTGATGCCAAAGAAATCGCATCACCTTGTTTTACTTGATCCTTTACTTGAAAACGAACATCCTTTAAGCTTTGATACGTTATCAACAAATCATCACTCTTTATTGTACAGGAATGACCGAATAACGGATCATCCTTGACATCAACGACCTCACCGCTGAAAATCGCTGTTACATCAAAAGCCTCCTTGTTGAAAGCATAATCAATCCCTTGATTTCCGCGATAAGTGCCTTCAAACTTAGTCATTGACGGAATTTCAGAAGACTGTCCGTCATAAAAATCCAATACGATGCTTGCCTCTACCGTATAAGGACGCTTTGCTTTTTCACTTTGCGCAGGCAGAGTGATTACCGGAACATTCACCGCTTCAATACTGACCGGAGTATCAGTCGCTCCTTCATCATGCGGTACCAATAAATAGGATATCCCTGCCGCGGCAACTGCCAAAATCAGAGACATTGCACCGATGACGGCCGCTTTTCTATGACTGCTTTTCTTTGTATAGCTATACATTTTTATCACCTCTATGAGTGATTATTCCCGTTTTAAGGGTGTTTATACCTAAAGCGCTGTGATTTCAACATCGGTGTAATAATGCTTTAATATTTTCTTATAATCATAGCCTGCTTCCGCCATTGCCTTGGCACCGTATTGAGACATTCCGATACCATGTCCAAAGCCCTCAGTCGTAATATGAACAGTTTGTTTGTTCAGCTTAATTTCAAATGCACTTGATCTTAAGGACAGCGCTTCTCTGATTTCTCTGCCGCTGAATTTTATCCCGTCAATCACGATGGATTTTACATAGCCGTTTTTATAATATTCCGGCTTGCCGATACTTTTCACAGTGTTTTGAAAACCAAGCACATTTGAAAAATCAACCAAAGAAAATTCCTTTGTCTGCGTATTGAGCGCAACGGACTTATCCCAAGCACTTTCGACACTGCGCAGATACGGTGACGAATTGCTCCAATAGTCCTCCGAATTATTTGTATAGCCGTTACAGGAGGAAAAAAATGCAGCCGTAATCAATTCCCCTTGATAAGTAAGCACCTCGCCCTGTGTTTCCGTTACTGCTTCCTCAATCCGCTTTTTATTTTCATCATAGCTTTCCTTCCAAACCTGCTTCAGCTGCGAATCATCTTGGAATACTTGTGAAGCCGTTGTATCATCCACTTCAAAATTACGCTTTGCGACAAAGGTTCTTGCCGCTACCGCCTGTGCTTTTAACGCTTCCTTCGCAAAGGAAGCCGGCATTTCACTTCCTACCACACCGATCAAATATTCCTCAAGCTCTATTGTGACATCCTTACCGTTGCTTCTTTTGATATGTACGAGCTGTTTCTTTTCTTTTTTGCTCTCTTTCGTATCATCACCTTTGGGCTGAACTCCTTCCGCTGTTTTTGTCTCCTTATCCTTCAATGATCTTTCCTCACGATTTAAATGCAGCCACATAAAGCACGAGATAAACAGACATGCAAAGATAAAACAAATACGCATCAGCAGTTTCAAAAAGCATCACCTTCATCAAATTGTATGAAAGCGATGCTTCTTTTATGCGTTATTTATTGTTTTCCTTCTGCTTCTGCGCCTGTATCCTTCGTCTGAATTCCGTCGGTGATACCTCAAAGAAACGCTTAAACAGCTTATTGAAATAGAATTGATCGTCATAGCCGACCGCATAAGCCGCCTCCTTGATCATAATATGCGGATTCCCGAGCAACTCTCTTGCCTTGTGCATCTTTTTCTCATTTACATAATAAATCAGATTCTTACCGGTTTGATTTTTAAACATACGACTCAAATAGCTTTCATTGATTCCGAAATGTGTTGCCAGCATTTTTAATGTGATTTTTTGCGTATAATTGTTTTCAACAAAATTGATGATTTCGGTAATATCCTTACCATATCGATTACTGCGCTCATCCTTCAGCCATTCCTCGATACGCTCATAGACATCAAGCAGTAATTCATCAAGCTGTGCTATTGTCTCACAGTTCTGTATCGCATGAATTCCCTCTTGAAAGCTGAAGCTTAATTTGATTCCCTTATTTAATTCATTTCCTTCCATATTGTTAAGAATAAATATTTCATAATCCAACAGATTTTGCGGTGAAATCAAATGCTCCTTGGCATAGGTCATAATTTCCTGATGAATATGACGAACCTCATTAAAATCACGAATGTTTACCGCCTCAAGCAGTCGCGTATGAAAATCAATGCTTTCCAGTGTCAGGGTTTGAAAGCCTGCAGCTTCGCTAAGCTGAATCAAGGCATCACAGCCGACATAAAAACGCATTTCATGCTGCTTCAGCAGTGAGCTGAAAATTTTAAATAAGGAGCTTAATTGATTGTTTTTATCACTGATTGTGATTGATATCGGTAAGCTTAAGCATTGTGTGATATTTCGCATAATCGTATGACACGTTTTAATCAGCATCGCTCTGTCACAGCCTTTAAATAAGATTGCACCTGAATGATTCGTAATAAAGCTGATAACATAGGTATGAGAATCAGGAATACTGCTTTCCAGCATTTCCTGCAGATGTCTGCGTATTTCCTCATGTGCCTCATGATGACTTTGATAGTATTCGTTGATATGATCGACACGAAAATAAATAAGCTCATAGGTATCTCTGAAAGGATCGAATAATGAGGATTGAAGCAAAGCAGCTATTTTATCATCTGCGATTGCCAAATGATTTTTCACAAGAATCAGATAATGGCGTAAATAATCTGCAGCGGCACTGTATCGCTTATCTCTCTTTCGCTTTATTCGACAATAAGGCTTTGCCTCCTCAATTACTTGCTTTAATGTTTCCTTACGAAGTGTTTGCTTCAGCAGGTAATCAAAAGCTCCTGCCTTCATTGCACCGCGCACAGAACGATAATCCGCCGCTTGACTGATGACAATGACTTGGGCTCCTTTATTGCTCCTTTTGATTTGTTGAATAAATTGAATTCCGTTGCAGTCTTTTAACTCTACATCGGTTATTACGATTTCAGGTGAAGCTTCCTCGAAAATGCGCATTGCTTCCTCGGCATTTTCAGCTAATGCCAATACTGCACAGTCTAATGATTTCCAATCCAGCATGTGCTTTATATTGGTTCTGACTATCGCTTCATCGTCTACAATCATCACACGATACATATGCTTCCTCCAAACAACATCCGATTAAGGATGCTTCTTTACACACTTGCGTTAGATTCTTTTTTTATTAAAATCCGTTAAAAACAGTTAGGGTCATGATCAGCTGTGCTACCAAATACCCGAGTGCCATTGAGCTCAATATGAGCAATGCCTGTACCTTCATTGGTTTTCTGATGTCGCAAAAGCGTTCAAACTTTACACAGCTCAGTGCGAAAAAGCTTACCGCGATACAAATTAAATGTATGCTTAATTGTAAAATTGTATAGGTCATATTTCCCTCCGTATTGTGTATGAATTTGACACTGCACCGACAGCACCTGTGCAGTTATTCATCTGTTTCATTCTCATAATAATCATCAAGCTCATTATCATCATAAATATATCGATGAAATAAGAAGGATAATGCGCTCATGATAAAATCATTTATTACAACATAAAGCAAAAGCTTCCATGAGGTTATAAACGGAATACATAGATAAAAGGCAGCAATCGCAACCAAATAAATTTTTATCCGCTGTGTTTCTGTATTGAGCTGTTCCTCGCGAATTGCATATAGGATTTCCTTTTCATCGATTTTCAACAATAATGCCGCTGCATCAAGAAAAACCAGCAATGCCCATATTATCATCGATTCGCGTTCATACAGCATTACCAGAAACGGTAAAGCTATTAAATTTAAGATGCAGATATACTCTGTATGAATTAATAGTTTCCTCATTTGATACGCCTGCCTTTGATGACTTCATTATATCACATTTTTTTATTGCTTCGCAAACATAGCGAAGAAAATGCTAAAGTAAGATAAGAAAAGGTCGTAGTGTTACGACCTTGCTTTTAGTTTGTAGGATAAATAGAGGAGTATTCCGGCAGCAGTTAAAAGAATAGCAGTATAAAGAGCTGTACTTGTGTTGTCTCCTGTGCTTGCTCCGCCCATGCTTGTCGCAGGATTGTATTGGCCTTTTACTGATGTATCATTATCATTAGGTTCATTAGGCTCACTGAAATCCATAGTATCGTATGGAAAATCACCATCCACATTCTTTCCCGGTTTCCATTCCTTGATTTCAATGATGTTTTTATCAGGCTTACCGTCTCCGTCATCGTCAACATTCACATCAGGAATACCGTCTCCTGTGCTGTCGATGTCGATATCGGGGATTCCGTCACCATCAATATCAATATTGATATCAGGTTCTCCGTCATCATCTAAATCTATGTTGATATCTGGGAATCCATCTCCGTCTGAATCAATATTGATCTCCGGCTTGATGTCATTCTTTCCGATACTGTCATAAGTAAACTTACCTGAATTATAATCCTTCTTTGGCTTCCATTCATGGATTCCTACAATATTGACACTTGGTGTTTCCCCATCCTTTGAGATATTGATATGCGGCTTGAAATCTCCTATATTATCGATGTTGATATTAGGGATTCCATCGTTATCCGTATCAACATTAATTACTGCCTTAACGCTTGTACCTGTACAATATTCCTCAAGGATTCCGTTATCAGAATCTTGTTTCACACACTTTGTTGGTTTCCAATCGTTTTTCTTTAGAATCACTAGGTTAAGATCGGGTTTGCCGTCTTCGTCGGTATCGATGTTCAAATCAGGCTTGCCGTCGCCGTCGCTGTCGATATTCAAATCAGGGATACCGTCATTATTCCTATCCCCGTTGATTACGATCCATTTATTCGTTTCAGGGTCTTTCCATTTGATGTTTAAATCAGGACATCCATCACCATCAGGATCATTGAAATCCGGTTTACCGTCTTTGTCTACATCCACATCGATTTTCTTTAAGGTTACCTCATGACAGCTTTCGGTATTTGTGTTTCCTGCATTGTCGCTCGGTATTACGCATACCTTGTATTTGCCTACTGTTTCACTGATTGTGATTTTGGCTTTTTCACTTGTGACTGCCAGTGTTCCGGCCTTGATTGGTTCCTCAGCTCCGTCTACAATTTTATATACCTTATATGCGATTTCTTTTGTGCCGCTTACCTTAAGGCTATCTTTAGAATCATCGGTTGTAATCTCAAACGCTGTTCCCGGCTTAAAGAAGATTCCGCCGCTTAGTTTATTGATGATATCTTGAAGTTTGTTGTTGGTATCCTTGGCTTTGATTCCTTTGACCTTTGGAGCTGTCTTATCGATCTTGATGATTTCCTGTTTCTCTTTTGTGATCGCTCCACTGTTCTTTTTCATCCAAAAGCTTTGGTTCGTTTCTCCCTCTTTTGTCACTGTGACTTGGTTTGGCTTCCATGTGCTTTGGTCTAACGATAGGTTACTATAATCACTGTGATCGCTGATGATGTTCACATCCTTATTTGTCCATCCGCCTGTGTATAAGGTATTGCTTCCGTCATCTATCTCTAAATGATACCAATTATCCTGTATGTTCTCCTCTTTGACTTTCAGTGTTCCCTCTTTAAAGGTAAAGCTGTAATTTGGATAAGTCTTATTTAATGTGTTGGCGTCTCCCTTGATTGGATAAGTTCCTGCATTACTGTTTGTTTTCGCCGTAGTACTCAGCTTGATATCGTTCTCCTCTATGACATCCTGTACCCCATTCCATGATACTAACTGACTTCTGAAGTCTTGATAAGTTAATGTCGGATTCACTTCTCCTTTATACTTCTCTTTGTCATCAATGATGATTTCGATCGGTTTCGGCAACACCTGTACACTTATCGTTTTACTTAACGGTACCTCTCCGTCTGCCGTTCTTGTCACCTTGATTTGGATATTTGTACTTCCGCTGTACTTCAATGCATCAAACTCCGCCTTGTTGCCGGTTACTGTCGCACTGGAGATATACGTTGTGTTGTCTACCTCAAACGTATAGTTCACATTGATGCTGCTTGAATCATCCTGTAGACTTCGAATTGTGAAATGATCGCCGTAGATGATTTTTCCCGGTCGATTCAACGCCAATGTATTCTCATTCGGTCCCATGATGTGCATCATGCCGTCTGCTTCTGCCTTATTGTAGTTTCGATTCCCCGGCTTCTCTACATGCAGCGGAATATCTAACCCATTATCTCCGCTGTAGCTGTAATCAATATTCACTCCGTCATTCGTCCATGCGATCGATGTGCTGATTCCGCTGTCTATCGTTATAAAGTAATCTGTATCGTTTACTGTTACTCCTCCGGCATTACTTGAGATATCCTGTTCATTGATGACAGGCGTTACTGTTCCGTTTCCGCTTGTCGCATAGGTGATTCCCGCAAACGATATCGTTTGATTTGCCTTTGTGATATTGATCGCTATCTCTATCGTTTTATCACTGTAATTTCCTGTTGGATCATGACTCGTTGCCTCTACGATTACCTTATCTATTTGACTCGGTGAGATACTCGCATTTAATACCGTTACTTCTCCTGTTGTACTGTCTACCGATATCACATCAGTCGGACTTCCTGCCTTTAAACGGTATGTTACTGTACTGCCTGTCGGATTCCCTGCCGTATATAATTGAATCGTTTTATTTGGTGCGTATACTTCACTGATCGCATTATACTTGTTGCTTGTTTTAGGAAGCTCATTTCCTGCGCTGTCTGTATAGATGAAATTCTGTGTTCCCGCTGTGACTGTAAAGGTCAGCTCAGCGCTTGCGTTGGCCTGTCCTGCAGCTCCGCTTTTCTCTGCGACGATCGTGACCGTTCCTACCCCGTTGATCGTTATCGCTCCGCTGCTTGAATTCACTGTGATTACATTTGTTGAGCCATCCTTGATTCGATAAGTGACAGGATTATTATTGGTGCTTCCTTTTACAGTCGCGTAGACCGTCACTCCTGTATCTGTTGCCTTCACACTCTTTGTCGTTATGATCGTATTTGAAGTACTGTTCTCATAAAACTTCAGATTCTCTGCCGCAGACATACCTACATTGATTGTGACAGGGATTTCCTTTGTGCTCCAATTATCACTTACTGTTACTGTGATATGATAGCTGTTTACTCCTAAATTCGCTGTTGTCTTGATGACACCTGTATTTGGATCAACACTAAAGAAGCTCGCATTTCCTACTCCCGGCTTTAGACCATAATGATATGTCGTTGTGCTTCCGCCTATCGTATCGGGTGTACCGAGTGTTCCGTGTATCGTACCGATGATTCCCCCTGTTCTGACATTGGAATCAGAAGCAGTAAAGGTAGGAATCGTTGTATCTGATGAATTGGCATGCGGTGTTACACTTCCGTCTACCTCTCGATAGATTACGATTTCTTTTTCAACAAAGGCTGAATTATAATTATCATTTCCCGTTGTCGGATCATCATCAACCGTTGCCCTTATCTTTACCTTACCGAACGCATTGCTTCCTGTATAGGTAATCGCTCCTGTATCAGGATTAATTGAAATCAGTGATACATCACCACCCGTAATACTATAGGTTATCTTAGTCCCCGTACTTGGAGTCGCAGTCGCTGTTTCATTCCAAGCAGTAGCAGCATCTGCGATTGATTTCTTAGTAGTGCTCGGATCATCAAAGGCGATAGTCGGATTTGTCTTTTCTACCGTAAATGAGGTACAAACCTTTTCTGTCGGATTACCGCTTGTATCCACAGGATCACCGTTCGCATCTACCGCAGTGATACAGAATTTATAATTTCCTGCCTTTAACCCGCCGTTCACCAAATCAGGCGCTCCGCTTTTGATTTTCACATTGAGCGGTGTACTGCTTGAAGCACCATTCGCATCTAAGCCATCAATTTCAAAGTTTAGATACGAATTATCTCCATTAGCTTCCAGTGTATACGTCAACGGAGTTACACCGGTTGGACTTGCGGTAACCTTTCCTACTGATTGCCCTGCGTTTACATTCTTACTGAATTCATAATCATTTCCTGCAGAAGCTCCGCTTTGCGGTGTTTTTGTATAAGACAGCTTATGCGGTTCAACGACTTCAATATCCTTCATATCGGAAATCGGTGAGGATTTCGCAGCTCTGCCTGTCGTATCATCAAACTCCTCATTCGCTACTGCGATTTTATACTTTCCGACAGGTATTCCCGTTAAATCGAAATCATTATTATTTAACGCTTTGTAATAGAGAAGAGTAGTACCGGCATTATCAAAAACAAACACTGACAAGGTATCACTCGCTGTCGCATCTAATTGAATCGTTGAATCTTTGATTACTTTTTTACCTACTACTGACTTTCCGTTTCTTTTCATATCATTAAAGGCCACCGAATAAGCAGAATCCGCATATCGAATTTTCAGCACTCCCGATCTTGGATCACTCGTTAAAGTATTCTTATGAATATCAGTATTTAAAACATATAATATATTACTATTTTCTAAATGAGAAACAATGATTGAGCTAGGTTTCAGCCATCCATACTGCGTAAACTGCCAATGATAGCTTATATAACTTGGATAAAGTGTTCCCCCTGATGATGAAGAATACACCTCCGCTATCGGATTATTCTTAATATATGCCGCATTAAACCAAATTCCTCTTACCTTATGAAACACGAAATCACTCAAGGTAAAATCATTCGGCAAGACAGCACTTCCGATTCTTCCCGAAATCATATCCGATGAAGTAGGCGTATAGACATGAGTTAGAGTAGCTGTCGCTTCTGTAATAGATTGTATTGCGGAATTCTCAAATGTATTCGCTGTAAGTGATGCAGAAAACACATTATCAAAGGCTTTTGTATAAGTATATAAAAGCGAATCACTTTTACCTGATGTCGCCGCCTTATAACGACAACCGGGAACATGATTATTGGATGAATTCGCAAAATTATCTGTGGAACTGTTACACACTTGACCGCTCCACTTAATAAACATCGCATAATAGTTTCCGTTATCCTTGCTTACTTTCCAAGTGAGTTCACTTCCATCATTTCCGGTACCGACAATGACCTGATCGCCCTCTAAAAGAACATTTAGATTCGTTGCCGCACTTATTGTTTTATTTAATCCGAAAAATCCGACAGATGCAAGACATATGACTGAAGCACCCGCGATCAAAAATTTTTTCCACATAGCTGTTACCCTTCCTTTCCTCAATATCTACAAAGGTAGACTTTAAGAAATAGGGTGAAAAACAGTAAAAGTGTATGGTTTACAAAGAAAAAACATACATTTCTGTATTAGGTATATATGTCTATAATTGTCTGATTAAAGAAATATAAATATCACAAACTGTATGTTTCTTTTATTTTTGGCACAAAAACAGTAAATCTCACATTATAGAGTATACTTGTCTCACATTTGTTCGCATCACATTTCTTTTTTGTGCATATTTATTATATCATGTTGCTTATTGTTAGAAAAAGAGTAAAGCTTTTTTGTTGCCTTACTCTTTATGATGCCTTATTCCGTTTTGTGTTTGTATACAAGATAAAATAACAGACTGATGGACAACAAGCTGATTCCCATATAGGTAAGCATATTCGTTTCATCACCTGTGTTAGCACCTCCCATGCTTGTCGCAGGATTGTATTGTCCCTTTACTGAGGTATCTGTTTTATCATCATCCATTGGTTTGTCAGGTTCTTTTGGATCATCAGGATCACTAAAATCCATTGTGTCATATGGCAGGTCACCATCGACATCTTTTCCTGGTTTCCATTCGGTGATATCTATAATGTTTTCATCCGGCTTTCCATCTCCATCAGTATCGACATTCACATCAGGTATTCCATCGCCGTCACTGTCAATATCAATATCTGGAATATTATCTCCATCTAAATCAATATTGATATCTGCTTCGCCATCGCCATCTAAATCAATATTGATATCCGGTCTGCCATCGCCATCTGTATCTATATTTAGCTCAGGCTTGTATTCATCTTTTCCGATACTGTCATAGGTGAATTTGCCACTCTTATAATCCTTCTTTGGCTTCCATTCATGGATTTCTACAAGATTGATTGTTGGTGTTTCACCATCCTTTGAGATATTGATATGCGGTTTAAAGTCTCCCTTATTATCGATGTTGATATTAGGGATTCCGTCGTTATCTGTATCTACATTGATGACTGCTTTCACGCTTGTACCTGTACAATATTCCTCAAGGATTCCGTTGTCAGGATCTGTCTTTACACACTTCGTCGGCTTCCAATCGCTTTTCTTTAGAATTACTAGGTTAAGGTCAGGCTTACCATCTTTGTCTGTATCGATGTTCAAATCAGGCTTGCCATCGCCGTCACTGTCGATATTGATGTCAGGAATACCGTCATTATTTCTGTCCCCGTTGATGACGATCCATTTACTTTCATCATTTGGATCTTTCCATTTAATATTGAGATCAGGACATCCATCTCCGTCAGGATCATTGAAGTCAGGATTTCCGTCGCCGTCTACATCATAATCGATTTTCTTTACATTTAAATCAGAACATTTTTCGCTTGATTCATTTGTCGCACTATCTACTGTTGTAGCGCATACTCGATAGTTTCCGATATTATTGATCTTAAAACTCAATATCTTATTCGTTCCCGGTTCTGCCGTATCCTCTTGAATCGGTGTCGTGCTTGTCATCAAGCCTTCATCGTCTAATTCATATACTTGATAGCTTACCTCTTTGATACCGCTCACCTTCACTGTCTTTCCGCTTTGCGGCTGCGGATCATCGGTTTTGACCTCTACCTTTACTCCCGGTTTGAAGTAATGACCTAGCGTAATCTCATTCAATAAGTTTGATAATCCGTCATCATTTACAGGATAGCCTGTGATGCTTACTACCTTTGGATTCGTCATATCGATTTTGACATGATCCTCGATCTTTTCACTGATCGCTCCCTTATGCGGACTTGTGCCGTTCGGATCGATTCTGAAATAGATATCTGTTTCATTGTCATCCTCTTTCGTTACGCTAAAGCGCTGTTTATCCGCATTCGTAAATATATTCGTATTTGAGATTTGATCGTATGTTCCCGCATCAGCTCTTGCGTTCACTTCATCGATCACTACATCTACGATATAGTTATGCCAAATCTCTGAGGATACGATATCTCCGCTTGGATTCTCTAAATGATACCAGTTGTTACTTGGTTCATCCTGTTTGATCGTCAATGTTCCTGATTCTATCTTGATATCATAGTGCTCTGTATTTCCGCTTAATTCCTTTTCTGCATACTTCCCTGTGATATCATAGCTTCCCTTTGTTTTCGTATCCTTGACCGATGTCCCGTTTTTCTTTGCGCTCGTATTCTTTGGAATCGGGAAATCTGCGATACTGTCATCGAACGCAAACGCACTTGCGCTTGGTTCTTTGAATTTATATGTCGGGAATGCTTCTCCCACGTAGATTTCCTCATCCTCATAGGTCAAAATGATCGACTTTTTCTTGACTGTAATCGTTACCTCTCCGTAGTCTCCTCCGATCGCATTACAGTCATCCGTTTTCGGATCGAACGGTTCGCTTGTCTGACATACTTTGATCGTCACCTGTCCGCTTCCTACTGCCTTGATCTCATCTCTTTCCTTATCATTGATTGCGTTACTGTCTATTTCTAGGATATCCGTATCATCGACATAGAAATAGGCAGGGATTCCTTTTTTATAGCCGCTGATGATCTTCGCTGTCTTGTTTTCATCTCCGTAGCTCATCGGTTCTGCATAAAGCTGTAGGGTTGTCGGTGGTTTCTCACTCACCTCTAATTGTGTGGTAACCTCTTTACTGTTATAATTTCGATCCTCAGGGGCTGTCGCCGTTAATGTGATCGTTCCTGCCTTGCCCGTTGTCTTGAAGCTTTGGTCCTCTCCTTCAATCGGCGGCTGTATCTCTGCGATCGTATCATCACTGCTTCTCAACAGCACATCTCCCTCAGACAGCTTATTATTATATTCAGGTGTTATCGTTGCGACTGTTTTGCCAATCGTCCATTTCGGTGTATTCACAAATGCGAAGTTATCTTGATCTGCCTTTTCGATGACTACTTTTGCGTAGATACATTGTGCTGCATAGCCGTCATGCGCTTCCATACATGCCTTTACATATGCATCTCCGCCGTTACTGTAATCACCATCGGGATCACTCGCATTCTCGATATTGAAATGATTCAGATTATTGTGCTCAATCACATCTTCGGCTATATCTACACTTGGTTCATCAACCTGCATCACTTCACTGTATGTGGAATCAAGGTTCGCTTTTACATCAATCGTTCCGTCCTTCGCGTACGTTGCCGTATAGACAGGTACATTAATCTTTCCGAAGGTCGCTGTTTTTGCCAGCTTCGTTCCTCTGATCGGATCCACAAAGTAATAATCTGCATCTGCATTCTCTATCACTATAATGATATCAACCGTTCTCGTATTCTTATTACTATCTGTCACATCTACTTGGATGTAATACTTATTGCCCGTTCCATGATTGTTTAAATCATCTGCGGTGATATTTTGATTCAACAAGATATATCCCGTAGATGATACAGTAAAGTATCTTGCATCCGCATTCTTACTTCCTGTTTCCTTACTCTTGGCAAATGTACTGCTTGATACACTTACTTGTGCGACAGCCGTATCCCTTTTCGCGGTTCCGCCGTTTGGTATTGTGCTTGAATATAATGCTTTTTTTAATGTAGTATCGGCTTTATACGTCACATTCTCTGTTCCGCCATCTTCAATACTTCCTGTCACTTCGATATTACCCGGTACATAGATCTGAATCACTCTGCCTGTTTCTGTGGTCGCTGTTTCATAATTGTCATCACCATTTAAGGTTCCGGTCAGTGTCGCACTTCCTGCATTATCCTTATTACTTGTCGGACACACTTCTCCTTTCGCATTAATGGTGAATGGCGCATTACTGTTCGTATTGCTTGAGGTGTACTGAATGACTTCATCTTTTTTATGATAATCTGAAGTAATCTCTGCCGGTACTGCAGTACATGCACCTCCTACAGGCAGTTTTAACAGCTTCGTATCAGGAAATGAAATGGCTTGCGGATATTTTTTCACATTCACGATCAATTCGGTATCTACACCCGTGGTACCATAGATACCGCCTGTGATATGTGCTTTGATTTTCACCTTGTTTTTAGTCGTATCATCACTTGCCTTTTTCACGACAGCTTGAATTGTACTTGAACCTGATATACTCAATACATCATTAGGATTCGGTTCCAGCGTATAAGTAATCACAGTATTTTTCAAAGTATCTGTCTTTGTTTCTATCAGCTTGGTATTAAACACACCACCATTACTTGGTTCACCGCTTGGATCATAGGTGATCTCATAGACATTGGAAGTCAATGCCTTGCCCGGATCCTTTGGATTCTCCCAGCCCACTCCTTCTAATTCTGCGGCTGATATTGTAATCGTCTTTTTAACTGTAGCGGTCATCTTTGTTGGAGAGGTATTATCCTTTACTTCAATTTCTATCTCATAATCACCAGGAGTCAGACCGTTACTTCCTACTCCCTTATTCACATACACATTACCACTGTTATCGATATAGAACGAACCGTTATTTCCTTTCCCACTTGGAAGAGTATACGTATACGGCTTTATGCCTCCGCTTACATCTACATAACCGATACGACTTCCTGAGGTATAACTTGCTGGTGGCTTGGCTTCTGTCGTACCTGCCTTAATATTCGTTTTCACTTCCACATAATTGGCGACCAGTCCCAGTTGCAGCGTTAAGGTCTTTGTGGTAATCGCTTCCTCATAATTATCACTTTCGGGAATCTTAGCCTGTATTACAATACTTCCTGTCGCATTCGCCGCAAATTCAATATTCGCATTGTCTCCTGCACCAGCTGAAGTAAACGGTAAACCGCTTTGAATGATATTACTGCTTCCCGATACAAAGGAGTATTCAATATCGATGTCGTCACCACTACTATCACCATTCGTATGCGTCGCATGTTCACTATGTGTTACCGTATTCGTAGGATCACCTGCCACATACGTAGTTGCCTTATCATCTTGATCAAAGGTAATTGTCGCCGTTGTTTTCTTTACATCAAACGATGTACATACTTTTGTATCACTATTATGTTTGGTTGGATAACCATTATCGTCTACCGCGGTGATACAGAATTTATATGTCCCTGCCTTTAAACCGCCGTTCACCAAATCAGGCGCATTATTTTTGATTTTTACATTCAACGGTGTACTGCTGGAAGCATTATCAGAATCCAAACCGTCTATTTCAAAATTCAGATAGGAATCATCACCATTACTGATTAAATCATATACCAGCGGCGTTACTCCCATCGGATTCGCAGTTACCTTACCAACCGTCACCCCTGCATTCACATTCTTACTGAATTCATAATCACCCTTTGTAGCTCCGCTTTGCGGCTGTTTGGTATAGGTTATTTTATGCGGCTCTACAATTTTCAAAGACTTTTTATTTGATAATGCGGAGCTTTTTGCCGGTCGATTAGTACCGGAATTAAATTCCTCACTGGCTAAAGCAATTTGATATTCTCCTAAAGGAATTCCAGTTAAATCTAATTCATTTCCATTCAAAGCTTTGTAATACATTAAATTAGATCCGCTTTTATCGAAAATATAAACTGTAAGTGTATCATTAAATTGCGCATCAAGTGTAATTATTGTATCTTTAGCTACTTTGTTATTTTTTATTGTTTTACCGTTTAGCTTCATATTACGGAAATCTACTGAATATCCACTATCTAAATAGCGTATTTTTAATTGGTTTCCTTTGCTGCTTAAGCTATATAATTGATTTTTTTGATAATGTTTATCCAAGGCTGAAATGATGTTAGCCTTATTAATTTGAAGAAACATATAAATTGTCCCGGGAGTCCAGTTAGGTAAACCTCCCGTATTGCTTGACTTCCACGCCCATAATCCTGCAACCCATCGAGAATAAGTCTGACTTCTGGCACTATCTACATAAGCAGGAGCGCCGCTTCCATTCGGTACTAGCACATAACCCATGGCTCCTATAGGATTTGTTAAAGCACCTTGCTCTGTATAAACCAGACTTGAAAGTACAAAATCGTTAATGCCATAGAATTTACTTGCATCCATCCCCAGTTTACCACCGACGCTTACATCATTGGCAGTTGGCACAAATGCATGGTTAAAAATACCGTTTTGATCAATAATGTCATTGTTTTCAAAACGATTACTTTGGTTACTTGCACTAAATGCGTCATCAAAAGATTTCGCAAACGTATAGACAGGAGAATCGCTCTTACTTGCATTAGTAGCGACAAAAGAACAGTAATCAATCGTGGAACTTAAATTAGTACTACTATAGTTATCTGTCATCGCTGAACATAAATTTGCTCTGCCGATGAATTTTGTTAATGTATAGCTTGTTCCGTTATCAACATTTACCATCCATTCAGCTTCTGCACCTGATAAATCCAACCCCAAGTATACCTTGCTTCCTTCACCTAATTTAGGAATATCTAGTTCAGCTAAAGCTTTCATTGTTTCATTATAATAAGCAACACCGATAATTGAAATACTCAACATTGTAACTAAAACAACTACTACTTTTTTCCACATGATCCCATTTCCCTTCCTTCTTCATATCTATCTACAAAGGTAGACTTTAAGAAATAGGGTGAAAAACGGTAAAAGTGTATTGTTTACAAAGAAAAAACATATATTCATGTGTTAGAAATATATGTCTATAATTGTCTGCTTTAAGAAATATAAACTCTATAAATTGTATGTTTTTCTATTTTATGTGCAATGCAGTAAAACTCATATTATAGAGTATACTTGATTCACTTTTGTTCGTACCGCATTTATTTTTCTTCACTTTTTATTATCCCATAATCTTATAACCTTACAGACAGCTTAAACGCTAAACCGCCTTAACCCATGGGGAAATAAAAAAGCCACCGATACAATGAACAGTTTCATTATATCGAACAGCTCCCTGTTCTGCAACACCCTACTCCTTATCCCGCAGCTTCTTGCGCACAAAGATCATTTTAAAATCCGACCAGTTGAACGGAATTAACGGATATAAATAGCTTTGTTTGGAAACCGTTTTCGCATTATATAAAATAAGCAACATAATAACTAAGCCTATCCATAGCCCAAACTGCGGCGAAATTGTTACTAAAAGCAACAGCATGACACGCATAAACTTCACACCGTAACCCAATTCATAGCTCGGCTGCGTAAAATTAGCCAAAGCAACAAAAGCCATATACAGGATAATTTCAGGAGCGAACCATCCTGCTTCGACCGCAAAATCACCGAGAATCAAAGCCCCGATGATACTGAAGGAGCTGTTTAAAGAGCTCGGTGTATTAAGTGAAGCAAGCTTAAGGGCATCAATACCAAATTCCAGCAACAACAGCTGTACGATAAACGGTAAATTTTCGCTGTCCTCAATTAATGTGAATGCAAGCCATTGAGGAGTCAGATCTGGATTACTGTTCAAATATAACCAAATCGGTGTGATCAAAAGTGTCGCGAAAAACACCGCAATTCTGATAATTCGAAGATATGTTCCGGTAATGGGGGGCAAATAATAATCCTGTGCCTCTTGGACAAAGTCAAAGAAATAAGTCGGTAAAATGATTACCGAAGGACTGTTGTCAATAATCAAAATGATTTTACCCTCTAATATATTACTTGCGGCCGCATCGGGACGCTCCGTATAGCGAACCTTAGGAAAAGGAGTATACCATTTACCCGGCACTAACGCTTCAGCCAAGGACTCCTGTGCCATTGTCAAGGCCTCTACCTGAATCTCAGCGATAATCGAGCGAATCCGCTCCAGCATTTTATGATCGATGCGATCCTCCATATAACACAGCACCAAGTCTGTTTTTGATGAAGTACCTACACTTGTATACTCCATTCGTAACTTTGCATCTCTGATTCTGCGCCGTATCAATGCGGTATTAAATACCAAAGTTTCCACGAATCCGTCTCTGCTTCCGCGAAGTACTCGATCATCCTCCGGCTCTTGCATTCCTCTTGTCGGATACGTTCTCGCATCAATCACAATTCCTTTTTCATAGCCTTCGATAATCAACAGAACAGAGCCCGATAATACCGCAGTTATCATCTGTTGGAAATCCTTTGACACATCGGTCTCTACATAAGAAACAAGCTGATTGGCAAGCACCTGTAAGCCGTTATTCTCCATGGATGCTAAATCAGCCTTCAGAATAAATTCCATCATTTTTTCTAATACTTCATCCTTCACAAAACCATCTATACAATAAAAAACTAATTTTTTATCTTGAACAAGCAATTCACGCTTAATAATATCAAAATTATCCTTTACTTTTAATGCTTCATCTAAAGCATTAATTATTTCCGTATGATTTTTCATTATATCACCGTTATTAGAATAACCGCTCTTTTACAAACTATACAAAAAGCATAGAACGCTATTCTATGCTTAAAGATATTTGTTCACTCTTAAAATCAATGTTCCAGCTGTTCGCTGTATTCCTCCCATAATGCCATCAAATGTTCGATTTCATTATGGACGTCATCAATCTTTTCATCCAGCTCATTCATCTTTTGATAATCATGATAATATTCAGGTTCAAAGCGAAGCTCACGAAGTGCTTCCAATTCCTCCTCCTTCGCTTCGATTTGTTTTTCCAGTTTAGAGATCTCCTTACCGTAATTAATAAGACGAGGTGCCTTTCCTTTACTTTGTTTTTCTGTCTTAGCGCTTTGCTTCACCTCTGTCTTAGTTTGATCCTTCTCCATATACTCTTGATAGGTAAGCGGATAATACGCAGCCTTACCTTCATCTATCACAAGAATCGCATTGGCAATTTTAGAGATGAAATAGCGGTCATGAGAAACGAACAGCATTGTGCCCTCATAGCCGTTCAAGGCATTCTCTAAGGCTTCTTTGCCTAAAATATCCAAATGATTGGTGACCTCATCCAAAATCAGGAAATTCGGCTGCGCAAGCACGAGCTTAACAAGCGAAAGGCGTACCTTTTCACCGCCGGATAAACAGTCCACCTGCTTCAGCACATCCTCACCGTGAAACAGAAAATTCCCGAGGATCGTTTGTACCTGTGTCCTTGTCAGTGAATCGTATTGGTCCCAAACCTCCTCCAATACCGTCTTATGGGAATGAAGCTGCGCCAACTCCTGATCAAAATAGCCCACTTCAATCTGATGTCCGAATAAAAAGCTGCCCGATAACGGCTTGACTTGTCCCATCAAGGTTTTGACCAGTGTTGACTTACCTTTACCGTTAGGTCCCAAAACAGCGATTTTAGCTCCCTGCATGATTTCAAGATTCACTTCGCAAAGCTCGCTGTCATAACCGATTTTCAGTTTTTCGATTTCCAATACACGCTTTCCGCCCTTGATTCTCGGAATAAAGCGGGCATGAAAACTTGACGTATCTGCCTTAGGATCCTCAATGCGTTCCATACGTTCTAAATATTTTATCTTTGACTGGGCGAAGGCTGCCTTATTCTTTTTATAGCGAAACTTTTCAATCAATGTCTCTAATCGCTCGATATCCTTCTGTTGTCTGATATAAGCGCTTTTCATACGCTCCATATCACTTTCCTTTACCTTTTGATAGTTTGTATAGTTTCCCGGATATCTGCGCATGACTCCGTATTCAATTTCATAGATGACCTCACAGACATCATCAAGAAACATCCGATCATGAGATACTAAAACAACGGCCTTCGGATAGCGCTTGACATAGCCCTCAAGCCATTCGATCGTATCCAGATCCAAATGGTTAGTCGGCTCATCCAGCAGCAGAATATCAGGCTTTGACAGCAGCAGTTTGACAAAGGCCAAGCGTGTTTTTTGTCCGCCGCTGAAGGTTGCGATTTTACGATTTAATTCTTCCTCATGAAAATGAAATTTCGTAAGCACGGTTTTCATTTCCGCTTCATACGTATAACCGCCGTTTTCCTCAAATTCCTGAGCCAAATTCGCATACTTATTCAACAGCTTCTCACTATGATCGAAAGCCATAGCGGCTTCCATTTCGTGAAGCTGCTGCTGCATCGTACGAAGATTATCAAAGGCTTCTGCCAATTCCTCATATACGGTATGTTCCTCATTCGCAAAGGTCGTTTGTGCCAAATAACCAATCACCGTTTTCGCATCCTTATGAATCGTTCCGCGCTCTAAGTGTTCCTCCCCGGCAATGATTTTTAACAGCGTTGTTTTCCCGCATCCGTTTCTGCCAACGATCGCTATTTTTTCCTTATCGCGAATTTCAAACTGAATATCCTCAAAGACTGTTTCTGCTCCGTATTGTTTTGCGCCTTTATTAATCTGATAGCGCATTATAAATCATCCTCTCAAATTATTTTTCAATATGAATTGCCTTGACAAACGCATCTGCCAAGGTATCCATGATTTTTTGTTTTTCCTTTTTCCATACAGCAACGTCTTTAGAATTGCTGACATAGATAAAGTTAACGGAAACTGCTTGCATTCCAAGACGTGAATCCTTTACAAATGCTTGATTTTGCAGCGCCGCATCGGAAAATTGTGCAGCTAAGGTAATTCGCCCACCGCTTTCACGCAGACTCGGCTGCATATCATAAAGCTGTCTGTTGTCCTTGCCCTTTGCTAAAAAAGCAGCGCTGACACCCTCACTGTGGTTTTCCCATGTATATGCATTGCCTGCCGTAATTGACGTTTGTTTTTTTATCGCATACATAAGCGCATTCGCCATCGTTTTAGAAGCATAGTTGGAATAATAGATTTCCATGCCTCGATAAGCATTATGGTCGGCAGAATTCATTCCCAATTCGATATAATATTTGGCATTAGAGTCATACGCCTTTTTCATAATGCCGTCATTTCCGTAATAGCCTAAAGCTTCCTCTGCGCTGTTTTTCGCAAGCATAACCGTTAGGCCTTGTTCCTCAAGCCTTTTTTTCAGGTATTCAGCCGCCCACTGCATTTCTGTTGCCTCTTGAAGTCCGTTACCGCTCACACCCGCTTGATAAACGCCGTTCAGCATTCGATTTCCGTACGGATCGATAAAAACGTCATAGACCGTCTTGGAAGGCTCTTCACTCTCTACCTTTAAGAACAAGGCGTTCTCTTTCAGCTTCGGCTCAGCCATCGCAGCATCAGCCAACAGGGTCAGCTTTTTACGTTTGTTATCTCGCGTAACGGTATAAAACGGCTCGCTCTCCAACACCTCTGTATATACCAAACGCTTTTTCACAAGCTCATCATTAATCGTTAAGGAATAAAATCCATCGCTCAATTCACTCACATCGATTTGACGATCGGCGCCGTTTTCCATTGTATAAATAATCGAATCGCCGTTACAAAGATTCATAAGCTCAATGCTTTTACGCTTTACATCATCCTGCTTATCAGCCTGATAAGGCTTCGCAAACAGATTCAAGCTTTCACCGTAATACATATAATCACTGATGGAATAAGTAGCTCCTTGATAAGAAAGCTTTTCCATACTTTTTTCTTCGTTTAAGCCGCAGATGGAAAAGCCCTTTGCCTTTTCCTTTTCTTGCAGAAAAAAATGATATCCCGCAAATATACAGCCGCATAAAACAAGCACAGCAAGTACAATCAACAGAAAAGCTTTTGTGTTATGTTGTTTCCTCGGCGGTACATATGCCATAAAGATAACTCCTTTCTGCTACAAGACAGCGTCCTTGATATGCTTTGGCTTTCTTGCTTCGACACTCGGCAGCTCCATATGATTTTTCGCTACCTCAATCGCAAGCATCACATGAGGATCACGCGGAATCGGCAATTCTGTGTCCTCAAAGGGTACATACTGAATCGGAAAAACACTGTCCTTCGGATAGCGCACCGGATGAAGCGGTGAATTGAAGCACCATGACAATGCATAACCGATCGTACCACTGCCTTTATTAACTTCACCATATCGCTTCGCATTATACATAAACCAGCTTTTTAACGGTATCGGATTCACATGCAGATTTTCAAGCATCGTAATCACAGCCATTAACGACAGATTCAATAAACGCCTCGGTAAATCACGATGAGGCCTCATTGACATTTCATCACAGATAAAAATATCGATAAACAAGCCGTCTCCATATTCACATTTGCTTTTTAACAACGTGTTAAACTCTTTGATATGCGTTCCCTTCAGCACAAGTTTTGCCGGTACACATACATTGAATTTCTTATCCGTTTCATAGCACTGGAATACATATCGATCAGGCAGATCAGGTACTGCTTCCTTTAGAAAACGCTCATAATCACTGCGCAGCATGGTTATATCCATATCATCATCCCAAGGGATAAAACCCTGATGACGAACTGCCCCTAAGGCACTGCCTCCGGCCAGCCAATAAGGGATATTGTGCTTACGCAAGACTGCGTCCAGATCCTTCATCATTTCCAGTAAAACCTTATGTATATCGGAAACATACAGAACACTTCCGTCCTTATGTTCACATAGCTTATATTCTGTCATTTTATTCACCAATTATATTATAAGAGAAAAAACGGAAAACCACAACGATTTTCCGTCAACATCACAAAAATGTGATATAAGCAAACATAGCAACTGTTTGAAAAAAACTAAAATTTGTTTATCACTAGAAGATAAGATTGCGCGGTGTACGCGGGAACGGCTCTACATCACGAATATTACTGATACCGCTCAAATACATCAGGAAGCGATCGAATCCCAGACCGAAGCCGGCATGCTTACAGCCGCCGTAACGGCGCAGATCCATATACCACTGCAGACTTTCCTTGTTCATGCCCATTTCATCCATACGCTTTTCTAACAGCTCATAGCGCTCTTCTCTTTGAGAACCGCCGACAAGCTCTCCGACTCCCGGCACTAATAAATCACACGCCGCAACCGTTTTATTATCCTCATTCATGCGCATATAGAAGGCCTTGATATCCTTTGGATAATCAGTTAAGAATACCGGACCGTTCACGACCTTTTCACACAAATAGCGCTCATGCTCACTCTGCAGATCCATGCCCCATTCGATTTTATTATATTCAAACTTCACATCTGCCTGCTTCAACAGCTCGATTGCTTCACTGTAGGTCATACGCTTAAATTCACTGTTTCTTACTGCTTGAATTCGTTTGATGCAGTCATGATCGATCATCTTTTCAAAGAACGCCATTTCTTCAGGAGCATTTTCAAGCACATAATCGATACAGTATTTGATCATATCCTCAATTAAATCCATATCATCCTCAAGATCGGCAAAAGCAATTTCCGGCTCGATCATCCAAAACTCGGAGCTGTGACGTGCTGTATTCGAGTTTTCGGCACGGAAGGTCGGCCCGAAGGTATATACATCTCTGAAGGCCATCGCAAATGCCTCCACATGAAGCTGTCCCGATACGGTCAAGGAAGCATGCTTAGCGAAGAAGTCCTCCTCATAGTTTGTATCTTCGCGAGTGGTGACCGTAAAGCATTCTCCCGCACCCTCGGCATCATTTCCCGTAATGATCGGTGTGTGTACATATACAAAGCCCTGATTCTGAAAGAATTCATGAATTGCCATTGATAATACCGAACGCAGTCGATACACTGCATAAAAGGTATTAGCACGAGGACGAAGATGCGGCATTTCGCGCATAAACTCAAAGCTGTGACGCTTTTTCTGCAACGGATAGTCATTGTCACAGGCTCCCTCTAAAACCATTTCCGTGACCGCGATTTCAAACGGCTGCTTGCCCTGCGGTGTAAATACCAGCTTACCGGTAACAGTGATTGCCGATCCTGTCGTATACTTTTCAACCTCGGCAAAATTTGCCAGCTCACTTTCATAGACAAGCTGCACATTACGAAAATAGGTTCCGTCGTTCAATTCAATAAAGCCCAGCTTGCCGCTGCAGCGATTGGTTCTGATCCACCCCTGCAGCTGAACATATTCCAAAGAATCCATTTCCATATGATTTTTGGAAAAAGCAATTTCATAAAGCTCACGTACCGTCATAAATTCAAACATAAAATTTCCTCCTTTAGCTTCCAATAAAAAAACGCTCCGTTCAGGAACGTAATACTTACTACGCGGTGCCATCCTGATTCATAGACTGACTGCCTACGCATCTTGATTTCATACGCATAACGCTGCGTTCTTGCGAAACCGTCTACTGTCAGTTCTCCGGTTTAACTCCGCAGGTGTTCTCCTTCTCTTTCATGATCGTTCTTTTCACCATATCAACGATTCGCTTTTCTCACGTCCGAGAATTCGTCCTGCATCATTGTTTTATCGTCAATGAGTTTGTTTCAAAAACAAGCTCCTGTATAGATGATACCACATCTACGGTCTTTAATACAACCCCTTTCGGCACTTGAATGTGCTCATGGGTGAAATCAACCAGTCCGATGATGCCGCTTTGAATCAAACGGTCCACCGTTGCCTGAATATTTGTCGATATTGCCAGTATCGCAATTCGACAGCCGGCCGGGATACGTTCCTCTAACTCATCCAAATCATAAACAGGAATGCCGAAGCGAACCCCTTGACGATCGAGATTGATATCAAAGGCACAGACAATCTCTCCGACTACATAATCCCACTTATTGTATTTCATTAATGCCCTGCCCATATTACCGGCGCCGACAAGGATAATTTTTTCCTCAAAATCCATGCCGAGCTGAGCATTGAATATTTCAATCAAACGATCGATTTCATAGCCGAAGCCTTGTTTACCCAAGCTTCCGAGAAAGGAAAAATCACGACGAATCGTTGTCGGCTCGATATTGACAACACTCGCCAATTCCTTAGACATGATTCGTTCTACACCGCCGCGCTTTAATTTGCGCAGTGCCTTTAAATAGACCGGATAACGCTGTAGGGTTGCTTTGGGAACATTTTTGCCTGCCATATTTATCACCGTATTAATTATAGCATAACTCTGATAGTTTGTGAATATTCTATCATTATTAACTTATTGATTCGATGCTTCACTGTCAACGCAAAGCTCCATGCCCGGATCTGCCGTCAGCGAAAAATCGCCGCGTACCCCATGGCGATAGGCGACACTGCCTGCCACCGCAATCATTGCGGCATTATCGGTACAACAGGATAAAGGCGGTATCACAAACGAAACATCAGCGAATTCCCGGCTTAAATCCTGTTCGACAAGCTCACGAAGTCTTGAATTCGCCGCAACACCGCCGGCCAATACCATCATTTTCGGTCGGTATTGCTTCAGTGCCGATCTAGTCGGATCTAACAACTCCTGTAATGCACATTCCTGATAGGAACAGGCCAGATCTGCAGGCTCAAAGCTCATTTGTTTACGCTCACAACGATCGATAAACTGCAGTACACTGCTTTTTAGACCACTGAAGGAAAAATCCAATTCATTTTGTGTTTTCGGTTTTGCGAGCGGATAAATATTTTTTCCCTGCTTTGCCAAGCGATCAACGTAAACGCCGCCGGGATACGGAAGTTTTAATACACGTCCGACCTTATCACCGGCTTCCCCGATCGCATCATCCTGCGTAGTTCCGAGGATTTCAAAGCTCCACTCATCCTTCATATAAACAAGCTCTGTATGACCGCCGCTTACAACAAGCGCCAATAACGGGAATTCAAGCTTTGTTACCAAAGCATTCGCATAAATATGTCCCGCAATATGATGTACCGGTACCAACGGTTTTGAAAACGCCCATGCAAGGGTTTTTGCCGCCTGCACTCCTACATGCAGACTGCCGATCAAGCCCGGACCTTGCGTAACGGCAATCGCGTCTAAATCCGATGGTTTTACGTTTGCCTGTTTCAGTGCTTCATCAATTACCGCAGATATATTTTCTACATGAATTCGACTTGCGACTTCCGGTACAACACCGCCGAAATCCTTATGAACATCAATCTGTGAGGAAACGATATTGGAAAGAATTTCAGTATCGTTTCTGGCTACTGCCGCCGCTGTTTCATCACAGCTTGATTCTATCGCTAAAATTATTGTATCACTCATACATAGTTACCTCCCAAAGGCTTTATCATCAGATGGGCATCACATCCATCCTCATAATATCCTTTCCGCAAGGATGCCTTTATAAAACCGTAATGCTCATAGAATGATATCGCTGTCTGATTATTCACATGCACCTCTAAGGAAATCATTTCACACATCTCCTTGTCACAGATTTCCAGCATTTCATTCATCAGCAATGAGCCTAAGCCTTGACGCTGTCTGTTTGTTTCAATCGCGATATTTGCGAGCTGCGCCGTTTCAAAGGTAATCCAAAAGTCAAGAAAGCCAATGATTTTATCATTCTTTGTCAGTACATATGCTTGAGCAAACGGATTATCTTTCAGTTCAGACATCAGCATGTCGCGATTCCAAGCCGGCTGAAATTCACCGGCCTTCAGTTCAAGAACGGCATCGATATCATTCTCAGTCATCCTTCGTATCATCATTTCACCTTGTATGCATCATTATCCTTCAGATATCGTGGTGTCAGGCTGTGAATATTGTCTATTTTGCGTGCAAACGGGAGCAGGGCACAAAAGTTTTCAGCCAACGATACATTCTCCTTTTCACAGTGCAGTAATTCTGTATCACCAATCACTCGATACGGATGATCTGATATAATATTCGTTATTTCATCTAATGTAGTTACTATTTCATCACCGATCAACTTACCCAAATGATAATGAGCGAAATAAGCTCGTTTACTGCGTGCGTCTAATAACACATAGGCATGCTCACTGAGTCCTGCATAAAGCTGCAGGGTAGAAATACATGATAACGGTATGTTTTTGCTTGAACACAGCACCTTCGCAACACTCATTGCGATTCTTACTCCGGTGTAGCTTCCCGGACCGTCACTGATTACTGCCTCATCGATATCATCAACACTCCATCCTGCACTTTGAAAACAATTTATCAGTTCGGGAAAAAGTGTCTCACTTTGTCTTTTCCAGCATTCTTTTTCACAAGCAGCCTTGATTTGTCCATCCTCGATCAAAGCAATCACAAGATGCTTGTGTGCTGAATCCATACATAAGGTTTTCATATATTACTCCTTTAAATCATTCACTGTTGATTTATTATTCATCTCAAATTGAAGACTTCTTTTATCACCATCAATCACTTTAATCGTTATCGATAGAAAAGAATTCGGCAAGCATTCTTGTATAAAATGCGGCCATTCTACAACAGAAATCGCATCCTCATCAAAGATTTCATCAAAGCCCAGATCCTGGCTCATTCCTTCTAAGCGATATGCGTCAATATGATATAGAATCCGCTGATCCCTCATCTTATAGCTTTTTAAAATTGTGAAGGTTGGAGAATTTATTACCTTGGAAACACCTAATGCCTCACCTAATGCCTTTGTGAAAGTCGTCTTACCGGCGCCTAAATCGCCCTTTAATAAAATACAAGCTTTTTTCCCTTCCATATAATGCGCAAGCTGCATCGCTATATTCTGTGTCTGTGTTACTGAATCAACAATATATTCTTTCATGTGCTGTGCTTCTTTCTTTTTGATAAAACTCTCATAATGATACGATAGAAAAGCTTATGGTATACAATGTCAAATTCACCGATATATTCATTAATAATAGGGTGAAAATTAGCTTTAAATTTCGTTAAGCCACCCTTTAAGTTTCCTTCAATCCCTCCCATATTACAGGAGCGGCAGCCGTGCGCAAAGCTCCATTCCATACATTTATAAAACGCTAGATAAGGAGCCATATAGCGCTTATAGGTATCATCCATACCTGCATAAAGCAATTCGGCATCCTTACCGAATTTCACACATAAAGCCCCGGCACCTATAACACTGTTACCGCATTGTTCGATAAGCTTAGTCAAATCACTTACTTCTCTGCTGTAGGAAGCATGCTGTTCCTCTAAGGTAAAGCGTTTCTTTTTGGCATTTTCAGGACATTCAGACAGCGCCTTTTCATTCTCCTTCAATTTCACTGTAGAATCATCATATAATTCCTTTAACGGAATTCTGATCAGATAAATCACGGCATCCTCACCATAGACCTGTATCAGCTTTTTAAAATAATCCTCACCACGTAAAGCAATGTTTTTACGGGCCTCCGTATGATGCATTACTTCAGCAAAGATATGTACATCATCAAGCTCGCAAGTTTCTGCTTGCAGCATTTTCTTTTCCGCAATATTCAATGCCTTTCGTGCACTTTTCGGAAGATTTTCACGAAAATCCTCTGCAGCATAAACATTTGCGTGATAACGAGGCTGAATCGTATCGTCGATCGATTTTGTATAGCCTTTAAAGCTTGCGCCGATCTGCTGAAGCATACGGATTATTTTACCACAGGTATCATATCGATTCTCATTGGCTTCCTCAAGCGTATAATCATTACAATGAACAGCAGGATCCATTGTTAGATAGATTGCATGCTGAGAGCGCGCAAAACGCTTCATACCTTGGAAAAAGCATTGAACCAAATCCGTATTATTAAAATCCATCACCGGTCCTCTCGGAGTATACAAGATAGAAAAAGATAACGGAAGTCGTTTAATAAGCACAGAAGCAGAAGCAATCAGGACACCGCTTTCTTTCACACCTACGATTTCATGATCCCAGTTATCTTTAACGTGCGCCCATTTTGATGATTGTAATAAATTACAGAGTGGATGCTTCTTTACAAATTCATCATGTTCCTTAGAATCTATACCAACAACAAATTCCATGCTAATCGTTCCTTTCATTAACTCTCGTGTATTCAAAGACGTAAAACTTTAATGAATATCTAAAAATAGCTTTAGTATTTTTTATATTGCGAATATCCTGTTTCATATCAATTTTAAGTAAATGAATCTCATTTATTATAGCATAATTTTAACAGAGATTGTTATTAATGTTCCCATATTACTACTCACTCATTCTGATTTTTAAAGTGAAGACAAAAAAGAGCGACAGAAACATAAAAAAGACCCTTTATCAAGGGTCAATGCCCGGCAACGTGCTATCTTCACAGGCGCTCGGCCTACTATTTTCGCCGCTGAAGTGCTTAACTTCTGTGTTCGGTATGGGTACAGGTGTCTCCACTTCGCCTTCATCACCGGTTCTTTCTGAGGTCATCCCTCAAAACCG